>NZ_JBHVWT010000033.1:0-70452 GCF_042882135.1 Streptomyces sp. NPDC058240
CGCGTTCACGCAGTTCGTCGGGGTACTTACGGGGAGCAGCCATGATTGGCATCCTTCCGGGTCTTGATGATCTCCATCAAACCCGGGGCGGTTCACACCCCCAACAACGTCGACTTCAAGGTTCGTGTGGTCAACGCGGTCGGCTACAACGACTCACCGTGGGCGCGAGGCGGCACGGGCAACGGACTCTCTGTGGGCGGGATCTGGCCGTCAGACATCCGTGGTGGACATCTGATCTACGCAAACGGACAGGACCTGTCCGTATGGTGATTTAGCCGGGGCGGTGCTGCCATCGGCCAGCTCATGCCAGCGGGTGCACGCTCCGCAGTCGGGCATCGGATGGGAATACCTCACATCCGATGCCCCTTCGAGCGGCTGCAGTCCCGCATGGGCCTGACCGGATCCCCGGCGAAGGCCGCCCGCATGGCCCAGGTCGTGCCCGCCCACCTCGTCCTCTTCGACGCCGTGCACCTGGACGGCCACAGCCTGACCGGGCTGCCGTACACCGAACGCCGGGCCCTCCTGGAGAGCCTGGGACTGGACGGGACGCACTGGTCGACGCCGGCGGCGGTCGTCGGGCACGAGGACGACCCGGACTTCGTCGCCCGGTACCACCAGGCCGTCGAGGACTACCGCGAGCAGCTCGCCCTCGAACGACGCAAGAAGCTCCGGGTCGCCTGACCCTGGTCGTCGAAACGTACGGCGCTGTACCCCCAGGGATGCTGTTGGCGAATTCGGGGCCCGGTGTCGGCTTACCCGAGAACGAACGTGCCCAGCAGCGCGCTGGACAGGCCACCGCCCATGGAGGCCCAGCTGCCCCAGCCGCTGTTCGGTGACTGCTGCTCGATCTTCCAGTTCGCGGTGTCGGTGCCGCAGGCATTGACCACCAGGCGGCCGTCAGCACCTGGCGTGCGGGCTCAACGAGCTCGACGGCCTCCGAACATGCTTCGGCACCATCCGTACGGCGGTCCCGTCGCACTCGCGCGGCCGCACGGCCGGGGTTCAGCGGGGCATGAACGGCGCGAGTGGGAAGAGCGCGCCGGGCTCGAATCGGACCTTCAGAAGGTGCTGGACGCCTCCGGAATCCCCTTCGCCACGATGATGGCCGACAAGGGCGTCCTGAACGAGCACCAGGACTCGTACGTGGGCATGTACGACGGCAAGCTGATGGACGAGAGCGTCCGCGCGTTCGTCGAGGGCGCGGACCGGGTCCTGCTGGTCGGCGCGCTGATGAACGACTTCAACACCGGGGCGTTCACCGCCCGGCTCGACCCGGCCCGGGTCATCGACATCCGCCACCACCACGTCCGGGTGGGCCCAGTCACGTACCAGAGCGTGGAGATGAAGGACCTGCTGGACCGGCTTGCGCGCGAGCTGCCGAAGCGGTCCTGGCCGAAGCCGTCCGGGCCGGTGACGCGTATCGCTGCCGGGAACGGGAACGGGAAGATCACGGCGGACAGCCTCTACCCGAGGTGGGAGGGGTTCCTGAAGCCGGAGGACATCGTGGTCGCGGAGACCGGGACCTCGTCCATGGGCATGGTGTTCGCCAAGCTGCCCGAGGGGGCCACCTTCCACAACCAGACCCTGTGGGGATCGATCGGCTGGGCGACCCCGGCCGCCTTCGGCGCGGCCCTGGCCGCCTCAGCGAACGGCGGGAAGAAGCGGGTCGTCCTGATCACCGGCGAGGGCTCGCACCAGCTCACCGCCCAGGAGATCAGCCAGATGGGCCGCTACGGCCTCAAACCGGTCGTGTTCCTCCTTAACAACAACGGCTTCCTCATCGAACGCCTGCTGTGCAAGGACCCGGACATCGAGTACAACGACCTCGCCCAGTGGCACTACGCGAACTTGCCGAAGACCCTGGGCTGCGACGACTGGTACACCGCCCGCGTCACCACCCTCACCGAACTCGACCAGGCCCTCGAACAGGCCCAGAACGCCGACAGCGGGGTCTACATCGAGATCGTCACCGGTGAGTACGAATCCCCGCCGCTGGCGAAGAAGATGCACGACAGCGTCGACACCCTCTACACCGCATAACCCCGGTGGCTCGGCCATGGATGCTTCTCCCCTCCGGCCGAGCCACAGACCGTTCGCCGAGCACCCTCCACCCGGCGCTCCTTCGGCCACCGCGACGCGGTCCACCTGGCCCCCACCATCGAGCACGACACACCGATGTCCTCGGCCAGACGAAACAGCGAGTCCTTGACCTGCACGACGGCGGTCCCCGCTCGCAGCCCCGGGACGTGCAAACGGTCTGGGGCTACCTCAACCGGATCCGGCCCGTGCTGCTGGAGTGGTCCAACCGGCTACGACCACCTTCGCGAGATCACCCGCGACGACATCCTCGGCCACCTGAGTACCGTCCACGGCTCGCAGCGGAAGCACACGCAGGTCACCCTGCGATCGCTGTTCACCCGGGCGAAGAAGAACGGCACGATCCTCAAGAACCCGACCAGTCGCATACGGGTTGGCCAGCAGGAGCCTGGCGTCATCCAGCCCTTGCCCCCGGGCACGTCCAGGCCTCACTCGCCGTGGTGGCCCGGCCGGCGGACCGGATGGTTCTCGCCCTCGCAGCCGTCCACGCCGCCCGCCCCGGCGCGATCCGCCGCCTGGCTCTTGGTGGACTGCAAAGCCACCATCCGCCCCCACAAGATCGGCCGAGCCGAAGTACAGCAGCTCGCCGGCTACCTCCTGCTCGACTACGACGACACTCATGCGATCAACCGGGTCGGCTTCTGCCTCTCCCGCCAAGGTGCCCTCACAAGCTGGAGCGTGCCCGACCTCCTCACCGCCCTCGGCGCCGAGGTACCGCTCCCCCGGCTTCGTGTGCTGCTACGGACACACTTGCGCCACGCCCGCCACGCGGACCATGGAGGGAAGGCCTGATCCGGCACCCCCCGAGTGGTCGCGGTGGCCGAGTGCTCCTCCCACGCCGTCCTCGACGCCGCGATCGGCGGGTTCAAGGACTCCGAACGCATCGTCTCCGACGCGCTGGAGGCCCATGTCGGGACCGGCACACTCTTGCTGGCCGACCGGGGGCTGTGGGGTCTGGTCCGCTGGCACCGGCTGCGGGACCACGGCACTCACCTCCTGTGGCGAGTCGAACGGCGCAAGGCCCGCCGGGTCCAGGACGTCCTGCCCGACGGCAGCTACCTCGCCCGGATCGAGGCGAACAAACACAGCAAGGCCACCGGGACCGTCAAGGCCCCGCCTGCGCTGGTACGGGTGATCGAGTACCGCGTCGACGGGCAGGCCGACATCGTCCGGCTCATCACCAGCCTGACCGACCACGAGAAGTACCCCGCCGAAGAACTCGCCGTCCTCTATGCCCGGCGATGGGAGATCGAGCTGGTCTTCGACGAGATCAAGACCCACCAACGCGGCCGACCAGTCCTCAGATCGCAGACACCGGACGGCGTACGGCAGATCTACGCGCATCTGATCGTGCACCACGCCACCCGGGATCTGTTCGACGAGGCCGCCCGCCTGCACCACAGCACAGCCGAGCGGACCTCATTCACCCGGGCCCTGCACGTCGTCCGCCGCACGGTGATCTCACCGAGCGGCTTTTCCCCCTCCACCCGTCAGCAGGACCGGATCCTCGGGCTCGCCGAGATCGGTCGCAGCCTGCTGCCCCGCCGCTCTCGGTGCCGGGTACTGCTGCCCAACGGCGACAAGGTCGCCACCGCCCCGCGTTCTCCGGGCAGGCGGTCCGATGCGGGCGCGCTGAAAGCCGCGGAGCGGGGAAGACTGCGGTACACGCGGTCGATGGGGTCGCCGTGACCGCGTCCAGTACTACGGACGCGGCGCTCAAGCAGGCCCGGCTCGCACGGAACATGACGCTGGAGGAGGCCGCCGACGCGCTGAACGCGATCACCGGCGGGCAGTCGGACGCGAACCTGATGAACACGTGTGGGAGTCGGGTCGGCGCCGTACGGGCAAGCGGAACCGCGTGGGCCTGTGCCAGCTGTGCCGCGAACGGCCGGAAGTACTGACCGCCCACCAGGACGGCGTGGCCACCAGCATGCGGGAGACCTCCGGCACCGCGGTGGCGGTCAGGATGCCGAGCCGCCGGACGGACCTGGTCGAGGTGATGGTCGATGTCGCCGCCGGGGCGCGCGAGCAGTTGGTCGTCGAGGAGCGAGCCGGGCCGTCCGGCCCGGCTCGTCAGTCCGTTCTCCGGAGAGCAGAGGAATTACGCGAGCCCAGAGCTAAAAGGGAGCATCAGTGCCGAGTTCGTGTGGAGTGTGATGCGCGCCGGTGTGAAGGTGGTGGCGTCCACCGGCGAGTCCCCGGTGCCGGGATTGCGGGCGTAGCGCGGATGGGCGCCTCCGCTGATCTGCCAGCGTATGCGGTGACCCGCGGCGAAGCGATGGGCGGTGGAGCTCATCGGCACGGTGACCTGCGAGGGCACATGTGCAGTCGTTTCGAATTCGGCCCAGCCCGTCACAGACGTTGACTGAGCGTCCATGTGCGTCCACGTCGCACAAGCGGGTGAAGACATCAGCGTGCCCGGTGTCCGTGGAGATACTCAGCCGTGCGGAGACCTGGCCCAGGATGTCCACGGGCTCGGTCAGCGGTGGGCCGGTGAATGTCAGGACATCGTCTCGGGCCTCCAGGCTGCTGTTGTCGCGAGGTCCGGCGGTGCGGGAGAGCAGCGGACCGCCGATGGACGGGGTTGGGTCGGCCGGGTCGTAGCGGAATGACGTCAGTGGTGCGGAGTCCGTGGGGGCCTGTTCGGTG
Source organism: Streptomyces sp. NPDC058240 (assembly GCF_042882135.1). Lineage (NCBI taxonomy): Bacteria > Bacillati > Actinomycetota > Actinomycetes > Kitasatosporales > Streptomycetaceae > Streptomyces > Streptomyces sp. NPDC058240. The sequence continues at coordinate 4,747 of NZ_JBHVWT010000033.1, forward strand.
AGGTGCCCGCCGGAGATGGGGTACCACGAGGTGGCAGCAAGGGCCGGTGGCCAGTTGTCGAGGTCCCGCCAGGTGTGGTCGCCGCCGATGTACACGCGCACCCCGGTGGGGCGCAGGCCGGATGGGTCGGCGTAAAGGTGGGCACGCAGCCAGGCGAGGCTTTCGGCGAACACCTCGGGCCATCCCTGTTGCAGGGCGGAGGTGTGGGTCCAGGGGCCGACGAGCAGGGCGGTCTCGCATCCGGCCCGACGCAGCCGGTCGTACTGCTCGAAGGTCTGGTCGACCAGTGCGTCGTGCCATCCGGTGATCAGAGCTGTGGGCACGCGGAGCCGCTCTGCCGAATCCGCCAACGACGCGCTGGCCCAGTAGGCGTCGTTGGCGTCCGGGTGCGTCATCACGTCGTCCAGCCAGGGCACTTCGCCCCCGAAGGCGGACTCGTACGCACCGCGCAGGGGCTGAGCGGTGGTGACGGCGCGCAGGCGGCGCTGAAGGCGCAGCGTCGCCCTCAGGAACGGTCCCATGCCCTGGTGCTGGTAGGTCATGCCCATACCGACGGCGAGGGCGTTCTCCAGGCGTAGCGCACCGTCCGCGTGGAACAGGGCGTAGGGATCGTGCAGGCCCACCTGCACCACCATTGCCTTCAGTTCTGGTGGCGGGTCCAGGGCAAGGGCCCATTGCACGTAGCCCAGGTAACTGGGGCCGACGGTCCCCAGTGTTCCGTTGAACCAGGGTTGCTCGCGCAGCCACGACACCGTGGCCTGCCCGTCGGCGGCCTCGTTGCGCCACAGGTCGAACGCGCCTCCCGAACCGCCGGTGCCGCGGCAGCTCTGCAGGACCACGTGAAAGCCCTGTTCGGCGAAGAGCAGGCCGTACTGGGGAGCCCATGGCAGGCCGCGGCCATAAGGGGAGCGGACCAGGAGGGTCGGGAAGTTGCCCTCCGTACGCGGGAAGTAGTGATCAGTGATCAAGGGGCTGCTGTCGGCGGCCGACACCACCAGCCCCGGTTCCCATCCGACCTCGTGCCGTTTCGCCGGCAGGCCGCGCCAGGTCGCCCTCATCATCCGTGAGGACAGCGGCGGTTTTCCGGCAGGTGGCACCCATGCCGGTCCGGCTACGGCGTCGGGCGTGCGTGATGGCATCGTTCCCCTCCTCTATTCTCGTACGATGTACGAGAATAGAGGATGCTTGGATGGCCTTCGCAAGAACCGTCTCAGGAACAGGGGAAGGAGCGCGAGACCGTGCCCAGTGACGGAAGGTCCGGTGCCGCGGGCGCCGACCCCGAACAGCTCTGGCTGCGCACCACCGAACCCCGCAGGGGCCGCAGGCCCTCCTTCAGCCGGGAGGCGGTCACCGCAGCAGCCGTCACCCTGGCGGACGCCGAAGGCCTCGAAGCGGTCACCATGCGGCGGGTGGCCGCCCAGGTCGGAGCCGGCGTCATGTCGCTCTACAGCTACGCCCCCGACAAGGAGACACTGCTGGAACTGATGGTCGACCACGTCAGCGGAGAACTCACGTTCACGGACCCACCCAGTGGTGACTGGCGTACCGATCTGAAGACCATCGCCCACCTGCAGCGCGCCCACATGCTGCGGCACCCCTGGCTGCCCGCCGCCTTGTCCACCCGTCGCGTTCCAGGCCCTAACACGCTGGCCTTTTTGGAACATGCTCTCGCCGCCTTGCGGCCCACCGGGCTGGACGGTGCAGCGAAGCTAGAGGTCTTCGCCCAACTCACCGCATTCGTGGCCGGACACGTCGCTCACGAGATCACGCAGGCCGCAGCCTCACAATCCCCGGACCGGGTCGCAGCCGAGGCCCGCTACCTCGCCGCTGTCGCCGCCGACGGCCGCCACCCGGAACTCGCCGAAGCCCTCTCCGCCCCCGGACGCCCGCTCACCGCCGAAGCCACCTTCGCCCGGTTCCTGGGCCGCCTGGTTGACGGTCTCGACGCTGGCTGATGCCACGCACCTGTGGATGCGCCCTGTCCACGGCACCTCGGAGAAACAAGCCGTCGACCTTGTGCTCTCCGCACGAGCGGAGGCGAGCCGAGGTCGCACTCCGGGTTGGCATCACGCTCGGCCCGTACAACCGGATCGAGCAAGGCCACGCCGCGACGCGCATCAACACCCTGACCCTCATCGCCGACGCAATCGGCGTACCGCTCGCTGACCTTGTCCGCGAGTAGGGGTCCCTGGAGGGATCGCAGCGGTGTCATCCGTAGACCGTGCCGCACTTCTGGCACGTGCCCCGAACCCTGAGAGTCCGTGTACACGGGCCGTCCGCACCAGCAGATCTCGCGCTGTTCACGCACTTCGTGCCGTGCGGCATGTGGGAGGCCGTCTACACCATCGAGGGCCTGCTGAAGAACACCTCCGAGGTCCGCCCGACCACGATCCACGCGGACACCCAGGGCCAGAGCTACCCGGTCTTCGCCATCGCCCACCTGCTCGGCATCGATCTGATGCCCCGCATCCGCAACTGGAAGGACCTGCTGTTCTTCCGCCCCTCCCGCACCACGCAGTACGAGCACATCGACGCCCTGTTCGGCGAGACGGGGCGCACCGTCATCGACTGGCGCCTGATCGAGACCCACTTCCGGGACTTGATGCGCGTGATCGTCTCGATCCGCGAGGGCACCATCTCCTCCGTCCTGCTGCTTCGGCGGCTGCGGTCCGGCTCGCGGCGCAACGCCCCTACACGGGCTTCCGCGAGGTCGGCAAGGTGATCCGTACTGTCCAGCTGCTGCGCTACCTCTCGGACGCGCCGCTGCGGGACCGGGTGACGGCGGCGACCCACAAGGTCGAGGCGTTCAACGGCTTCTCGGACTGGGTGCGCTTCGGCCAACACGGCACGGTGGCGGCGAACGACCCGGTCATTCTCGGCGGCCACGAGGCGGCGGCATAGCGATGAAGCCAACCGGCGACAAGCCCAGTCGGCCATACGCCGCCTCGCTGCCCGGGGACTGTGCCCGCTTGTATGACCCGTACGCCCGAAACGATGACGGTAGCGAAGAGGACGTCCTCGAGCCCGTTGAGGCAGCGCTGGACTCTCCCATCGTGGGAGAGTCCACCATGATGGTGTGCAAGACGAACTTCTCACCATCGGGCGCTTCGCCCGCCTGTGCCGCCTCAGCGTCAAACAGCTACGGCACTACGACGAAATAAGATTGTTGGCCCCGGTCCGCGTAGACGTCAGCTCGGGCTACCGCTATTACGCACCCGAACAGGCGCGTGATGCCCTGACCATCGCCCTGCTCCGCGAGATGGACCTTCCCTTGGCTGTGATCGCCCGGGCGCTGGCTGCCGAACCTGAGCGCAGGGCACACATCCTGCACGCTGAGCGGGACCGGCTGGCCGAGCGGATCAGCAGGGACCAGGCCCGGCTGGAGATGCTGGAGCGACTGGCGGAGGGCGGTCTGCCCGGCTATGAGGTGACGATGAACAGAGAGCCGGAGCGACGGCTGGCAGTGGTGCGAGCGGTCTGCACCCCTGCGGAGATCGGAGGCAAGGTCGAGGAGTGCGTAGGCCGACTGCTGCCCGTGCTCGGTAGGACGGGAATCGCATGGGAGCCGCCGCTGTGGGGACTGTACCCGCTGGATCTGGAAGAGCGGATGGAGATCACCGTCGGAGCGCAGACCCCGCAGGGAGAAGGCATGCCCGGCCTGGAATTTGAGGTGCTGCCCGGCGGACTCGTTGCCGAGACCATGCACATCGGGCCCTACGCGCAACTGCCTTTGGCCTACAACGCGCTCTTCGCCGCCATCCACGAGCGCGGACTGCGCCCGCAAGCACCCGTACGCGAGGCGTATCTCGTCGGACCGGCAGAGGCACCGCAAGAAGAACTGATGACCCGATTGATCATCCCCGTCAAGGAGAGCATGGCATGACCGCGATAATAGACATCGATGCCCACGGTACGCAGCACTGCGAGACGGCAGCCCTGGGGGTGCTGCTGCGGCACCAAGGACTTGATCTGTCCGAGCCCATGCTGTTCGGCCTCGGCTCTGGTCTGTCCTTCATCTACTGGGACGGCAAGAACATGGGCTTCCCCTTCCTCGGGGGACGGGTCAAGCCTTTCGACCTCACCAGAAAACCGGCCACCAGGCTCGGGCTGGAGCTCCTGGTCCAGGAGACCACCTCCCCGCGCAAGGCATGGGACAACGTGGTGGCCTCCATCGACGCCGGCCGCCCGGTCGGGCTGCAGCTAGACAACTACTACCTGGACTACTTCGGCTCGAAGATCCACTTCGGTGGCCACGTCCTAGCCATGTACGGCTACGACGACCACAACGCCTACCTGGTGGACACCGACCAGCAAGGCGGAGCGGTATCCACCAGCCTGACCAGCCTCGCCCAGGCCAGGGCCGCGCGCGGACCGATGACCGCCAAGCACCGCTCCTTCACCCTCACCGTACCGAGGAACCCGCCCTCCCCACAGGGCCAGATCATCCCCGCCATCACCGCCTGCGCCGACGCCTTCCTCAACCCGCCCATTGCCAACCTCGGCCACCGAGGCGTTGAGAAGGCGGGCAAGCTGGTGCGTACATGGTTACAGCGCACCGACGCCCCGCAGCGGGACCTGCCGCAGGCTGCCCTCTTGATGGAGAAGGCCGGCACCGGCGGCGCCCTGTTCCGTAACCTCTACCGCGACTTCCTCGCCGAATGCACCAATCTGCTCGACAGTAGCCACCTGCGCACCGGCCACACGCTGTACACCGAGGCAGCCAGCCTGTGGACGGAAGCGGCAGCAGTGATCGAGAAGGCTGGCGAATCGGGCAATGCGCAGTGCCTCGTCCAGGCCGGCTCGGTCCTCGACGATCTTTCACGTATAGAGCGAGAGGCCATGCAGGCGCTGAGCTGCCTGGGGAGTGAGACCCCAAGAGTGATCCAGCCCTGACAGCCTTCAAGAAACCTTGGGGAGTTCAGGTGAACGACGTGCGGCCCAGTCAGCGAATGCGAGACCTCGGCGTCGTCCAATTATTGGATGTGCCGCAGGCCGCAGGGCTCGCGGGACTGGCTCGGCCGGGTGCCGGATCCGGTGGGCGAGGTCCGGGCGACGGCCGCCGCCGGTGGGGCATCGGTGTGCCCCATGGCCTGGAGCGGGTGCTGCAGGTGCTTGGTGATTGTGGGCGCTGATTCGACCGTGGTGTCGCACTCGCATTGGCCGTGTCACTCACAAGGGCGGACTGTGTCATCCCTTGGGGGTAGGCCTGCTCTGTCTGGGGCGAGAACGATCTACGTTCGCTCCAGGTGGAGTCCACGGAAGGAAGATCCCTCATGCGCCTGTCCCCAACTCTTCGTACCGCTCTGGCTGCTGTTGTGCTGGTCGGTGGGGCGGTGGTGAGCACCGCCCCACCGGCCAGTGCGGCAACGTGCCCGCGCAGCGATTCCCCCAAGATCGATGGCGGGGTGGCCTCGTGGAAGCTGTCGTGCAGGAAGGTCGAGGGCGTCGAGACGCTGTTCATCGACGGGTGGGTGGAGGACACCCGGACTGACGGGGTGTGTGCAGCCGTGACGATCAGGCCTGACGGGATGACGTACCCGGACGTGGTGAAGGCGTGCGGGTCCGGTACGCGCGAGCAGATCCACAAGTCGTACACCGGCAGGAGCGCCACGGTGAAGCTGAGCTTGAGCCGCTGAGCGGAAGGTTCGGCGCGTTCCTGCGCCGCGGTCTGACCTACGCTTCGCTGGCGGCCGGCTGGAAGAGGACGGCCTGGTCGACAGGCGTGCAACACATGGCGCGGCATCCGGCTGCAACAGACCTCTGTTGCAGCCCTGAACTGCGGAAACAGGAACCGTACGGGTGCGCGTCGCCCGGCCGGTCCGGAACCGGCCGGGCACGTTCGCGATTCGCCCTACCCCGCGCGCGGGCCCTCTGCCCGCCGGCTGCCTTTCACCTCCCAGATCGCCCGGGGCCGGGACTGCAGTTCGCGGGTCTTGGGAGTCCCGAAGGAACCGGTCCCCCGCAGGGCTTGGGAGGAGGACTTGGTCTCCACGAGAACGACATTGCCGTCGGGGCCGAGGAAACTGACGTCCGGGCCCCGCCGGGCTGGCAGGCGGTCCGCTTCGATGAGCAGAGCCCTTGCTGTTCGCATGATGTGGTCCAGAGCGCGGGGTGGGGCAGTGCCGTTGCGGTGCGCCTCGTCAGCGATGAGGAAGGCGGTGCCAGCCGTGAGGGCGGTCTCGATGTCCTCGGGGACATGGCGTCCAGCAGGTCCTTGAACCAGGGGGTGATCTTGTCGGTGCCCCGGCCGCGTACGGCAACGGGCGCGGGGCGGACGCTGTGGCGCGGAGGTGCGGGGCGCCGGCCTCGGGCCGCGGGCGAGGGGCCGCGGGCGAGCCGATCGGTCGAGGCGGAACCAGAAGCGCGGGGTCGGAACATGCAAGAAGACCACTCCACGGGCGTGCGGAGGGGGCAGGGGACATACCGAGGACGGGTGAACGCACTGCAGACGACAGCCGGTTGGGACGGCTGGCTCGTCAGGGCAGCGGGGTGCGGTGCAGGGTGACGAGCAGGCGCCAGACCCGGTGTGTGATCTCGGCGGGGGCGGCCTGAATAAGGCCGTGCAGCCAGTCGGCGAGCACTCCGGTGAAGGTCGCGGCCACGGCTGAGGCGACCAGGTCGGGCTCCGGCGCGCCGGCCAGAGTGCGCTCGGTGTGGCTGCGGGCGCGCAGGTCCTGGTGGAGTACCAGGCCGAGCGGGCCGCCGCCGCCCGGACGCAGCAGTTCCCGGTAGAGCCCGGCGTGCGGGGCCAGGCCGTCGAAGAAGGCGAGCAGGGCGGGTGGCGGGGCAGCGGGGTCGGGGGTGCCACGCCAGGAGTGCAGGGCGTCCACGGCGTCTCGGACCACATCAGCGCAGGCGTCGACGGCCAGCGCTTCCAGGTCGACATAGTGAAGGTAGAACGTGGCGCGGCCGACCCCGGCCCTGCGCACCAGAGCGGCGACGCTGACCTTGGTCAGCGGGCGCAGGGCGCACTCCTCCAACAGGGCCCGGCGCAGCTTGGCCCGGGTCCGGGCCGTACGGGGATCTCCTGGCACCGCGGTCACCGGGCCGCCAGGACGGCGGCCAGCGCCAGCGCCCCGGGCAGCGCCTGGGCCAGGAGGATGCGCCGGTTGGTGGTGATGCCGCCGTACAGGCCGGCGACGAGCACGCAGGCAAGGAAGAAGACCTGGACCCGGAACCCCGTCGAATCCCCGGCGATCAGACCCCAGACCAGCCCCGCCGCCAGGAACCCGTTGTAGAGGCCCTGGTTCGCGGCCAGCGGCGCAGTGAGGCACGACCGGAAAGGCACCGGGAACTGGCCTGCCCCGGGCTTTTCCGGGGCAGGCCAGGATAGGTCGGCGGCCCGCGCGGCGGCTTCGGCTTCAGCAGGCACGCAACAGCAGGTGCCCTGGTCTCCGGGTACTGAACCCGGTGCGCGGGGGAAGAGGCGTGCGGGCGCGATGGAAACCTCCAGGCGTACTTCAGGTCCGCTCAAACCGGGGGTTTGACCTCAGCAGGGGGTCAAGAGAGCAGTCCTGCTCATACCGTGTGATGTGCCGCACCCCTGCTGAGCAAGGAGTATCCGTGGCCAACAACTTTCAACTCGGTGAGATCCCGCACGGCTTCGCGTTCACCGAGACCGGCGGTCTCATCCACTACAAGCACACCATCATCCTGACCGTGCCGCCGCCCAACGCCGGCCCATGGGGCGACTGCTGGCTCAGCTTCGGCTGCGCCTGGGCGGACACCAAACTCGGCGTAAGCATCTACACCGGCAGCACCTGGGGCGGTGTCCAGCCCCGAACCGTCCCCGACAACGGCAACCGCCTCGGCGAACGGCTACCCGCCGGCACCCAGAAGGTCGTCATCGGCCGCATGAAGAAAGACGGCGGAGACTCGGCGGACGACGTACCCATCAGCTGGCTCCTCGAATACCTCGGAACCTGACACACCCCCACCGGTGCCCCGGCCCGGCCAAGGGCCCGTCCATTACGGACGGGCCCCCCCTAGGACTTGTCCGGGCGATTGCGGTGGAGGTCGGTCGGGGCAGTCAGACATCATGCCCCGGTGAGTATCGTGGTCAAGTTCTTCGTAGCGCCGGATGACACGTCAGCGGCTCTGGCGCTTCAAACCGGGCCGGGACGTGCATTCGAGTCCCGCTCGTTCGGCAACTTCGATCCTGAGGAGGCCGTCGTCGAGTGGGAATGCCTCCTTGTCGGCGGCAGCTTCGAGGAACTTGTCCAAGTGGGTGAGCCACGTATCGTTGCTGGTCAGGATGATGACGGGTGCGTCGTGTTCGCGATCTCGTCGCGTCTGCTCACCGCCCTCGCCGGGGCCGAGCGGTCCCGGTTGCGTGACGTCGCCGCATCGTGGGTCAAGCAGCGTTCGGAGGACGGCGAGGTGGTCGAGGCTGAGATCGCCCATGGGATCGTGAGTGGACTGGCTGCCCTTGCCAGAAGTGCCAGAAGTCAGAGCCAAGGCGTCTACTGCTGGGTCGCGTAGTGATCACGTTCGGAGCCGGATGACCAGGGCTGCGGCGGTCGCGGTGACGAGAAAGACGCAGCCGCGCTTGTCGTCTCTGGTGGCCACGGCTCGGCACTGCTTGAGCTGGTTGATTGCTCGTTCGACGGTGTTGCGTTTCTTGTACCGCCCCACGTCGAAGCCGGGCATTCGCCCGCCCCGTGAGCCTTTGCGCAGGCGGGGCGGGCGGCCTGGCGGTCGGTCTCTTCCGGAATGGTGTGCCGGATGCCGCGTCGTCTCAGGTATTCGCGGCAGGGCGTTGCTGTATGCCTTGTCCGCCGCGAGGCTGTCGGGTTTCTTTCAGGGTCGGCCAGGTCCGGCCCGGCCCACGCTTCGGAACGCGGATCTTCTCCAGCACGAGCTTGAACTGTGTGCAGTCCGCCCGCCGCCCTGGCGTGACGATCAGGGAGGGGGGTCGGCCGCGGCCGTCCGCGCTCCGGTGGATCTTGCTGGTGAACCCGCCCCGCGAGCGGCCCAGGCCCCTCACCTGCCGCACCACCCCCACCAGACGGGCGTGCAGACTCTGCCACGCGATTTCGCCCTGGTGATCTGGCAGTTCGGCCCCTTTGACTCCGGGGCCGACGGTGGATCGGTGCGGGCGCCGGCCGCGTGCTGATGCGCGCGGACGATGGTGGAGTCCACCGAGATGTCCCAGACGACCTCACCTACGGCGTCCGCACCTACGGCGTCCGCCGCGGCCTGGACCTGCAGGAGTAGGCGCTCCCAGGTGCCGTCGGCCGACCACAGCCGGTGCCAAGGGGGGTGTCGTAGCAGTCCCGCCCGGATCCCGGTCGCGTAGCGAGCTTCGCCGACCGAACGCGGTAACACCCACCGCGCTTCGCCGATCGAACGCGGAGACACCCACCGCGCTTCGGCCGTGCCCGGCGCCGTCTCGAAGGGGCACTCGTCGATTCCTGCGACTTCGAGCAGGCCGGCGAGTGTGGTGCGTTCGGTGTCGCTCCATCCGGTGCCGACGCTGCCCACGTACCGCAGGCCGCACCCATGCGCCTCTCCTACCACCAGGGCGCCGGGCAGGCCGGTGGGCCGGCCGTGGCCGGGCACTCACCCGCCCGCGATGCGCATCCACCGACGACATGGACGTTTCGGAACTTGACCCGTGCGCGGGATCCGAAGCCGAGCACGTTTCCCCGCCTGCGAACCGGCCTTGCCGTCACATCTCGCCCCGGGTAGGAGCGCATTCCGTCGCAGAGACGGCCCTCCTGATGTCCGGCCCGCCAACTGGCGGTCCGGAGTGGCGTGTTGCGGACCCGACCGACGCGACGGACAGTGCTGCTCCCGGCGGGAAGACCCTCTCGCCGAGGGTGTGCGGGCTGTACGCGGGGCGCTGGCTGTCCCCGGCGAGATCGCGCCGCACCGCCATCCTGGCGCGGACCGCCACCCATTGTCGCCGGGTAGCCGGACCGCGTCCGTTGTGACGCTCGGAACGTGGAGCGCTGTCGGCTACCCGGATCGTCCGCGTCTGGCCGAACTGGAAGGTCGAGAGCGCGAGCGGTTCAGGAGAGCCAGTCGGCGTAGCGGGTAGGGGCGAGGTGAGCGTCCTTGTCGGTGAGGACGTCACCCTTGACGACGGCGAACATGCCAGCGGTCGGGTCGGTGACGACGGTACGGCCGTCGCCTTTGCGGGACAGGGTGATCCGGCCCAGCTCGTCCAGGGAGAAGATCTCGGGGCCGGCGATGTTGCGAATGCCATTCAGCGGGGCGCCCGCGGCGACCTCCGCCACCGCGTTGGCCACGTCCTTGGAGGCGATCGGCTGGATCGGTGTTGCGGGCAACCCGACGGTGTCGCCGTCGGCGGTCCAGGACAGGACGGCGTCCATGAACTCCATGAACTGCGTCGCCCGGACGATCGAGTAGGGGATCGGCCCGGCCGCGAGGAGCTTCTCCTGGAGCACCTTGGCCCGGTAGTAGTCCAGCTCCGGCACCTGGTCCGCGCCGACGATCGAGAGGATGACGAAGTGGCCGACGCCACTCTTATGGGCCGCGGCCAGAAGGTTGTCCATCGAGGTCTGGAAGAAGGCCGGGGAGGCTTCGTCGAAGGTCGGGGAATTCGTCAGGTTGACGACCACGTCGGCTCCCGCCACCGCCGCGTCCAGTCCCTGGCCGGTGAGGACGTCGACACCGGTGGACTGCGAGTGCGGTACCGCCTCGTGCCCGGCGGCGTTCAGATTCTTGACGACCTGCGACCCGATCAGCCCGGTACCGCCGATGACCGCGAACTTCATGACATGCCTTTCATCGGGAGGAGTGTCCGCAATATGGCACATGATTCCTATATGAGTGTTTGATATGAAGCTAGGGTCGTATATCTGGACAACTTGTTGCTCAACTGGCCGACTCCCGCACTCAGTGGCCAACTGCGACGCTCAAGTTTCCGCAGGCATTCGGCGCGGCCCGGAAACCCCGTAACCGGCGGAACCGCAGCGCCTGGTCCCCGCCGCCGTCGACCCGTACATCGACCGTGCCGCACTCGCGCAGCAGGATCGCGTCGCCGGTGTGCAGTGGTTCCGGTCGGCGGTACTGCCGCAGCCGGTAGAAGCGAACCGTCGGCGTCGTTGAACCCGAGGCGCTGGTCGCCGTGCGGGTTGATTAGCTGGATGGTGAAGGGCACATCGTTCGGGCCCGGCTGCCAGGTTGTTCCTGCTGGCTCAACGCGTCCTTCGCCAGCATTTCGGTGATCACAACGGTGTCGAGTGTGCCAGCGCGGTTCGGGGACGGGCAGGGCTTCCGGACACCTCGGCCGCCCCCGCCCCGACCAGCACCCATCACGCCGGGACCGCGCCCGGCTTCGGGCGAAGCGAGCCGAGCCGAACCCCGATCAAGACTGAAGACCGCCCCGCGCACCTCTCCGGCGTCGAAACTCCCGCACGGGACTATGCAGTGTCCTGTCGATCAAGGCTTGCTCATGAGCAGAAGAAGTCAGTGGCTTCGGTGCCTACCGCGCTGGGATGCTCGGGTCGTGAGCGACTTCAATGAGATGCCGCCACCCAGCCGTGAAGAAGTATCGGCTCGCTGGAAGGCGCTGATCTCTGGCGACCTGAGCCGCGAGGCTGCCCATGCCTGGGCGAGTCCCTGGGTGGAAGGCCCCAGTGATCCCGACTGCCCGGACCCCCTGGTCCTGACAGCCCTGCAGTACCTGCACGGTTTTGACCTGAGTGTCGACCCGCAGCACCCCGGGCTCATGAGACATGGACAGGGCATCGCCTGGTACCGCTCGATCAAGGAGTTCAGCGACGAGTTCAGCCGATGGCAGGCGAACTGCGCCCTCTACGATTCCGACCCTCAGCTCTGGCAACAGTCCAGGTTGAGGCGGGCTCGGTCCTTTGCCGAGGCAGAGAGGGCCGACGGCCGCCAGGACGGCGAATGATCACTCCCGGCGAGCCGGTCAGGAGCGGAGCCGGACGACGAGAGCGGCCGTTGTGACGGTGCCGAGGCGGACGTAGGCGCGCTTGTCGTACCTGGTCGCCCCGCACGAAAGGCCTTGACCTTGTTGATCGCACGCTCAGCGGTGTTGCGTTTCTCGTACCTCTCCTTGTCGAATCCGGGAGGTCGGCCGTCGGCGCTTACCCGGCGGACCCGGTTGGCCACTTGGCCGGCCTTCTCCGGGATCCCATGGCGAATTCCACGTCTGCGCAGCTAGAGCGTGTCTCTTTGAACGGCTGGCAAGTTGATCGGATGTGTCTGTCCGGATAGTGATCACTGATGCGATGTGGGATCGGATCGAGCCGCTGATGCCGGCCGATCCGGTCCGAGGGAGTAATTGTCAATACCTGTGGATCAGTTGATCTCGCATTCGCCCGGGTGGGTGGGCTGACTATGACGGGTTCGACCTCGAAGCCGTCGTCGTTCTCCAGGTAGGCGGCGTAGTGCTGTCCGCCGCCGGCGTGTGGGTGCAGCTCGGGGAACATCAGGCGCCAGCCATGCTGGGCGGCCTCGACGGCCGGCTTCTCGACAGCAGCGGCGTCCTCGACGTGGAACGCGAGGTGGTTCAGGCCGGGGTGATGGCGGTCGTGTCGGTCGGTGGTGAGGGCCGGAGACTGTTCGAGGACGAGGTAGGTCGGCCCGAGCAGCCAGCTGCGACCGGTCGCCAAGCTGGTGGATGAAAGAGCTGCCGCCATCTTGAAGTGGCAGGTCAGGGGCCTGGTGTGACGTTGTTCGGGGGTGCTCGTGCTGGTCGGGGGCGGCAGTCTGCCGTGCAGATCGTTTGGCAGGGCGGTTTCGGGGTTTTCCGCTCGACGTCGCCGGTGTTGTTCGCACGATCAGGCCCATGACGAACCCCGAGGTGCTGGAGCGGATCGCCACGCGTCGTGCGGAGCTGGACGGACTCGAAGAGCAGTTGGCCAAGCAGCTGGAGGAGGTGCGCGCCGAGCGGGACGAGCTCGCAGTCGCCGAGAAGGTGCTGGCCCGGATGAGCCAGCAGGTCGCCGCGGAACAGGCGTCGACCGAGCCAGTGTCTGCGCAGGTGGGCGGGCGCGGGGTGCTGTTGGTCCCGCACCGCGCCGGGGGTGGACAAGGGAGCGCTGCCGCCGGAGTACCAGCGCATCCTCGCCGTCGTGCAGCAGGCCGCGGGGCCGGTGATGACCCGACAGGTCGGCGAGGCGCTCGGGCTGGACACCGGGGGGCGGGGAGCCCTGGAGCCGCTGCGCGGGATGCTGACCAAGCTGGCCGACCGTGGCTGGCTGCGGAAGCTCACCGCCGGGAAGTTCACCGCCCGGCTGTGAGCGCAACCGCAGTGCGCCGGGCGGACGTTGAGTTTGTGCGACCAAAACCAAAGAGCCCGCAGGGGCGCCGTCTCCCTTGTCTACCAGTGTCGTCTGCCGCTGTCCACGTGCACCCTGACCCACGTCGCCGACCTGCTGCGCCGCCACCTGAAGGCGATACGCTCACGCTGGCGGGCGCTGCCGCCCGGGAAGATCGCGCTGATCGTCCTCGCGGTGTTGCGACACGACCAGCGCCTGGCCGACATGGCCGGCGGCAACAACATCTCGGCATGAAGTGCCCGTGCACGGGGCCGCCCTGGGACGGGCCGCGGACAGGCCTTCCTCGAACGCGACGTCCTGGTGAGACCACACCTCCGACGGTTGTCATCTGGGTGTCGGGCACGGCGCTTTGGGCGAGGAACCGCAGGTGGAACGCTTCCTCGGCCGCAGCGATGACCCGCTCCGGGGCCGGTGCGGATGCGCCGGGCGCCGGTCAGCCCCGCTGGGATCGGCAGTGCACCCGCAGGAACCACACCGCAAGGCCCGCGAAGATGACCGCGCCGGCGACGCCGGCCACCTGCAGCCCGGCGGTGAACGCGTCGTGCGCCGCGCGCAGCAGGCCGGCCGCAGCCCGGTCGGGAAGCTGGTGCGCCGCGCCGACTGCGCCGGCCAGCGTCTCCCGGGCCGGGCGTGCCGCTTCCGCGGGCAGACCGGCCGACGTTGCGTTCGCCACCGGGCCTGCCATCCGCTGGTGGTAGAGGCCGGCGCCTGCCGCGCCTAGCAGCGCCATGCCCAGCGACGCGCCGAAGAAGTTGCTGGTCTCCGACATCGACGCGGCCGAGCCGGCCCGCTCCGCCGGCACCGCGCCCACGACCACGCCGATGCCGAGCGCGAACAGCGGACCGGTTCCCAGCGCCAGCACCGCCACCCCGATTGCCAACGGCAGTGGCCCGCCGCCGGCGCCGACCTGGGTGATCAGCAGACAGCCCAGCACCGAGCCGGCCAGCCCGACCGCGATCGCGGCGGACGTCGTCAGCCTCCGGCCCAGCGCCGGTGCCAGCATCGTGCCCAGCCCAACGGCCAGCCCCATCGGCGCGAACCACAGCGCCGCGGTGCTCGGCGACAGGTCGAGCACGCTCTGCAGGAACTGGGTGCCCAGCAGCGCGGTGCCAGCCATCACGAGGCCGGCCAGCACCAGCGCGCACAGCACTGCGGCGAAGGTCGGGTTCCGGAACAGTCGCAGGTCCAGCAGCGGTGTGGCCAGGCGCAGTTGCCGCCGGACGAACAGCGCGCCGACGCCGGCGCCGACCACGATCGCGACCACCGGTAGCGCCGGGCCGCCGCCCTCGGGCACGGCCAGTCGCTTGATCCCGTAGACGATCGGCAACACGGCCGCCATCGACAGCGCCGCGCTGACCAGATCCAGCCTGCCCCGGTCCGGGTTGCGGTACTCCGGCAGCAGCACCGGCCCGGCCACCAGCACCAGCAGCATCACCGGCGCGGCCACCAGGAACACCGAACCCCACCAGAAGTGCTGCAGCAGGAACCCGCCGAGCACCGGCCCGACAGCCGCGCTGGTGAAGTTGCAGGTGGCCCAGATCGAGATGGCCCGCCCGCGCTGCCGGCCGTCGGCGAACATGCTGGTGATCAGCGCCAGCGTGGACGGCATCAGGGCGGCAGCGGCCAGGCCGAGCAGCAGCCGCGCCGCGATCAGCATCGTCGCGCCCGTCGAGAACGCGGCCAGCACGGACGCGGCGCCGAACCCGGCCGCGCCGATCAGCAGCAGCCTTCGCCGGCCGATCCGGTCGCCCAGGGTGCCCATCGTGATCACGAACCCGGCCGTCATGAACCCGTAGCTGTCGGTGATCCACAACTGCTCGGTGCCGCTCGGCCCCAGGTCCGCCGTCAGCCTCGGCAGTGCCAGGAACAGAACGTTCATGTCCAGGCCGACCAACAGGGTGGGCAGCGCCAGCAGGGCCAGGCCGAGCCAGGCCCGCCGCCCGGCGCGGTCCACGGCTGGTGCCGTCTTGGTCGTCGTCGTGCTCATGGGGCAACCTCCTCTGAGTGGATCGTCGCGGTACGGTCGGAGCCGATCGACGGATCTTGACCCGCGCCAGCAGAAACATCTGATCTGCTGAACCCGTCGCCGGTATGTCAAGACCGTTCGGTCCGCGACGACTACCCGATGACGGGGCCCGACCGGGCGCCGCGACGGTGAGGAGTTGGACATGAAGTTCCTGCTGATCATGCACATCAACCCGGCCATCATGGAGGAACTGACGGAGGTCGAGCGCCAGGAGATCATGGACGGCCACGGCACGTTCATGAAGACGACCCGCGAGTCCGGCGAGATGATCGGCACCGAGGCGCTGGCCGACCCGTCCCAGAGCTCGGTGGTCCGCGTACGCGACGGTGTGCCGGTCGTCACCGACGGCCCCTACTTGGAGGCCAAGGAGTTCCTGGGCGGCTACTACCTGGTCGACGTCGCGAGCAGGGACCGCGCGCTGGAACTGGCCGCGATGATCCCGGACGCCCGGTTCAACGGCCTGGGCATCGAGGTCCGCCAGGTGATCTTCTCCGGCGGCCCGACCGCGTGAGCGCCGACCGCGCCACCGTCGAGGGCCTGCTGCGCGCACTCGCGCCGCAGGCCCTCGGCGTGCTGGTGCGCCGGTACGGGCAGTTCGACCTGAGCGAGGACGCCGTGCAGGAGGCGCTGCTCGCCGCGGCGACACGCTGGCCGGCCGAGGGCGTCCCGGACAACCCGCACGGCTGGCTGACCACAGTCGCCGGCCGCCGCCTGGTCGACCAGATTCGCAGCGAACAGGCCCGGCGCCGGCGCGAGGACGCGGTGGCCGCCCGGGAGCCGGAGCCGACATCGCCCGGCCCCGGCGAGGACACCCCGGCCGACCGGGACGACACCCTCACCCTGCTGTTCCTGTGCTGCCACCCGGCGCTGAGCCCGGCCTCGCAGGTCGCGCTGACACTGCGCGCGGTCGGCGGCCTGACCACCGCGGAGATCGCCCGCGCCTACTTCGTGCCGGAACCGACCATGGCGTCCCGGATCAGCCGGGCCAAGCAACGGATCAGGGCCGCCGGCAGCGAGTTCACCATGCCGGTCGGGCAGGACCGGGCGGAACGACTGCGGGTCGTACTGCACGTGCTGTACGTGATCTTCAACGAGGGCTACACCGCCAGCTCCGGCGACCGGCTGCGCCGCGACGACCTGGCCGCCGAGGCCATCCGGCTGACCAGGCTGCTGCACCGGCTGCTGCCGGACGACGGCGCGGTGGCCGGCCTGCTGGCCCTGATGCTGCTCACCGACGCCCGCCGGGCCGCCCGCACCGGCCCACACGGCGAGCTGATCCCGCTCGACGAGCAGGACCGCTCGCGCTGGGACCGCGGTCGCATCGTCGAGGGCGTCGCGCTGGTCACCGACGCGATGACCCGCTCGACGCTCGGCCCCTACCAGTTGCAGGCCGCCATCGCCGCGCTGCACGACGAGGCGCCCAGCACCGGCGAGACGGACTGGCGCCAGATCAACACGCTGTACAAGATCCTGGAGCGGCTCTCGCCGAACCCGATGGCCAGCCTGAACCGGGCGGTGGCGGTCGCCGTGATCGACGGACCGCAGGCCGGCCTGGCCCTGCTGGACCATCTGGCCGCGGACGACCGGATCACCGACCACCACCGGCTGCACGCGGTCCGCGCACACCTGCTGGAGATGGCCGGCGACCACCCGGCGGCCCGGGAGTACTACCACCGCGCCGCCCACGGCACGACCAGCCTGACCGAGCGCCGTTACCTGGAAACCCGCGCCGCCCGACTGACGCCACGTCCCGCCTCCGGCCGGCCCTTACCACGCCACCCGGTCGGGACCGCCACCACGCCGTCCTGAGGGCACCAAGCTCGACCGCCCCGAACACGCCCCGGAGGACGTCATCGAGCTGTCCAAGCGGCTGGAGGCCGACGGCGCCGACCCGGTCGTCCTCGACCAGAGGCATCGACACCTCCACCGCCATCGACATCTCCACCGCCATCGACTCGATGCTCTTCCGGTCCTGCTCCTGGGCGCCATCACCGAGTTCGAGTACCCCTTGATGTCCGGACGCACCATGGACGGCCTCGCCGCCACCCGCGCACGGGGCCGCACCGGCAGACAGAGACCCAAGCCGATGTGCTGGGGTCGCTGTCACTGCTGGCTGATACCAATAGGCCGCATGAACACCGAGCACGCAGACCCTGACGACCTCGCTGCGATTCGTGCGGCCTTCGACATCGACGACGGCGGTGAGTCCGCGCTGGGTTGGGAAGCGGTGCAAGCCTTCGAAGCGGAGCACGGCATAGTCCTGCCGGAGCCCTATCGGACCTTCGTTGCGGAGGTCACCGACGGGTCGCACTCCGGTCCACCGGATTATGGGTTGGTGGGACTGGCAGAGCTGCCTGCCGACTGGGGTGACGGCCGGGACGAACGCGACCTGAGTCGGCCCTTCCCGCTCACCTCGAGTTGGCTGTGGGATGAGGACTCAAGGCCGTCGGAGGAGATTGAACCGATCCTGGACCAGATGTTCAATCACGGGACAATCGTGCTCGGGACGGACGGCTGCGGTATGTACTGGCATCTCGTCGTCACCGGCCCGCATCGCGGACACGTTTGGTTCATCACTGGCGAGGGGGCGACTCCATTCGGAGCCGGGTTCGGGTTCACCACGGCTGAACCCGGGTTCGCAGGGTGGGTCGAGCACTGGGCTGCCAACAAGCCCTGGTTCGACTTGGAATGACGCGTAAATGATGCTGATCACGGTCGGCCTGCGCTGCCGGAATTGACTCCACGACCTGGGCCGGCATGAGGCCCGCCTCGACGCGTTCCGCCGGCCTCGGATTCCCGGCCGGTCGGGACCGCTGCCGAGCGAGTACGGCCCGTTCCCGCGGTGGTGCGGACAGAGAAGGGCAGCGGTCCGGTACGGTGCCGGGCCGCTGCCTCGTGGATCGTTTCGTGTCGCCGGCCGGAGCTGACCGGTTCCGGCCGCGTTCGGCCTGTTCAGGCTGTTCGGTTTACTCGGCGACGTAGGTGCAGCCGCTCCAGGCGAACACCTGGAGCTCCTGGTTGTCTTCGACGACGGTCTCGTCGGTCGGCTCGAAGTGCCCGTACCGGTTGCCCGAGAGCACCTTCACCTTGGAGTTCGTGTTCGCGACGTAGCGCACGCGGTCCTCCTCGTGGATGAGGAACGTAGGACCACCAGTGAGAATGACGTTGGGATTCTCCATGACTGCCGTCTCCTTCGGCGCAGGTGCGGATTGTTCGGAAGTCCTCATTGCTTCGGCTTGGCAGTAGGGGTGCTTCGCTGCGCGCAGGATCGGCGGCTGCTCTAAAGCTCGTCTAAAGCGTTTTCCGGTCAGCCTGCCCCGCTGCGGTGCCGACGGCCTGACCGGTCCGGGGGGCCGGCCTCGGCCGGAGGAGCGACAGGGGGCATGGCCGGGTTGGCGGCCGGTGTGCGGGACTTGGTGTGGTCGCGGATCAGGAGGCAGGCGAGCAGACCGACCATCAGGACCGAGAGCCAGCGTCGAGGTGCACGGTGATCTCGTCGGGCAGCGGCCCGAGATCCTTCAGGAGATCGAGGGTCGGGGCCAGCAGTGTCGAGTCGTGGCGGTTGGCTCCGGTCAGGATTCGGCCGCGAGGGATGCCGTAGCCGTCGGTCATCCCCGAGCGCTTCAGACCCTGCTTGCCACGATCAACCGGGGAGCGTCCAGCCGCCTCCCCGCCACCAGGTGCCTTCGTGATGGAGCCGTCCACGGCGATCTGGTCCAGGATGAGACCGACGATGCGGTTGTAGGCGTCGAGGGCGATCTGCTTGAGACGGGCGAAGACGCCCAGGCCTATCCACTCATCCCGACGGTTGCGGATGGTCGTCGCCGAGCATGGGCTGCTCACCGCATAGCATTCGCCTCCGGCACTCACCGCCTAGAATCGGACGGCATGCGCATACTCGTCGTGCAGCACGACTCGGAGCTTGCGGCAGTGATTGCCGAGTGCCTGCGAAGGATCGGCTTCGACGTCGACGTGGCCGCCGACCTCACCGACGCCGACCTCAAGTTGGGTGCCACCACCTGCCACGGTCTTGTTGCCGACCGAGCCCAGCCCGACGGAGACGTCCTCCGCCTGGTCGCCGCCCACCGCCGGGCCGGCTGGACCCGCCCGGTCCTGATGCTCACCACCCTCGATTCGCACGGCGAACGGGCGGCCCTCATCGAACAGGGCGCGGACGACTACCTGGTCAAGCCTTTCAACACCGCCGAACTGGCCACCCGGATGCGCAGCCTCTGCCGCGCCCCCGTGGTTCCCGCCCAGGCGTCCCGGCTACGCGTCGGCGCCCTGGAATGGAGCCAACACGACAACGCGTTCACCTGCGGCGGGGTACCGCTGACCTTGACCGTCACGGAGGCTGCTGTCCTTCGGGCCCTGATGCTGGCCGGCGGCGCGCTGGTCACCCGTGACCAGCTGGCCAAGTGCTGCGCCGCCGAACAGCACCAGCCGGAATCCCACCCGGTCGACGCGCTGATCGGCCGACTTCGCCGTCGGCTCGGTCCCCCGGATCCGATCCAGACCGTCCGCAGGATCGGCTACCGCCTGGTCGAGCCTGCCTGAGACGGCGACGCACCGGTGCGCGTGACGGTGGCCGTCCGACCCGACACCACCGAGGCGCTGCGCGCCGCGATCAGCGC
This sequence comes from Streptomyces sp. NPDC058240, assembly GCF_042882135.1. Taxonomy (NCBI): domain Bacteria; kingdom Bacillati; phylum Actinomycetota; class Actinomycetes; order Kitasatosporales; family Streptomycetaceae; genus Streptomyces; species Streptomyces sp. NPDC058240. The sequence continues at coordinate 24,684 of NZ_JBHVWT010000033.1, forward strand.
CGGACCGCCCGGCCATGGACACCGACATCCAGATCGGGCCGACGGGTCAGAAGCTGCTGCCGCTGTCGGTCGGCTGAGGCTCCTGGCCGGCGGGCGTGCGATGGGTTGCCCGCCATGACCGAACCCGGAGCCAACGCCTGGCCACCTGCCCCGATCAGGACCGAGCGGCTCGTGCTCCGCGAGCCCGAGGCCCGGGACCGTGCGGCGTTCATCGAGCTGTTCGCCTCGCCGGAGGTGGGCGCCTACATCGGTGGCCCTCGACCGCGTGATGAGTGCGAGCGCGCGTTGCCTGAGACGCCCGAGAGGCGCCCCGGCCTTTTCGTGATCGAGCTCGACGGAGCGATGATCGGCACCATCGAGCTCAACCGGCGCGACGCGGAGCGTCGGAGTCATGTCCGTCCGGATGCCGGGGAGGCCGAACTCGGCTACCTGCTCCTGCCAGAGGCATGGGGACGCGGGTACGCCGCCGAGGCGTGCGCGGCGGCGCTCGGCTGGTTCGCCGACGCGCTTCCCGGCGAGCCGGTGGTGCTCTGCACCCAGACCGCCAACGACCGCTCGATGCGCCTCGCGGCGAAGCTGGGGTTCACCGAGGTGCAACGGTACGAGGCGTGGGGCGCCGAACAGTGGATGGGCGTGTGGTCCTTGGTCACGCCGTCCGGTTGAGGCCCCTGACTCCCGTTCTCGTGCCGGGGCCGGTAGCTGCGCAACCGCCGGCAAGGCGACGGGGCTCTCGGCTCCATCCCACGGCCTGCGATGCCGTCCGACGAGTTCCTTCTTCTTCGTGTCCACGCTTGTCACCGGCTGGCCGACGCCCATGTGTTCCCTGGCCCGCTCGTTGATGTAGCGGAACTGGGCGTCACGATCCGGGTGTTGCTTGCCGGAGAGCAGCCGAACAAGGTGGCAGGCTGCCGCATCGCGAGCTCACGCGGGGCGACCGTGGCCGTCCGCCGCTCTTCGTCTCCTGCTCCCCGCACCCGCGAGAGAATGCGAGCGAGGGTCAGCTCTCGATTCCGAAGGTCGTCCAGGCGGCCTTGATGTGGGTGGTGTGTTCCTGGCCGTGCAGGTCCTGGGAGGCTGCGACCGTGGCCCGTCGGCAGCAGTGAGACGTGTGAGGCCCTCCCGCTGGGTTGGTGACCAGGGCCCTTGCCGGGCACCCGCCTCGGGGGACCGGAAGCTGCCGACGTTTTGGAATGTTGCTTTTTTGAGGAGTTCGCTCCCACTGGCAGTGCCGGGCCCTCACTACCCGCCGGACATCTCTGTCGCAGCTCACACCGCCGCCCGGAGCTTCGCTCCGGGTCCAGGCCCCCTTGATCAGCGGACCGGCCCCATGACTCCCGTCTGACCCCGTCTGACTCCTGTCAGATTCCTGTCAGATTCCTGTCAGGTTCCCCGAGGTGGGGCAACCGGTGATGGCACGTCACTCTCTCCTGGTGCGGGGGGTGCTCCTGGGATTCCTGGGGCGCTGAAGCATGACCAACGATGAGGAGAAACCATCGTGAGACAGGTCTCACGCGCGCTGACGGTTGCCTTGGCGGCCGTGGCGCTGGCGGCGGGTGTGCCAGGGCCGGCGCATGCGCAGCCGGCCGCCGAGTCCATACCCGGTGCGCCGCCGGGCGCCTCCGGGGAGCGGCTGCCGGAGGGGTGGCGTATCGAGGGCAGGGAGCTGGTCTGGAGCTCACCCGAGCCTGTGGGCATGGGTGGCGCCCTGGTCGAGTTCCGCTCGGGGGAGCGGACCCTCGGCGTCCCGAAGCCCTCCCCCGACCAACGCACCTTCCGTCTCAGCCTCGACGGGGCGAAGGTCGGCCCCGTGAGCGAACTCCAGGTGGTCGCCGGTTCGCGGCGGCTGGACGCCGCAAGGGCCGACCAGGCACCCGGTCAGCGGCGCTCGTCGGCTGCGGCGGCGCCCCAGGACCCGTTCCCCGCCAACCCGGTCGACCCCGGTGTCGCCGGTAAGTACCGCACCATCAGCGGTGAGTACGTCCTGAAGTCGGTGAGGCTGCCGGGCTACGCCGAGCCCGTGGAGATGCGCGCCACGGTCGTCGGCCCGACGGACGCGCCGGGGAAGCGACCGCTGGCGCTCTTCCTCCACGGCCGCAGCGCCACCTGCTACGAGCCCGGTAAGAACAGTGCCGGCATGGAGTGGCCGTGCAAGCCGGGCAACAAGGCGGTTCCGAGCTACCGCGGCTTTCTGCACGACCAGAAGCGCCTGGCGTCCCAGGGCTATGTGACGGTCTCCATCTCCGCGAACGGTGTCAACGCGCAGGACGGCCGCGCGGCCGACTTCGGGGCGCAGGCCCGTTCGTCCCTGGTGCGCCAGCACCTCGCCCGCTGGGCGGAGTGGGGCGCGAACCCCGCGAAGGCACCGAAGGCCGTGCGCGCGACGGAGCCCGCGGACCTCTCGAAGGTGCTCCTGGTCGGCCACTCCCGGGGCGGCGAGGGTGTCAACCGGGCCGCTCTCGACAGCGTCTCCCCGCCGCCGCCCGCCGAGGACGGCTACCGGGGGCCGGTGAGCTGGCGGATCCGCGGCACGGTCCTGATCGGCCCCACCATCTTCGGTCAGAACCCCACGCCCGACGTGCCCTCCATGACCATCCTGCCGGGCTGTGACGGCGATGTGAGCGACCTCCAGGGCCAGATCTACCTCGACGGCACCCGGGGCATCGGCCAGGGCACGGCGCTGCACAGCGCGGTGTACATGGTCGGCGCCAACCACAACTTCTTCAACACGGAGTGGACGCCCGGCCAGGCCGAGGCCCCGGCCGCCGACGACTTCTGGGACGACAAGAACAACCCGGACCCGGTCTGCTCGGCACGGGCCAAGACCCGGCTGAGCGCCAAGCAGCAGCAGGCGGCGGGCACCACCTACATCGCTGCCGCCGCGCGACTCTTCCTCGCGGGCGACGACCGGGTCCGCCCGCTGCTCGACGGCTCCGACCGGCGCGCGCCCTCGGCCGGCCCCGCCCGGGTGCTGACCCACGCCGTCGGCGGCAACCGCACCCCGGCGATCCGGCCCGACGACCCGCTCTCGGTGACGAACGGGCGCGTGTGCCAGCAGATCACGACGAGTACCACCCGGGCGTGTAGGCCGGACTCCGCCCCTGGTAGGTCGCCGCACTTCGCGTCCTGGGCGGACACCACCAGTGAGCCGGGCCGCAACGCGGTCACGGCCCGCTGGACCAAGCCGGGCACCCCGGTCCGGCTGACGCCGGAGCGCGCCTTCTCGCTGGCGGGCTCCGACGCGCTCGCCCTGCGGGTGATGGTGCCGCCGAACACCCGGGGCACCCGGCTCGACGTCGCCCTCACCGACACCTCCGGCAAGCGGGTGAGGCTCGGTCAGGTCACCGTCGACGGCCTTCCCGGCTCCGACTCGACGGCCGCGCACTGGGCGCGTGAGGTCCGCGTCCCGCTGAAGGCCGCCGTCGGCGCCGGTGTCGACCTGAAGCGGACACAGTCGCTGGAGCTCACCCCGCGCAGCAGCTCCGGCGAGCTCTGGCTGATGGACGCCTGGGGCTGGCGCCCCGGCACCCCGGCGATACGCCCCGTCGCGCTCCCGCGTGTCGACATCGGCAGGCTGACGGTCAAGGAGGGCGATTCCGGCACCCGCACCTACCGCGTGCCCGTCCAGGTCACCGGCAAGGGCACCGGCGTGATCAAGCTCGCTGTCCGCGACCCGGAGACCTACAAGTCCACCGTCCGCACCGTGACGGTGAAGGCCGGTGGCTCCGCGGGCGTGTCGATCACGGTCAAGGGCAACTCCCGCTACAACTACGACCTCCGCCACGAGGTCGCGGCCAAGGCCGTGCGTGGCACGGTGGTCGGCGACGCCTTCGGGGGCGTGCTCGTCGAGAACGACGACCCCACGCCCACGGTCACCGTGACCCCGGTCGCCGACTCGGTCACCGAGGGCCAGAAGCTCACCTGGAAGGTGGAGCTCTCCCAGCCCGCCGACACCAACATCGAGACGCGGTTCGACCTCCTGCCGGTGCGCGAGGGCACGGAGCTGTCCACGAAGGACGTCGACAAGGAGTGGCTCTCCGAGCTCGGCGAGGCAGCCGACCCGGAGCGGCCCCTGTCCAAGGACAGTCCCTCCCTCTGGGTGTCCATCCCCAAGGGCGAGACGAGCACCGAAGTGTCCGTGCCCACGGTCACCGACGCGCTGACCGAGCCGGAGGAGTCCCTGCGGATGCAGGCGTACATCCTCAAGCAAGACGAGTGGATGGAGGGCCCCCTCCTCACCGGGAAGGTCACGGACGCGCGCCAGGGCTGACGCCCTGGGTCCACGTACCGCGCTGACGGTGCCTGAGCGCACCACCTGGCCGATGGCACCGGCCCCCGCCACGGGGGCCGGTGCCATCGGCGTGAGGGCGCCAGGCGAGGGCCGCGGAAGCCCGTACGGTCCAAGACGTCATCCCGACGGCAGACACCGAGTGCGCCCTTGGGCCCAGGAGGACGGCGCGAGCGCCTGACCGTATTGAACCGTACTGTTAGCTTTTAGCGTGAATGCGTCGCGCGAGGTGCGTGCCTCATTCCACGGCAAGACTCGACACGAGGCGTGAGCAGAAAACAGACGAAGGAGCCAGCCCAACGTGAAGGCTGCACGCTATTACGACCGCGGTGACATCCGCATCGAGGACATCCCGGAACCCACTGTAGGACCGGGCACGGTGGGCATCGACGTCGCGTACTGCGGGATCTGCGGCACCGACCTGCACGAGTACCTCGACGGACCGATCTTCGTCCCGCCGGCCGGCCACCCGCACCCGGTCTCGGGCGAGTCCGCCCCCGTGACGCTCGGGCACGAGATGTCCGGCGTCGTGTACGCGGTGGGCGATGGTGTCGAGGGCCTGAAGCCGGGCGACCGCGTCGTCGTCGAGCCCTACATCCTGCGCCCCGACGTCGACACGAGCAAGAACAACCCGACCTATCACATCTCGCCTGACATGAACTTCATCGGGCTGGGCGGCCGCGGCGGCGGGCTCGCGGAGAAGATCGTCGTCGAACGCCGGTGGGTCCACCCGGTCGGAGACGTCCCGCTGGACCAGGCGGCACTCATCGAGCCGCTGTCGGTGGGATACCACGCGTTCCAGCGCTCGGGCGCGAAGGCGGGCGACTTCGCCCTCGTCGGCGGCGCCGGTCCTATCGGGCTGCTCACCTGCGCGGTGCTCAAGACGATGGGCGTCGAGGTCGCGGTCACCGAGCTCAGCTCGTTGCGCCGGCAGAAGGCACTGGACACCAGGGTCGCCGACCACGTCATCGACCCCGCCGTCACCGACGTTGCCGAGGAGGTCCGGCGCCTCACCGGCGGCAAGGGCGCGGACGTCGCATTCGAGGCCACGTCCGCCAACGTCGTCCTCGACACACTGCTGGACGCCATCAGGCCCAGCGGCGTCATCACCGTCATCTCGATCTGGGGCAAGCCGGCGTCGCTCGACATGCAGAAACTCGTCCTCAAGGAGGTCGACCTGCGCGGCACGATCGCCTACGTCAACTCCCACCCGCAAACCATCAAGCTCGTACAGGAAGGGCGCATCGACCTGGCGCCGTTCATCACCAAGACCATCGGCCTGGACGACCTCGTGACCGAAGGCTTCGAGACCCTGATCCACCACAACGAGACGGCCGTCAAGATCTTGGTGGACCCCCACTCCTGACCCGTCGGCAGACCCGGCCACGGGCTCCGGGGCTCGTTCAGCACCGCCTCATCCACTGGCGCCATTGGTCCGATGCTCATGGCGAAGTCCCGGCAAAAGGAGCCGGAGAACGTCCACCGCCACTTCAAGCCCTCCCCAGAGGCGATCGCCGAGCCAACGAGCCTGCTCGCTCCCGGCGATAGCAGCCGATGAGCCTCACTCCTTGATCGTTCTCAGCGCTGACTGCGCCATCTCGTGAGATTGGTTCCACGGCCGCGATCACAGCATGGTCGAGCCCGTCTCCTCGCGTGCAACTGATGCCGGATGGAGGGGAAGGCTGTTGGTGTCGCCGACTGGTCAGTGCGGGAAGCCGATGATGTGCGCGCCTCGCTCATGACCTCGGGACTGCCCGTTCCCATTTCGGTATCCAGACGCTGGTATCGGGTGAGTCCGTTCGTCTGGAGTCGAGGTAGCTGTGAAGTTCGATGAGCGCGGGATGGGGGTTGTCATCGCGCCAGATCAGTGACATCGGATAGACCGGTGCCGGGTCACGTATCGGTATGCGCCGCAGGTCATAGCTGTCCGGCCACAGATACCGCGAGCCTTCGCCGACCAGGGTCGCCAGATCCGAAGAGTCGGCGATCTCATCCAGCAGTGCCTCGTTCCCGAAGACGGGTCCGACCACGTCGATCGTGACGCCGAAGGCGGTGGCGAGTTCGTCGTAGTAGGCGGCCACCTCGCCGCGGGCGTCCAGGCCGGGCACCCGGATTCGGTGTCCGGCGAGTTGCCCTGGCGCGACGGCACGGGCGTTGGCGAGCGGGTGGCGCGGCCCGACGAGCAGCTGGTGCGGCTCGTCGATCACTCGAGCAGTGTTGATCGCGTCTGGTAGGTGCTGCTGCGGGGGAACCGCGTGGAAGGTGGCGTCGATCGTCCCGGCTTCGACAGCGGCGATTGCGCCGTCGACGTCGGCGTCCAGGGTTACGACATCCAGTTCGATCTCGGGATGCATGCGATAGAAGTCCTGGAGAAGCCCCGCTGTCACGATCCGCCGGTTGACGACATCGACGCGTAGAGCGCGCCGGCCAGGACGGACGGACGCATCAGCCCGCTCTGCCACCCGGAGAAGTTCACGGGCGTGGGGCAGGAACGCCTGGCCGTCGATGGTGAGCCGGGCGCCGCGGGCGGTGCGGGTGAACAGGCGCACGTCCAGGTCTTTCTCCAGCCCGGCGATGCGCTTGGAGACGGCCTGCTGGGTGATCGACAGGCCGGCGGCGGCCTCCTGGAACTGGCCCGCTTCCGCGACGGCGACGAAGGTACGTACGGCTTCGAGATCCATGCCGGTCCACCCTAGAGGCTGTCGGGTGACCTCGGACCGGGCGGCCACGCCCTGGCACGCACGCTTCCCGCGTTGTCGTCGGTCGACCACGAACCCCGATCTGCACCCCGTTACTGCCCTGGTCACCGGGGCCACGTCCGGCATCGGCCGGGCGGTCGCCAAGCGGCTCGCCGCCGACGGAATGTCCGTCGTCGTGGCCAGCCGCAACGCCCGGCGCGGCGCCGAGACCGTCAACGAGATCACCGCGGACGGCGGCCGGGCGCGGTTTGTCGAGGCGGACCTGGAGGACCCGGCCGGCATCGACCGGCTCGCCTCGGAGGTCGGCGAGATCGACGTCCTGGTCAACAACGCCGGGCAGGCCGTCTGGGCGCCGACCGAGGAGATGAAGGTCTCCGACTACGACGCGATGTTCGCCGGCAACGTCCGCGCACCGTTCTTCCTCGTGGCGGCTTTCGCCCCGGCGATGGCGGCGAAGGGATCGGGCAGCGTGATCAACATCGGCAGCATGGCCGGCAGTCTCGGCTTGGCCACCGGCGCCGCGTACGGCGCGACCAAGGCCGCGCTGGCGTCACTGACGCGAGGCTGGACGGCCGAGTACAGCGGCCGCGGCGTCCGCTTCAACACCGTCGCCCCCGGCCCCGTCTACACCCGCCCCGAGGCCCGCGACCTGTTCGACGCACTCGCCGAGACCACTGCGATGAAGCGGGCGGCCAAGCCCGCCGAGATCGCCGAAGTCGTCGCATTCCTCGCCTCGCTGAAGGCCGGCTACGTCACCGGCGCGACCGTCGCCGTCGACGGCGGCCGCACCGCCATCTGAACCCGCCTGCTCTGACAGGAAAGCTCATGAACAACGCCGTGTGCGGCCTGAGCGTCGACGCCGCCGACGACGAGAGACTCGCCCACTTCTGGTCGAGGCACCCGGGAGGGATGTTGCCTCAGGTGCGAGCCCCGGATTCGCCGCACCCGACCCGTGCGGGGCACCCCGCAAGGAGGGCCACCGTACGTGCCGCGCACGAGGTGGGGCGACGCGTCGGTCCCTATACGTCGCGGGCGATGGTGATGAATCGTTCGAGTTCGCCGGGGATGTCGGGGCCGGTGGGCTGGTAGGCGATTTCGGTGATGCCGTCCCGGGCGTAGGCGCTGAGCCTGTCGCGGATGCGGTCGGGGGTACCGGTAACGGTGGTGGAGGTGATGGCCTGCCAGCTTCCTGCGTTCCAGGCAGCGATGTCGGCCGCGTTGAGGTCGGTGAGGTGCTGGTCGTGCACGGCCAAGTGGCGTTGGGTGCGGGGATGGGCGGTGATGGCGTCGAGCCAGGCTTTTCCGCCGGGCAGGGCGGTGGGGTCGCCGCCGAATTCGTAGGCGGCGTGGTGGGCCAGAGCGTTGCCGGGGCCGGCGGCGGCGCGGACGCGCAGGGAGTCGAGTGGTTCGTCCTCGCCCAGGACGGTGCCGTGGATGCCCAGGGCGGCCCAGGTGAATTCGTGGGCGTGGGTGGTCTCGCCGTTGACGCTGAAGAGGCCGTCAGCGATCTCGCGGGTGACAGCGAGACCTTTGGGGCCGAGCGCGGAGACCAGCACCGGAATGTCGATGGGGCGCTGCGGTGCGTTCGTGCCGGGATGCATCATGCGCATGGGGGCCCCGTCCCATTCCACGGTCCCACCGCGCAGCAGACCGCGTACCGTCCGGACGTAGGCGCTGAGATAGGACCAGGTGGCCGGGGGTGCGCCGAGGGCGCGCGTGCCGTTGAAGCCGGTGCCGAAGGCGAGGGTCACTCGGCCCGGTGCGAGGGCGGCGAGGGTGGCGGCGCCGGAGGCGTTGACCATCGGATGGCGCAGTGTCGGGACGAGGACACCGGGGGCGAGGCCGATGCGATGGGTGCGTTCGGCGGCCAGTGCCAGCATCGCCCACACGTCGGGGCTTTGGGCGGGAGTGTCGTGAAGCCAGGCACGGTGGTAGCCCAACTGATCGGCGACGGCGATGTGTTCGGGCGAGTGCAGGGATGTGGCGAACTGACAGGAGATGTCCATCGGTCAGGCTCCTTGGGCTGGAAGGAAATTCCCAGTTGCGTTATCAGATTTGCGCTCTGCCGCCATCAACGAAAAGTTCGATTCCCGTGACGAAGCTGGAGTCGTCCGAGGCCAGGAAAAGCGCCGCCTTGGCGACTTCGTCGGGCTCCCCCATGCGGCCCATCGGGATGGTGGACGCAATCCTCTCGATGGCGTCCTGGGGTTGCGCCGCCACAAGCGGCGTTTCGATCGGGCCAGGGCTGAGGACGTTGGACCGGATACGGCGATCCTTCAGCTCTACCGTCCATCCTCGAACGAAATTTCGGATGGCAGCCTTACTGGCGCCGTAGACCGAGAACTCGGGGGTTCCTTTGACGCTCGCAACGGAGCCCGTGAGAATGACAGAAGCGCCGTCATTCAATAGCGGTAGGGCCTTCTGTACCGTAAAGAGCGCCCCCTTCACGTTGATGTCGAAAATTTTGTCGAAATGGTCTTCCGTGATGTCTTCCAGTGAAGCGAACTCACCCAGACCGGCGTTGGCGAAAACGACATCGATCCGCCCCTTCGCCTTGACGGTCTCGTAGAGGCGGTCAAGGTCGGCCAGTTCGGCGACGTCGCCCTGAACGCCGGTTACGTTGCTGCCGATTGCCTGCACGCCTTCATCGAGTTCTTTCTGGCGGCGGCCCGTGATGAAGACATAGGCGCCCTCTCTGACGAAGAGCTTCGCTGTGGCCAGCCCGATCCCTGTGGTGCCGCCGGTGATGACCGCAATTTTTCCCTGCAGCTTGCCCATGGTCACTGCTCCCGATAGTGGTGGATACGGATGGTCGGACGGCCCGGGTTCATCCCGGAGGATGCAATCATCATTCGGAAAGATCAGGTCGAGTCGATACACCCACGCCCAATGGCGAATTAATCCACCGAGCGGCTGCAGGTCCGGATCCCTGCTCCGCGATGGTTCTCCCGGGTGGTCATGGGGGCGGGATCATCCGGGGCGGGTAGTCAGGGATCTGTGCCACCAGTTTCTTTCCCGTACTCGCCCCTTTGAGGAGCCGTCGTGAAATTCGGGGTCTCGACCTTCATCACCGACCAGGGCATCAGCCCGACCTCGTTCGGAACCGCCCTTGAGGAACGCACATTCGACTCGTTGTTCATCGCCGAGCACAGCCATATCCCGGCGAGCCGCGAGACGCCCTACCCGGGGGGTGGTGAGCTGCCGGACATCTACTACCGCACCCTCGACCCCTTCGTGGCCCTGACCGCGATCGGTGTGGTGACCGAGCGGCTGCTACTGGGGACCGGCATCGCGCTGATCCCGCAGCGCGACCCGATCATCACGGCGAAGGAGGTGGCCTCGCTCGACCTGGTCTCCGGTGGTCGCGTGATTCTCGGCGTCGGTGTCGGCTGGAACCGTGAGGAGATGAGGAACCACGGCACCGACCCCTCCACCCGCGGCCGGCTCACCGACGAGCGGCTGCGTGCCATGCGGGAGCTGTGGACCGCGGAGAAGGCCGATTTCCACGGCGAGTTCGTGAACTTCGATCCGGTCTTCGCCTGGCCCAAGCCCGTGCAGCGCCCCCACCCACCGATCTACGTCGGCGGCGGCGAGGGCGCGTTCCGACGGGTGGCGCAGCTCGGAGACGCGTGGCTGGCCAACAGCGTGTCGCCGCAGGAGCTCGGTCCGCAGATCCAGCGGCTGCGCGCCCTCGCCGACCGCGAGGTGCCAGTGACGGTGTACGCGGCTCCCGACGATCCCGAGCAGATCGAGGGCTACATCGGTCTGGGGGTCGAGCGGCTGCTGTTCTACGTACCGACGATGCCTGAACGGGAGACGTTGGAGTACCTGGACCGACTGGCCGAAGTCGCTGCCCGGTACCGCTGAGGCGCCGGGAATGCGGGACCGGTTTGCGATTCCGTACCGCCGTGACTACCGGGGTGGGGTGCGATGCCCGCTCTGACGAGAGCCGAGGCACGGGAGCGGTTCGCCGCGGCGCGCATCGCCCACCTCGCGACGGCCGACACGGAGGGCCGCCCGCACCTGGTTCCGGTGGTGTTCGCTCTGGACGGCGACACGGTGATGCTGGCCGTGGACCACAAACCGAAGCGGACGACGCGGCTGAAACGCCTGGCCAACATCACCGCCAACCCGTCGGTCTGTCTGCTCACCGACCACTACGAGGATGACTGGGACCGCCTGTGGTGGGCCCGGGCCGATGGCGAAGCCCGAGTGCTTCCGCCGGCGGACCGGTCCCCCGAAGCGGTCCGCTGCATCAGCCTGCTCACGGCGAAATACCAGCAGTACGCCGACCGGCCACCCGGCGGACCGGTGGTCGAGGTCTCGGTCCTGCGCTGGAGCGGCTGGCGGGCGTCGTGACAGCACGTCGTCAGAGTGTGCGAGCACTTCGGCCTTCAAATCCAGGAGGCGGCCCGGGCCCCTGCGGGCGAGCAGCCGCGCTGTCGCGCGCCTGATGCCGGAAGTGCCCCGGGGCACCACTGCCGGGAGCCCTCGACGCAATGGGCGGACATGCCTGTTCCGCCCGCCCGGGTTCCTCCTGGCTGTTCAGCCGCGTACGCCGTCCCGTCCGGGCCTCCCTGGGTCGCCCTCCGGGCGGACCGGCCGCCTCTCGCACCGCGCTGCCGTCGTGGGTTCGAGGCGGACAGGGGCGACCGCGGCAAGCCAGGCGTCGGCGATCAGCCTGTGGCCGAGGGGGCTCGGATGGACCCCGTCCGGGGCCAGCTCCGCTGCCCCTTGCTCCTCTGCGGCGCGGAGCAGGGCGAGGTCCGCACGAACCACCTGGGCTTCGTTGGCCAGTGCGGCGCGAAGGACGGCGTCGGTACGGGGCGACAAGTCCTCGTACCAAGCCTCCTGGTCGGAGGCGACCGGGAGCAGAAAAGGGGGGCCGCCGCGCGGCGCAGGACCTCGTTCTCCTGCTCCGGCAGCCGGATCCGCTTCTTCAGCTCCCGGTTCTCCGCCGACTCGGACCTGGCGACGCCGGGCTTCTCATTGTCGTCCACAGCGGCCTGGCGCAGCCACTTCGACAGCGTCATCTCATGGACGCCGAAATCCTTCGCGATCTGCGCAAGGGTGACGCCCTTCTCGCGGTTGCGCGCCACGCGCACGACATCGTCACGGAACTCTTCGGGATAGGGAACAGGCACAGCAACATCCTTCCAGGCCGCCCCACGGGCAAGCCAGGCCAGGTGTCACCTCAACGTGCAGCAGTCCCAGGCGGTGGATCGAGGCATAGTGAACAACGGATGGTTGTGGATCGCTGGCAGGGCAGTTGTTTGACCTGCTGCTGTGCTGCTCGCTTAGCTCTCACTGGTCAACGTCAGTCTGTTCGGATGGGACATCAAGGGGGCGCGCTGAGCATGGTGGGCAGGAGACCGTTGGGCCGGCAGTTCGGCTGGTTGTGGGCGGCATATGCGGTCAGCGCCTACGGGTCCGGGCTGGGGTTCGGAGCATTCCCGCTGATCGCCGTGCTGGCGTTGCACGCCAGCCCCGCTGAGGTGTCCGCGCTGTCCGCGGTGGGGCCCGCGGTGGGCGCGCTGATCGCGCTGCCACTCGCGCCGTGGGTGGAGTTTCGACGCAAGCGCCCGGTCATGATCGCGATGGACCTGACCCGGTTTGCGGTCATGGCGACGATCCCGGTCGCCTACGCCTTCGGATGGCTCGGTTTCGCCCAACTGCTCGTGATCTCGGCCCTGGTCGCCGCAGCCAAGATCGCCTTCAACGCGGCCAGCGGCGCCTACCTCAAGGCCCTCGTCCGGCCGGATGACCTGCTCGTGGCCAACGCGCGGTTCGAGTCCACGAACTGGAGCTCCATCGCGGTCGGGCCACCGCTGGGCGGGGCGGCGATCGCCCTGTTCGGGCCGGTCATCACCGTGGTGGCCGACGCGCTCAGCTACCTGCTCTCTGCGCTGAGCATCACCGCGATCCGCGGCCGAGAAGAAGCGCCGCAACCAACCGACAGAAGCCCGGCCCGGGCGGGCGCATTGCTTGACGGCTGGCGACACATCATGGGTCATCCCGGCTTGCGGGCGCTCTACCTCAACCAAATGCTCGTCGCCGGTCTGATCATGGCCACCGAGCCGCTGCTGGCCGTGCTCCTGCTTCGCCAGCTCGGGTTCCCGCCCTGGCAGTACGGCCTCGCCTTCGCCGCTCCCTGCGTCGGCGGACTCATCGGCTCGCGGCTGGCCCGCCGTGTCGTGGCCCGCTACGGCCAGCACTGGGTCTTCCGGACCGTCGGCACCCTGCGCGCCATCTGGCTGATCGGCCTGGCCTTCGTCCGTCCCGGCGTCGTCGGCCTCGTCACCGTGATAGCTGTCGAGCTGGCGGTCATCATCAACATGAGCCTGTACACCCCGGTGCTCGCCACCTACCGGCTCGAACGCACCCCCAAGCATCTCGTCGCACGCACCTTGTCGGCCTGGTCGATCGGCCAGCAGGCGTCCATCGCCATCCTCACCGCGCTCGGTGGGCTGCTCGCCGACGTCACCAGCCCACGCACCGCTCTCACGGTCGCGGGACTGCTCATCCTGACCACCCCGCTCCTGCTTCCCCGACACGGTCACACGCCGCAGCACGAGCCGGAACTGGACCGTAGCCACTCATGACACCTCGCAACTCGCCGCTGAAGCCCGCAGGCCGCAGCCCGCAGCCCGCAGCCCGCCGCTTGTCCGCCGATGGGCGCCCGCGTCGACCAGGCACACCACCAGCAAGGAGAACACTCGCGTGAGCACTGTCCCCGCACTTGACCCCACGCACACTGCCCTTCTCGTCATGGACTGCCAGCCCGCGATCCTGGCCCTTCTGCCCGAAGGTGGGGACGGTGAAGCCCTGATCGGTCGCGTGGAAGGCGCCATCGCCGACGTTCGCGGGAACGGCGGCACCATCGCCTACGTGCGCGTCGGCTTCACCGAGGCCGACTGGGACGCGATCCCGGCCACCAACAAGTCCTTCGCCCCGCTGGCCCAACACCGCGTCATGCACCACGAGGACCCTGCCGCTGCCATCCACGAGCGCCTAACTCCCCAGGACGGCGACATCCTCGTGCGCAAGATCCGCTATAGCGGCATGTCCACCACCGACCTCGACCAGCAGCTGCGCGAGCGCGGCATCACCACTCTGGTCGTCTCCGGCATCAGTACCAGCGGCGTCGTCCTGTCCACCGTCATCGACGCGGCCGACCGCGACTACCAGCTCTACGTTTTGTCCGACGGCGTCGCCGATCCGGACACCGAAGTCCACAACATCCTGCTCCATCAAGTTTTCCCCTCACGGGCCCACATCATCGACACCGCCGAGCTGCACGCCCTGCTCGGGGCTGACTGACTCGGACCACGAGCCGATCCCACCCACGGCCGCCGCACCCACCTGGTGTGGCGGCCGCCCACATCCCAGTGCCGGCCCAGCAGCAGCTCGGAGCTCACACCGGCCGCCTACCGCACCCGCCGCCACGCCCTCCGTCGGTGTTACGGCTCCCGGCCCCCTGCGTGCCGGTGACCAATACAAACGTCGCCGCCGGGGCCTTGCTGAGGAGTTGTGGGCGCTCAACTGATGGAAACGGCTGGTGAGTTGGTGAGATCTTGTTGAGGGAGCACCGCTCCGGCGCGTTCGGAGGCCGTGGTGCCCCTCTCCGCCACTACAGACGTGCTCGCCGCGACCTGCCGTCGCCTGCTCGCCGAGACGGCGGCCGATGCGGCGCTGGTCGTGCCGCGGGCAGCGCCCGGGCGGTCCAATCACTCCGGGAAGGCCGCGCGGCCCAAAGGCAGTGGGAAACACACCGGTTTCGGTTCATGGGTGATCATCGCCTGCGTCGCCGGCGTGATAGCCCTGTACGTCTACAGCACCGCGATGCACGGCTAGTAGGGATGTGTTGCGTCTCTGGGCAAGTGGTTGCTCTGGTGGTTTCCCGCTGCTATGAGGGCGGATGAACTCGCGGAGTGCCGGGGCCGGTTGGAGGAGTTCGCCGGGGAGGTGTTGGCGCCGCTGACGTGTGCTGACCAGCGGGTGAAGGGCGGGCTGTATCTGCATGGGCCGACCGGTCCATGCTCGACCTGTACGGCGAGGGCCTCCAGGTCGAGCGCGCTTCGAGACCAAGTGCCGCCGCGGCAACGTCTACTGATTCTCCTTGCGGCGTCCTCGCGCACGATGGTTCAGGCTACGAGAAGGCGGAGGCCGAGCTCTGCCGCGTCGAGGGCGACGAGGTCGCGGTTGCGCTCAGCCCACCGGCCTGAGGAAAGGTCGTCGCGAAGCCTGTCCACCGCCCGCTGCTAGGCCTCCGGCCCGACTCTGGTCCATACCGATACCGCGCGGCGCACATGTTCGTCGAGGTACGCCTCGGGCCGGCGCCAGTGGGCCTCGAAGAAGCCGTCAGCGCAGTCCCACGGGATGAGCACCGGCTCCGCGCGGCCCCCGATCGCGTGGGCCAGGTCGGCCAGTGAAGGCCAGCCGGCGAGAAGGCCAGCGAATTCAGGCAGGTAGTCGCGGGTGAGCCAGAACCGCTCACGCCAGCCGGTGGCACTGGCGTCGTACGTGAACACCACCACCCGGCGGGCCACGCGTCGCATCTCGCGCAGCCCGGCGACCGGGTCCGGCCAGTGATGAACGGTGCTGACCGCCATCGCGGCGTCGAAGGACTGGTCCTCGAACGGGAGGCTCTCCGCACCGGCGGCCACGCACGGCGCCGCGCCCGCGGGACGCTGTGCCCGCATGACCGCCGACGGTTCCACCGCCGTGACGTCGCGATCCGGGGGTTCGTAGGAGCCGGTGCCGGCGCCCACGCTCAGTACCGTCCGTGCGTCCCCGAGCGCCTCCCAGATCCTCGCGGCGATCCGCGGCTCGGTGCGCCGCGTCGCCGGGTAAGCGGACCCGATGGCTTCGTACAACTGCGCGCCGAACACCTTGAGTTGTTCCTCCGGCGTCGTCCTGATCCCCATTGCCCGTGCCTCCAGTTCCCTGTCTATCGCCGTCACCATGGCAGCAGCGCGGTCACGCTGTTCCAGCAGCAGGCCGCGCAGCCGGTACAGGTGCGCGACCGCGTCGGTGGCCGGGTCGTCAACCAGATCCGCGATCTCGCGCAATGCGAAGCCCAGTCGCCGGTAGGCGAGCACCTCCCGCAGTCGCTCCACGTCGCCCGCCGAGTAGGCCCGGTACCCGGCCGCGGTCCGCGCGGACGGCTGTACGAGGCCGATCCCGTCATAGTGATGCAGCGTGCGGACGCTCACGCCGGCCAGCTCGGCCACACGTCCCACGGTCAGGTGCTCTTCCACGCCCCCGACAATGCGGCATGACGCCACGTGAGGGTCAAGCGCTGCGCTCCTGGTACCGCGCGTGGCTCCACCGCCGCGCCCGCCAGTAGTCTCCCGCGGCGGCCGTCCCCCGCGTTCCGCCCCGGTCGACTACCGCCAGCGCCACGCGGTCGACTCGGGCAAGGCGGTCATCCGCCCTATGATCAGGCACGACGCGCCCCAACGGCTCGTTACGTCACCACCCGCCGTGCACCGTTGGCAGGAGTTCCTCGGCTTCCTTCAGGTCCTGCGCACCTACTGGCCCGACAGAAGCTGTTCGTAGTGCTTGACAACTTCTCCCGCACAATCACGCCAAGGTCCGCGACTGGGCGCCCGATCGGAGAATCCAGTTGGTCTTCCTGCCGACCTACGGCTCCTGGCTGAATTGGATCGAAGCGATCACCAGCGAAGGTGCGCGGCCCGACTCCGCGCCGGGTGCCGCGGCGGGCGATCACGGGCACGATGCCGCAAACCTCCGTAGGCGCATGAGCGCCGAGCGTATTTCTACTCCAGCAGCTTTCACCCGGTGCAGTAGCTTGCCAACGCCCCCTGGGAACGACCAGCTGCCGCAGCGCAGGACAACCGGAGGATCGCCCATGCCCCGAGAGGCGCCGTACCTCGCAGTAGCCGACGTGCTGCGCGCACGGATTCTCGCGGGAGAGTGGGAGATCGGGGAGCGCCTGCCGTCCCGGGCACGGCTCGCCGAGGAGTACGGGGTCGGACGCAACGTCATGCAGAGGGCCATGGACCGTTTGATCATCGACGGTCTCCTCGAAGGACGCGCCGGCTCGGGCACCTACGTCCGCCTGCCGCGCGAGCGCCTGCGGCTGGTCCGCTCGCGGCACCGCGAACGCCGGGAGGGCTCTCCCTCCTGGCCCGACAGGAGAGAGCGGGGCAGGGCCGACGCCTGGGATTCACACAGCCAGGTGCGCGTCCCCGCCCCCGAGGCAATCGCCGAGCGGCTCGCCATCAGTCCCGGAGACCTCTGCGTCAATACGCATTACGAGTTCCTCGCCGACGGGCAACCCGTCCAGCTTTCCGAATCCTGGGAGCCGATGGCTATCACGGATGGAACGCCGATCGTGCTGCCCGAGATGGGTCCCCTGGGGGGAAAGGGGGTGGCCGAGCGCATGCGCTCCATAGGCGTGGGCATCTCGACTGTGGTCGAGGTGCCGCGCCCGGCTCGTGCCACCCAGGTGCAGGCGAACCTCCTGGGGATCAGCGTGGGGGCCCTCGTGCTTCAGATCGAGCGGACCATCTACGACACGGATGGACATCCGGTGGAAACGGCCGACATGGTCATTCCGGACGTGCGCCGGGAAGTGGTCTACGAGTTCGGAGTCGACCATCCGTAGTCGTTGAAGCCATCAGAGAGACATCGCAAATTCGACAGTGGGGTATTCGAATGTCAAAATCCTCCCGGCTCGGCCTCTTACGCGATCGGGACTTCGGGCGATTGTTTGCCGCCACCGCGCTCGGTCAGTTGGGCGACCGCATCATCTTCCTGGCCATGCCTCTGGTTGCCATCGCGGCATTGCGCGCCGACGAGTTCCAGGTCGGATTGCTGGCCGCGATGACCACGGCAGGCTCGCTCCTGGTCGGGCTGCCGGCAGGCGCGTGGGTGGATCGCATGCGGAAGCGATCGGTGATGATCAGCACTGATCTCGTTCGCGCGCTGGTCCTCCTGACGATACCGGTGGCGTGGTGGGCAGGCCTTCTCACCATCTGGTGGCTCTACGCATTCGCCTTGGTTCATGGCGTGTTGACTGTTTTCTTCGATGTCGCGTACGTCAGCTATCTCCCGCACTTGGTGGGACGTAGAAATCTCGTGGAGGGAAACTCAAAACTTTCGACAATGCGCTCGGTGACCAGTATCAGCGGGCCGACGGTGGCAGGACCGCTGGTCGGCCTGATTGGAGCCCCTGCAACGCTTTTGGTGAGTTCGGCCGGGATGGCTATGTCGGGGCTGTTCGCGATCACTATCCGGAAACGCGAACAGAAGCCAGAGCAAAGTGAGCATCATCAATTGGGTCGAGAGATCAAGGAGGGATTGAAGTTCGTTCTAAAACATCCCACCCTGCGTGCAATAATGCTCGGAGATGCAGTATTCAACCTCTTCCTGGTCATGTATCAGAGTATGTTGCTGGTCTTTTTGGGGCGGGAGATAGGTCTCCAGCCCTTCGGTATTGGCCTCATTCTGTCGGGAATGGGTTGTGGCGCCTTGCTGGGCGCACTGTTGGCAACCACGGTCTCCAAGCGGGTCGGGCAAGGCCCAGTCATCTGGCTCGCGTCACTGGTCACCTGTCCGTTGACCGTCCTCATGCCACTGGCGCGACCAGGTTGGAGCGTGTATGTGGCTGCGATCGGACTGGCGGCTCTTTCGCTGGGCGGAGTCGTCCGCGTTGTGTCTCAATCAAGCTTCCAACAGGCCGTGACACCGGATCGGCTTCTGGGCCGGATGAGCGCAACGACTCGCTTCGTGTCCTGGGGTGGCATTCCTCTTGGTGGACTGTTGGGTGGAGCCTCGGGCTCTGTGTTCGGAGCAACAGGCACCTTGTGGATCGGTGCAGCCGGTATGACTTTGAGCGTCCTCCCCAACTTCCTGTCACCGCTTCGAACAATGCGCACATTGCCCACGGGAAAGGCCCCCGAGCTCGCGCGCTGAGGCTTCACAAGTGGCTGACAAACAAGCGCTCACGTATCACCTGCAGAGCCAAAGTGAGGTTCCCCCGACAAAGCAGGTGCAGCGGGAGCAGGGGGAGTGGGAGGCCGTCCAGCGGGCCGGCGACCAGGACGGGGCCCCGCCGCGGATGGGCATCGGCCTGGATTCCGGGAGGGCCGTGATCCGGCGGTTGTGATCCCGGCGGCGGACTGCCGACGCCCGTTCAGGACTTGGGCGCCCCGGGACCGAAGGTCGCGGTCCAGGCCCGGGTCGGTAGCGCGGTGGCCCCGTCGTCCAGCAGCCGCGGTGCGCCGAAGGCCATCGCGGTGTCGGCCAGGGCCGGCAGGGCCGTGTTTCACGGATCGGCGAGGAGGCAGTCGCCGTCCTCGTCGACGGTGACGGTCCCCGGGCCGCTCCGCCGCTCCGCCGCTCGACGTTCTCCTCGCCCAGGACCCGGACCAGCGAGAGGCCGGAACCGACCGGAGATCCCGAGGAACTGGCCCGGGGGGCCAGGAGGGTTGACGAGTGGTCATGGTCGCGGTGCTGTGCGGCTGCCGAGCGCTCGTCGAGCCAGCGGTCGAGGCGGAGCAGTGCACCTGCTCGGTGTCGGGGTGGCGGGCGGCGGCAAGCCCCCGCGCGCGCCGTCCTGGCCCAGGGCGGTCCCGGCCTCGATGACACGGACCACGATGTCCCCGTGGGCACCGAAGAGGATCGCCGGGGAGAGCTCCTCCAGCAGGTTGACGGAGGCGGTGCGGGCGTGGTCGGCGCCGGGTACCAACTGCTCGGCGATCCAGGTGAGTTCGCGCCGATCCTCAGGCGTCGCCGGAGGCGTCACGCGGGCCCGGATGAGCTGCCCGGCCACACAACAGGCCCAAGTAGAAGCCGGGACCAGGCCACCGCGCCCGCCGTAGTCGGTCGGGGCCACAACCCATAAGCACCGAGGCGACTTCGGCTTACCGTCCGGCCCCATGAACTTGCCCGTGATCCTGGCCGAAGAGCCCACGCCGACGGGACGAACCCACTCGTCTCCGGCCGGCCCCTGCCGACCATCTGACCGGCGCGGCCTGCCAAGGTGGATCGCGCACCGCACCACGCGCGCCGTCCGACCACACACCCAGCACGGACCACACCACAGGAGGGGACACCATGGGCAAACAGCGCATCACCGTCTGTCTGCCGCCCGTCGGCCCCGACGGGCTGAAGCAGGCGATAGAACAGGCGATGGCCCCCTTCTGGTACGACCGTGAGGACCACCCGCACCCGGACTGGGTGGGAGAGTGGAGCTACTGGTTCGTCTCCGGGGCGGGCTGTCTCTTCGATGTACTGCCCGGCCACGAGGACGATTCCCGGCTCGTGCGGTACGACGACTGGACCGAACCCCCCGAGGACCTGCCGCCCTCGCGCTGTCACGGCGGCCCGCGCGGCATTCTCGACCTCGACACGCCCCGCGCTGCCGAGGCCCGCCGGGCGGCCGGTACCTGGACGGCGTACCGTGCCTTCGCCGACCGCCACCCGCCCGCGCTGCCCTTCCACCACTTCGCCGAGCGGGTCAGGAACCTGGAGCCCGAACACGCCAGGGAGGCGGCCGTGGCCGCCTTCCGTGAACAGCCCCTGATCCAGGCGATCGAGGCCGATCCCGCCCTGGAGGAGCGGTTCACCTTCGACCCCGTCCTCCACTTCGACGAGGACCGGGAGCCGTACGTGACCCGCCATGTGGCCGCCGTGCTGCCCACCCCCGCCCTGTTGACCCTCGACGGGCGTTGGGTGGAGGGCGGTGGCCCCGACTACGAGCGGATGTTCAACGCCTGCCTGGACGGCCTGCCCGGCGACACGATGGTCGTGCGGGTGCTTTACCACTCGTGACGCAGTGGTACTCCAGCCGGGGTTCTTCACCAGTGCTGGTCAACGGGCTCGGGTGTGGAGAGTGGGGCGGGCTGGGACGGGGTGGGGCGGTCTTTACGGGCTCGTCCCATGAACGTCGCAGCTCCCGGTCAACGCCCGATGTCGGCCCCGGCGGCCAGCCAGCCGAGAAGGTCATCGGTCACCCACTCGCCGACGCCGGGGCTGTCGATGTCGCTGTCACCCGCACCGAGGTCAAGGCTGTGGACGGACGCCCGGTAACCGCCCCCGCGACGCATGAACAGACCGCGCCCGCCGCTGTCGTCGCCGATGAGCACCCAGTCCGGCTGGTACGTGCTCACCTCGTAGGTCTCGTTGCGTTCGAGGATGTCCAGCGGACCGTAGACCTGGACACCGTTGGGGAGGAGGACACCGGGCGTGGACCGCCAGAGCCGGGCCAGCGCCGGAGTGGGGGTGTCGCCGAGCCCGGCGGTCCGTGCCACGTGCAGGGTCAGGAAGCCCGCGAACGAGCCCGCCACCAGTTCCTCCGCGCCGTTGTGGCGATCGCGCCGGATCACCGCGTGCTCCTCGCCCGTACTCGACTCCGCGGAACGGTCGAGCGCGAAGTGGTAGGTGCCGTCGCCGTCCGGTTCGGTGGAGAAGCAGAGCCGGTCCTCGTCGAGGCGCCACTCGGCGGTGAGGTCGTCGGTGCCCCGCTCGCCGGGTGGGGCGAGCGTCGCGAGCGGCTCGCCGTCGAGCTCGCCGTCGTTGTATTCGGCCAGCCACCACCGGTACGACGGCGCGAGCGGGCCCACGGCCGACTCGGCCGAGCGGATCCACGCCTCCGGCGCACCACATCCGGGCCGAGTGGCGATTGCGGGCGATTCGTCGATCAACGCTCGAAGAAGGACAAGGTCGGGGGTCACGGCCACGAGCCTGTCACATGGCCGTGCCGCACAGGCAGGGGAGACCCGGGCCTCGCACCTCGCACCTCGGCCCCGGAGGCGCACACTCCACACCGAGGCTGTGCCCGACGTGCTCTGCCGTTCGGCTGCCGCCCGCCGACAGGGACTGCGCCGGGCAGGTCGGCGGGCGGCCCGGCATCCACCCGCCGACGGTCACGTCGATGGCCCGCACATGCCGGATCCTGATCCGGGAACGAGGGCGGACGCCGGGCTCGTCGAGGGAAGTGAGCCTCCTCGCGACCAGCCCCTTCGTCTGGTTCGAACCGGCGTGCACGGCGCACCGGGTACGCCGTGACAACACCGTTCGGGATCCGCGCGCCCTACCGGTGGTCACGGGCCCTGGGAATGATGAGCTGACCGCAAGGGATCCAGACGACACCGCACACCTGCCTCTCGGCCGGGTGGACATGCGGTGGAAGGAGTCCACATTGTTGCTTCTCATCTCCCCGGACAGCGTCGAGGAAGCCCTCGACTGCGCGAAGGCGGCGGACCACCTCGACATCGTCGATGTCAAGAAGCCCGACGAGGGCTCGCTCGGCGCGAACTTCCCGTGGGTCATCAAGGAGATTCGTGACGCTGTCCCGGCGGACAAGCCGGTGTCCGCCACCGTGGGAGACGTGCCGTACAAGCCCGGCACGGTGGCCCAGGCGGCGCTCGGTGCGGCTGTCTCCGGAGCCACGTACATCAAAGTCGGCCTCTACGGATGCACGACGCCCGAACAGGCCATCGACGTCATGCGGGGGGTCGTCCGGGCGGTGAAGGACTACCGGCCGGACGCGTTCGTCGTCGCCTCGGGCTACGCCGACGCCCACCGGATCGGTTGCGTCAACCCGCTCGCCCTGCCCGACATCGCCCTCCGCTCCGGCTCCGACGCGGCCATGCTCGACACCGCGGTCAAGGACGGGACCCGGCTGTTCGACCACGTTCCGCCGGAGGTCTGCGCGGAGTTCGTCCGGCGGGCCCACGAGGCCGAGCTGCTCGCCGCCCTCGCGGGCAGTGTGAAGGTGGGAGACCTCGGCACGCTGACCCGTATCGGCACGGACATCGTGGGGGTGCGCGGGGCGGTCTGCGAGGGGGGCGACCGCACCACCGGAAGGATTCAGCCGCAGTTGGTGGCTGCCTTCCGGGCGGAGATGGACCGGCATGCCCGGGAACACACGGCTGCCGTTGCCGCCGCGAGTTGACCGCGGCATGGCGACAGGCCAGCCCCGTCAGGCGTCGCCCGGCACCGTCGGCGAGCGCTTCGCCGTCCTCGATCCGGCAACGGGCGAGGCATTCGAGGAGGCCCCCGACCAGCAGCCGGACGAGTTGGACGTCGTTGTCGGCCGGGCCCACGAGGCCTGGCGCAGTTGGCGGACCGACCGCGGCGCCCGCGCCACCGCTCTGCTGGCGGCAGCCGACGCCGTGGAGGCCGCCGGGGCGGAGATCGCTCCTCTGCTCACCCGTGAACAGGGCAAACCCCTGTCCGAGTCGTATGCGGAGATCGCCCGCACGGCGGCCCGCCTGCGCTACTTCGCCGAACTCGACCCCGGGCCCCGGCCCATCACGGACGGTCGCCCGGTACGGAGCGAGATCCGCTGGCGACCGCTCGGGCCCGTCGCCGCGATCGTCCCGTGGAACTTTCCCCTCCAACTGGCGTCGGCGAAGCTGGCGCCCGCGCTCGCCGCAGGCAACACGGTGGTGCTCAAGCCCTCGCCCTTCACGCCCCTCGCCACACGGCTGCTGGGATCCGTCATCTCCACCGCCCTCCCCGAGGACGTGCTCACGATCATCACTGGTCATGAACCCCTCGGGGCCCGCCTGGCCTCCCACCCGGGAATCCGTCACGTGACCTTCACCGGTTCGATTCCCACCGGACGGGCCGTCGCGGCAGGCGCGGCGGCGTCGCTCGGCCGCGTCACCCTGGAGCTGGGTGGCAACGATGCCGCCATCCTGCTGGAGGACGTGGATGTGGAGCGGATCGCGGACCGGCTGTTCTGGGCGGCGTTCCGCAACTGCGGGCAGGTCTGCATGGCGGTCAAGCGCGTCTACGCGCCGGCCCGGCTCTACTCCGACGTTGTCGAGGCCCTCGCGCAGCGCGCGAAGACCACCGTCATCGGATCCGGCCTCGACCCGCGTACGCAGCTGGGTCCGGTCAACAACATCCCCCAGCTGGCCCGGGTCGAGCGCTACACGGCCCTGGCCCTGGCAGACGGTGCCCGAGCCGTGGCCGGTGGCCACCGGCCGGACCGACCGGGCTACTTCTACGCCCCGACGATCCTGGCCGATGTCCCGCCCCGCAGTCCGGTGGTGACGGACGAACAGTTCGGTCCGGTCCTGCCGGTGCTGCCGTACCGAAGCCTCGACGAAGCCGTCGAGGCGGCCAACGACACCGGCTTCGGGCTGGGCGGCTCGGTATGGGGGACCGATCTCGACCGGGCCGAGGCGGTGGCCGACCGGCTGGAGTGCGGGACGGCGTGGATCAACCACCACGCCGAACTGTCCCTCGCTCAGCCCTTCGCGGGTATCAAGCAGAGCGGTGTCGGCGTCGCGGGCGGGCCGTGGGGGCTCTACGGGAACCTCAGGCCGTTCGTCGTGCACCGTCCGGAGGAGGCGTGACGATGAGGTTCGGCGCGGCGGTACTGCGCTCGTACGAGAGCCGATTCGCCGTCGAGGAGGTGATCCTGAACACGGGACCGGCCGACGGCGAGATCCTGGTCAGGATCGCGGGCTGCGGGATGTGCCGCACCGATCTCGCGGTCCGGCATTCGGACGGCCGCTCACCGCTGCCGGCGGTGCTCGGCCACGAGGGGGCCGGGGTCGTGGTGGAGACGGGCGGCCCGCACACCGGCCTGAGCAACGGCGACCACGTCGTGCTGAGCTTCGACTCCTGCGGACACTGCCGGAACTGCATGAACGCGGCCCCCGCCTACTGCGACTCCTTCGCCTCGATCAACCTCTTCGGAGGGCGCAAGGAGAAGGCCGCGCGGTTCACCGACGCGGCCGGGGACGAACTGGCCCCCCGGTGGTTCGGTCAGTCCTCGTTCGCCGAGTACGCGGTGGTCCCCGCCCGCAATGCCGTCCGGGCCGACCCCTCGCTGCCCATCGAACTGCTCGGGCCGCTCGGCTGCGGCTTCCTCACCGGCGCCGGAGCGGTCTTCAACTCCTTCGGCGCCGGGCCCGGCGACACCATCGCGGTCCTTGGCGCAGGAGCGGTGGGCCTGGCCGCGGTGATGGCGGCCACCGCCTCCGGAGCGGTCACCGTGGCCGTCGACCGGCACCCCGAACGGCTGGCCCTCGCCGAACGATTCGGCGCGATCCCACTGCATGCCGCATCGGCCGACCTGCCCGGTCGCATCCGGCGACTGACCGACGGCGGCGCGCAGTACGCGCTGGACACCACGGCCTCCGTCCAGCTGATCAACGACGCGCTCCGGGCCCTGCGCCCGACTGGCCACCTCGGTCTGGTGGCACGGCTCCGCACCGCGCTGCCGCTCGAACCGGGGGCACTGGACCGAGGCAGGAGAATCTCCCACATCTGCGAGGGGGACGCGGTGCCGGGACTGCTGATTCCGCGGCTGACCGGGCTGTGGCAGGCCGGGCGGTTTCCCTTCGACGAGCTGATCCGTACGTACCCACTCGATGACATCAACGAGGCCGAACGCGACTGCGACGCGGGCCGCGTGGTCAAACCCGTCCTGCTTCCGGAGGGGAGGAGCCGATGAGCGAGGCATTCGGCGCCGCTGCCCATCCGGTGGCCGCAGGACTGTGCGCTGTCGGGCGCTCCCCAAGGAACGGGGCGCCCGGAGCGGTGGCGTCGTGCGTCCACCGTTGATCCATCATTCGCATTCCTCGCTGTTCATGGTCTCAACTTGCCCGAAGGAGGACACGTGGTCGGCACAACGTCGCGGAACACCGGGGTGGAAGGCGTGGAAGGAGGTGTCGGCCTGACCGCTCTCCTGGTCGCCGCGGCACGGGCGATCGAGACCCACCGCCACGACACCCTGGCACGGGACGTCTATGCGGAGCACTTCGTGCTCGCCGCACCGGCGTCCGCCGGCTGGCCGGTCCGGATACAACAGGTTCCGGACGGGGACACCAACCCGCTGTGGGGGCGGTTCGCGCGTTACTTCGGTCTGCGGACGAGGGTCCTCGACGACTTTCTCCTCCAGTCGGTGCACACGGGTGACGTCCGACAAGTGGTCCTGCTCGGGGCGGGGTTGGATTCGCGGGCGTTCCGACTCGACTGGCCTCCCGGCTGTGTGGTCTTCGAGATCGACAGGGAAGGCGTGCTGGCGTTCAAGCACAAGGTGCTCGACGGACTGTCGGCCACCCCGAAGGCAGCGCGCGTACCCGTCCCGATCGATCTGCGCGACGACTGGGTCGGAGCGCTGGCCGACGCCGGGTTCGACACGGACGCACCGAGCGTCTGGCTGGCCGAGGGGCTGCTGTTCTACCTGCCCGCCGCCGCCGAGACGGACCTCATCGACACGGTGGACCGGTTGAGCACGGGAGGAAGCGCGCTGGCGTTCGAGGTCAAGCTCGACAAGGACCTGCTGGAGTACCGGGACAGCCCGCTGTACACCTCGACGGCACACCAGATCGGCATCGACCTGCTCAACCTGTTCGACAGAGAGCCGCGGCCCGACTCCGCCGGTGACCTGGTGCGCAGGGGCTGGGACACATCGGTCCGGACCCCCTTCGACTTCACCCGCCATCACGGACGAGGCCCGTTGCCCGAGCAGAACGACGCGTTGGCGGGCAACCGCTGGGTATTCGCGAACAAGCCCCGACCGTAACGCTGCCACCGACGGCCGGGCCGCCGATCGTGCGGCGGACCCGACCGGGCAAGCCGACGGCGGCCCTGGGCGGGTTCCCCCGCGCGGCGACGGGGCGGCCGGCCCTTGCCGAAGGCCCCGATCAGGATCCGGGTCCGGGTTCGGGGCCGGTGATCTGGGTCCAGTGATCTGGGTCCGGGGGGCGGGCCCCCGGACCCTACCTGTGGGTCCGGGTGTCGTCGTTACAGTTCGAGCCCCGGCAGGCATACGGCTCCGGTGACGCGAGTAATCCACGACGAGGTGACGCGTGAAACGCAGTGACCGGATACGCCTGGACATGCGCGCGAGCGCGGGGCAGACGGCAATCGAGTACCTGGCCCTGCTGGGGATCGTCGCCGTCGTGGTCGGCGCGATCGCCGCCGCGACCATCGGGGGCGACATCTCCCGCGTCGCACACGATCAGGTCTGCCGCATCGGTGCGGCGGCGGGCGGCGGCAGTGGCTGCCTCGATGACAACGATGTCAAGCGCGAACGCGACTATCGGCGGACGGGTTCCGACGACGACCCCGTCAAGCCCGGCACCCTCTTCCGTGCCGAAGCCGGCGAGCCCGTCGGCAAGTCCGTCAGAAAGTCCGTCGGCAAGGCCCCCGGCAAGACGGTGAACGCACTCCCCGACCTGTGCTTCGAGCCGCGGGAATCGCAGTCGTCGGTGTCCGTTCCGGGCAGCGGCGTTCTGGGCAAGGCGGCCGCCTGGGGGTACTCCTGGCTGGTCAACTTCGTCATCGACAAGATCGACAACGAGAAGAACAAGGAGAAGCGGGTCAAGCTGGCGCTTGCGGACCTCGCCCACTGCCTCCCCGACTACAACATCGTCATCGCGCAGCCGCACGAGGGCAACCTGCAGGAGATGGACGGTACGGCGCTGATCGAGACAGTGGAGATCAGCGGCACCACGTACCGCGTGTACGCGTTCAAGACCGGCAAGTTCACCTGGGCGGACGACGCCGACCTCGGATGGAAGAACCGCGCGTTCCACGGCGTGTTCGACGTCAGCGAGGACCGCCGCACCGTCACGTTCCAGGAGCCGCCCCGTCCCAAGCGGAAGGAGGGCTGGAAGCCCGGCGACGAGGGCTGCCAGGTCGAGGGACAGGAACCGCCCGATCGGAGCCGGTACTACGACACGTATTCCCCGCTGGACGACGAGGGATCGACGCAGGCGGTGCGGATGCTCGTGAACGACATGCGTCGTTGCTACCCCGACTACAACGTGGTCGCGATGCACTCGGAACAGGCGTCGCACTGGGTCGAGGAGCCGGATTCGTTCGTCCATCGGGGCAGGTACCGGCTGAACTCCAACGAATACCATGGCGCCGAGAACGGGGACGACATCGCTTTGGGCCGGGGCGTGTTCGACATCTACGTCTTCGACAAGGGCAAGTTCAGCAACGACGGCGACGGCGGCTACATCAACTGGGCCTTTTACGGCGACTTCACCCGCGACGGCTCGGAGGTGGCCTTCGACCAGCCGGAACCCGCCGACCTGGAGGCCGATTCCACTGCCACCGGATCGGGCACGGTCAATTTCGACGACGAGTCGCCGAAGTACGCGGACGGCGGGCCGTACCCCGGTACCGACTACTCCGGCAAGGTGCCGGGTGACAACGCCGAGCTGACCCATTCACTGATCGACGAGTACAGCCGCAGCTTCCCCGGCAAGAACATCATCGTGGCGAAATCGTTCAACAACCTCTCCTTCTCCGGGGTGTCCGGCCTCGAACATCTTGCGGTGGTGGACGGTGTCGATGTGTTCGCCCTCGACAGCGGAACCATCACCAACAAGGGGGACGGCGGCTGGAAGAACTGGGGCTTCACCGGCAACTTCGAGTACGCCGAGGACGCGAAGGAGGTGACATTCAGCGACCGGTGAGGAAGAGGTCGACCGCGCGCCCGTCGAGGGCTGAGGGGTGCCGTCGGAGACGCTGATCGGAGGACTGCCCACCACCTGGCCGGGCGCAATGCCCGGCAGGGTCGGGGGTAGTCCCGCACCACGTGGATGTGCGCGAACGGCCCCGCCGCCGAGGCCCGCTCCGAAGGGCGCGAGCCCGAGCAGCCGAGCCGGGCGGCGGGTTGCCGGACCCATGACGTCCCCCGTCGACCGGACGGGCTCCGAGCCGTCCGGTGCGGCGTTCGGTCTCGTTCCCGGGCGGCTTCGGACGGTTGTTGAACGCCAGTGGGGACAGCACCCGCGGAGACTTTTGCCCGGGCGGCGACAACGTGGACCGTGACCCGAGGGACGGGGATGCTCACCACGAGCGACCACCTATGAGACACCGATTGGGCCGGCACCGGCCTTCGTTCGGATGTTCCCCGTCCGTCCGGGCGTGGCCATGCCATCGATATCCGGGCAGTTGTGCGGGTGACGCCATGCCGACTCGGCCCATCGGGGAGCAATCGAACGCTCATTGGCGATGGCGAGCATTCGGTGCTCCCGATGGGGCATCTCCATCGAAGTCCTGGTCACCGCGTTCCTGCGAGCTCGGACAACCGAAGCCACCGCGGCTCAAGCCACCCCGCCCTATTCAGCGAGACCCTCCGGACCAGCGAAGCTACCGCTGCGCAGCGGCGAAACCTCAGTTGAGTGGAGCCCACGGGTTTTCCCACATGTGGCGGGGATCACGTCGGGAGGAAAACCTGCGGCCGGCCCCGGGCGTCTAGCCGGTGTGAGATCAGTCAGGAAGGCACCGCGCGCGCTGGACGAGGAGCGTCTCGTCCAGCTGGTGGCCAGGGGTGACCGCGCGGCGTTCGAGGAGCTGTACCGGCGCACCGCGCCGTGGATGGCGTTGCGGCTGCGCCGTCGCTGCGCCGACGAGCAGATCGTTGCCGAGGTCATGCAGGAGACGTATCTGGCGGTGTGGCGCGCGGCGGGCGCGTTCGCGGGGTCCTCGGCGGGCGGGACGGCCGCCGGATGGCTGTGGACGATCGCGGCACGCCGCCTCGTGGACGCCTTCCGGCGCAGGGCCCACCACGCCGAGCCGCCGGCGGCCGCCGCTCTCCCCGACGCGGCGCCCGCCGCCGAGGAGGAGGCGCTCGCGACGACCGTCGGCGGTGACGTCGGCGACGCGCTGCGGCGCCTCGCGCCGGAACTCAGACAGGTACTGCAGGCCATGGTGCTCGACGGGCTGTCCGTCCGGGAGACCTCGGTCCTGCTCGGGCTGCCCGAGGGCACGGTCAAGACCCGTGCCCGCCGGGCCCGGATCGCGATGCGGAAGGCGCTGGCATGAGCGTGGAACACGCGTCGATGCGGATCATCGACGGTTACGCACGCGGCGACACGGACATCGCCGCCGACGAGGTGTGGGCCCTGGAGGCCCATCTGGAGGCGTGCGGGGTGTGCCGTGACCGGCTGTCGGCCGCCGTCACTGCCGAGGCGCCCGCCGTGGCGGCGCTGGTCGGCACCGTGTGGTCCGACCTCGAACCCCAGCTGGCCGCCACCGCCACGATGCCGCGCCGACGGCGCCGGTCGGCGTGGCTGTCGAGGTGGATGACGCCCACGATGGTGCCGTGGCTGGCCATGGTCGTGAGCGTGACACTGCTCGCGCTCCTGCTCGACCTGGTCGACACCGGCTTCGGCGAGGTGTCGCTGGTGCTGCTGCTCGCCCCGATCCTGCCCGTCCTCGGCGTCGCGGCGTCGTGGTCGCGCGGCCTGGACCCGGCGTACGAGCTGACGGCCTCCGCGCCGAGGGCGGGACTGTACCTGGTGCTGCGGCGCACCGCGTCCGTGCTCGCCGTGGTCGTCCCCGTGCTGCTGGTGGCCGGATGGGTGACCGGTGTGACGGCCGCGCAGTGGCTGCTGCCCTGTCTGGCCTTCACCTCGACGACCCTGGCGCTCGGCGGCGTCGTCGGCGTCACCCGCGCCGCTGTCGCACTGGCGGCCGTGTGGGCCGCCGCGATCGTGGCGCCGACCCTGGTTACCAGCCGTACGACCTTCGCCCTGCACACGGGCAGCCTGCCCGTGTGGGGGCTGATCCTCGCGCTCGGCATCGGTGTCGTGATCGCCCGCAGAGGCGCGTACTCCGTGCTGGGAGCCCATCGATGACCATCGGAAAGGAACACCACATGACGTCCGCGGTGAGTGCGGCCGACATCGCACCGACGGCCTACGCCTGGGAGATCCAGGCGACCGGGCTGAAGGTCAGGGTCGGTAGGAACCGGATGGCCGTCGACGGGCTCGACCTGTCGCTGGGCACCGGCGTACACGGCCTCCTCGGCCCCAACGGGGCGGGCAAGACCACCCTCCTCCGGACGCTGGCCACCGTGCTGCGCCCCACCGAGGGCAGCCTGGAGCTGCTCGGCGAGTACGTGGGCGGCGTGGGCGAGCACCGTGCGGTGCGCCGCCGGATCGGCTACCTGCCGCAGGAGTTCGGCTACTACAAGCGCTTCACGGTGCGCGAGTTCGTCGAGTACATGGCGTGGCTGAAGGAGGTGCCCAAGGCGGACATCCCCGCCGCCGTGCAGCGCGCCGTGGAGAGGGTGGGGCTGGCGGACCGCGCCGACGAGAGGATGAAGTCCCTGTCGGGCGGCATGGTGCGCAGGGTCGGCATCGCCCAGGCCATCGTCAACGACCCGACGATCCTGCTGCTGGACGAGCCGACGGTCGGCCTGGACCCGGCGCAGCGGCTGCGCTTCCGTGAGCTGCTGCAGGAGTTGGGTACGGACACCTGCGTGCTCGTCTCGACCCATCTGGTGGAGGACGTCGCCACCGCCTGCACCGACGTGGTGCTCTTCGCCGAGGGCCGGCTGGTCTTCCAGGGCCCTCCGGACGAGCTGGCCTCGGTGGGCGGACCGGAGCACGTGGGGGACAGCCCGCTGGAACGCGGCTACTCGGCGCTGCTGCTCAACCCCGAGCAGGCAAGGGGCACCTGGTGAACCTCCGCGTCCTGCGCATCGAGCTGAAGCGCTCCGTCGCCCCGTGGGCCGGCGCCGTGTTCCTGACGACGGCGCTGGCGTTCCTGTACCTGATTCCCGGACCGTGGTGGACGGGCACCACGGCGTGGACGGCCCAGTGGACGTCCATGGCCCTGTGGACCCGATCCCTGCTGTTCTACCTGTGGCCGCTCGCCGCGGGGCTCGGGGCGCTGCAGGGTCTGCGCGACCACCGCTCGAAGATGTCCGAGCTGCTGACGAGCACGCCGCGGCCCGCCCGGCACCGCGCGGCGACGCTGGCGGGCACGACGGCGATCACGCTGGCCTCGGCCTTCGCGCTCCTCGTCCTCGTGGGCGCGGTCCAGGTGGTCGCCAACACCGGGTACACGCACCTCGGGTGGCTGCCGATCTCGCTGGTAGGGGCACTCTCTCTCGTCGCGGGGGCCGTGCTGGGCATGGGAGCCGGGCGGGCCCTGCCGTCCGTGCTCACCCCGCCCGCGCTGGCCATGGGCGCCTTCGTGTTCACGGCCCTCATGCAGATGTCGTTGGGCCGGACGGAGACGACCACGGCGACGGGGCTCCCGAGCACGGCGCCGAACCGGGTCTCCCTGCTGTCACCGGCGGTGCAGGAGGCGCGCGATGCACTCGTCACGCTCTCCGCCTCCGTGCACGTCGGGCAGACGATCTGGCTGCTCGCCATGGTCGCGACCGGCTTCGCGCTGCTGGTCGCCGCGACCCCGCGCGCCCGGCTGATCGCCCTGACGCCCGTCCTGGCGGGCGCGGTGATCGCCCTGCTCGTCCTTCCCTCCGACCCGCGCCGGATCTATGTCGTCGACGAGGCCGCCGCGGAGCTGGTGTGCGACGGCCCGGTGTGCGTGACGAAGACGCAGCAGGCGCGACTCGCCGACCTCGCGGGTCCCGGCAAGGAGGCGCTGCGCCTGCTGCGTGGCGCCCTGGGCAGCCAGGCGCCGGTCTCGGTCCGGGAGAACACCGCCGTCCTGCCGGAAGGCTCCACGCCGCAGTGGTCCCGCAAGACCGTGCTCTTCGACTTCGACGACGACATCATCGCCGCCGCGAAGGGCGAGGACCTGACCCGGGCCCTGATCGCCCAAGGCATGGTGCCAGGGTGTTCCCCCGTCGGCTGGAGCAGCTTCGGGGGAGATGAATTCGCGCAGACCGTCGCGGTGGGCTGGGTCCTTGGGGACCTCAGGCCGCTTCCCGGCACCTTGCCAGCAAATTTGCGCCGCGAGGTCGACGCCAAGACCCGCCCGGTGTGGAAGGAACTCAAGGCGCTGCCGCGGGCCGAGCAGCTCTCGCGGATCAACGCGATGCGCGCCGCCGCGCTCTCCTGCAAGGGCGACGCGTTCGACGCGCTGAACGACGGTGCGTCCCGGTGAGATGGCTGACGCTGTACGCGCGTTCGCGTCAGGTACCCGCGTCGCTCGCCGCGGTGGTGATCAGCGCGGTGGCGGTGTGGGCACTCGCCCGGGACGGCAGCGGAGGGCCCGGTGATCCGCGGCTGCCCACGCTCGTCCTCGCTACGGGGGCGATGGCAGCCTCGATCGGGCTCAGCGGGCAGGACCTCGCGCTGGACCGGACGGCCGCGATCCGCTGGGTGCCCTGCAGAGCGGCACACGTGCTGCTCTGCGGCGCGGTCGTCGGCACGGTGCTGCTGACAGTGCAGGCGATGGGCGAGTCCATGGCCACCACCGCGTTCGTCGTCCGGGACAGCGCGGGCCTGATGGGACTGGCCGCCCTGGGAGCGGTGCTCTCGGGCGGCCAGTACGCCTGGACGCTGCCGTTCGCCTGGCTCTCGTTCTCGTTCCTTGCCCCACCCCCGACGAGTGCGCCGATGCAGGTGGCGAGCTGGATGCTGTTGCCGGCAGGCACGGCAGCGGGCACCTGGACGGCCCTGGTCCTCGCGGTTGCCGGCACCGGGGCCTACGCCGTCGCGGGACCGAGACGGTGACGACCGCAGCGCGGTCGCGTGCGGCATGCGCACGCATCGGATCGAGCACCCACCGCGCGGCCTCGTTCGTCTGGGGACCGGGAGTACTTCAGTGTGTCTCCGTCACCGATCGGTCGGCGGTGTCCGCCCAAGTGCGGGGGCGGGGCACCGTGAGCCCCAGGTCGAGGCGCTTGTCCAGGTCCAGGCGGAAGGTGCCGTACGGGTTGACGTCGGACCAGAACGGCGCGGTCATGCCGCGCCGGTCCCCGTCGCTGAGCTTCTTCGCCCATTTCGGCTCGGCCAGGACCTGCTGGAGCAGCAGTGTGTTGACGTGCACGAGGCTGGACCGGAGCAGGTGCAGCGCGAGCATGCTGGTCTCAGCGTGCTCTTTGTCCGGGCCGGTCAGGGCGCCGTCCTTGCCGTAATGCAGCACGGTGTTCGCGCTGTTCCAGTTCTCCACGACCTGGAGCCCACCGTGGATCTCGCGGCGCAGGTCGGGGCCGGCCAGGTAGTCGCATGCGGAGATCGCACGGTCGGCCCGGCCGAGTTCTTCGAGGTAGGTGGGGTGCTTGGTACCTGTTTCTGATCCCTACTCGGTGGACGTGTCCCCTGGACCACTCGGGCTTCGTTTACTCGAACGGGCAAAAGAGGTTCAGCTGCCATGGGCAGCACCCGGATTGAGGCGGAGTCATGTGAACGGACAGCACCGCTGCGAGTGGTCAGTAACAGCTCGGAGGGGCGTCACAGCGCACTGGATACCCTCTCGGTATGAAAATCATGGTGGGAGGCCTCGCCGTCGGGGTGGGCTTTGGGGCGGTTACCTCGCTCGTCAACGCGCTTTCGTCGCCGTATGCGGAGCTCGGAATGCCTCTCACGGGCACCGTCTGGGCCAAGGCCGCCAAGGTGCTCAGCCTGCTGGTGGACGCAGGCTGGTCCTGGGCCGCGCTGGCGGTGGCGATGGGCTGGCTGGCCGGGACATGGGTCCGAGGTGCGCTGGTCGGGGCCCTGGCGCTGGTCGCTGCCACGGTGGCGTACTACGTGACGGATGCCTTCGTCTCGGGGGCCGGCACGGATATGGTCAGCTGGTTGGTGGTGGGTGTGCCGTTCGGACTGGTACTTGGTGTGGTGGGTGCAGCCATCAGGCAGCCTGGATTGGTCGGCTTGCTTGCGGCGTTGACGGTTCCGGTGGGCGCTGCCGTGCAGATGGTCGTGCTGCCGCCTCGGCCGCACCTCACCTTGACCCCGGCGATTGTTCTCGCCGAGGTCATCGTCTGGACGGCCGCTGTGTTCGGTGCCGGCTGGGCTGTCTACCGTTTCTGGGCTGAGAGACAAGCGGCGCTATCCGTGCAGCGTGTTCAGTCCGGCTGACGAGTGGTGCACTCCGGAGGTCACGGGCGGGTTGCTGCGGAGTTCTGTCGGGTGAGTCGCCTGGTCATGAGGGTGATCGCAGCCCAGGTGATGAGCGTTTCGGAGTGCTGGACGAGTCGTTCGTGGTCTCGTGCGTGCCGGCGGGCGTGCCACCCGCGGCCTCCCCTTGTTCGTCATGGTCACCCCGACCGATCTCCACGACTCCGCCGCCGCAAAGGAGGTCCTCTTCCCGCCTCCGCCTGATGCACCCGGAGATCACCATGGTCTGGGCCGACCGGGCCTACGCCGGAAAGCTCGCGACCTGGGCCCAACACCACCTCAACCTGACGATCAAGACCGTCAGCCGCCCCAAGGACACCACTGGCTTCGTCGTCATCCCCCGACGCCGGGTCGTCGAACGGAGCTTGTCCTGGATCATGAACGCCCGCGGCCACGCCCGTGACTACGAACGGCTCGTCCAGCACTCCGAAACCCTCATCACCTGGGCCGCCATCACCCTCATGACCCGCCGCATCACCCGCTGACCGGCAACCCTCCGGCACCGCACCAGTCGGCCAACGGCTCTCGATGAACACGCAGACCGGAAACAACGTCTCAGGCGCGGCGGACCCGCCAGAGCCATGCTGCCGCGCCGGCCATCAGGGCGAGCATCGCCAGGTTGGCCAGGAGAGCCGGGGTGCCGGCCTCCGGGCCGCCGTTGGACAGGTTCCAGGTGCTGATGATCACGCTCGGCAGGACGGCGGCAAGCAGTACGCCGGTGGTCTTCTGGACGGCGGTCCAGTGCACTGAGGTGCAGAGAAGTACCGCGCCGGTGATGCGGAACAGGACGCCGAACAGCTGGCCGGGGGCAGCGAGAAAAACCATCATGAAGGGCATCGAGAGGGTCAGCATCAGGAGCGGGACCAGGGGGTGCACCTTGCCGCGCCGGGCGGGTGCACCCACATCGCCTCGGGCCGAGGCCCCGGCGGCCCCGTTTTCCGCCTCGGACAGCGCCGTCGCCGCGATCGTGCGGGGGTCTCCCAGCTCCGCCAGGACCTCGCCGATCGCGGCGTCGGGGCGTTCGGCGCGCGTCACCTCGATGTGTTCGGCGAGGTCGGCGAGGAGTTCCTGGCGACGGTCGGCGGGGAGCGCGGAGGCCTCGCGCTCGACGGCGGAGAGGTAGTCGCGTACGGAATCGGTGGGGGTCTTCATGCGAGGTCTCCGGTGGAGGGGTGTGGGGTGGTCAGGAAGGCGTCGACGGCGTTGCGGAAACCGGGCCAGACACGGGTGAACTCGTCGAGTGCGGCCCGGCCGCTGTCGGTGAGCGCGTAGTAGCGACGGGGTGGGCCGGAGGTGGACTCCTGCCAGGTGGTGGTGACCAGGTCGTCGCGGCGGAACCGGGAGAGCAGCGGGTAGACCGTGCCCTGGCTGGTGGCCAGGGCACCGGAGTCCTCCAAGGCATGGAGGAGTTCCACGCCGTAACGGGGGCGGTCCCGCATCAGGGCGAGTACGCAGTACTCCAGGACCCCCTTGCGCAGCTGGGCGGCTGCCCGGGCCTGCTTGGTCGAATCACCTGGTTCCATGCGATGCAAGATACCTTGTGGGACAAGCGGATGGGAACCGGGGGGCGCGGATCCCCTCAACCCATCAGTCTGGTGGTGCTGGTGCGGAGAAGGCGGTGTCGTCACCGTCCGGGACATGGCGAGTGCCGCCTTCACCGAGGCGGTGGTGGTGTGGGAGAGCACCGAGCTGGACGCGGTGCTGTTGAAGGCCGACCGTGCTCTGGTCGGGGCTGGCACGAGCGTGGTGCGCCGGGGAGAACCGGTCTGTGATTACCCGGGCCGCTGCCCGGTGTGCTCGATGAAGGGGTTTCCCGAGGCGATGCGCCGCAGGGCCTCCTCCAGTCCCGAGCAGTACGTCGACGACCTGAAGACGGTTGAGGGGGAGGGGACCATCGCCCCGCACACCGGATCCCGCTCGAAGCTGTACGCGCTCGAAGTCGACGGCGCCGTGCCGGCCGAGGTGAAGAACTGGTAGGACTGTCCGGGGTTGGGGTCTTCTGCAACGGCGTACTGATCGGACTCGCCCGCCTGGTCGACCGTCAGTGGGACCGGTGCCTCATGGCTGCCGCTGCGGAGAGTGCTTCATGACCACGGGACATCCGTTCTCCTGGACCATCAAGATCCAAGTGTCTCGGCTGTCCGGGAACCGGGGTCAAGGCCCGGGATGCCAGCGGCGCGGCCGGACTCACGCACCCTGCCCCGTCCGCCCATCCGCGAGACCTCTAACATCATGTGGCGTTTCGTCGTCGGACGCCGATGCCTGCCTGGCCGTGTCCGCCGCCCAACGCCCACGACGTCCGTCGTACAGCGATGGAGTTGGGTATCAAGCAGCCGAGGAGAGGAACGTTCATGCGCGCTCGGAGCATCGGCGCGGCCGCCGCAACAGCATTGGCGCTGGTGGCTGCCCGCGACCTCATCCAGAAGAAGCACGCACTGCTCAGAAACTTCCCCGTGATCGGGCACGCCCGGTACCTGTTGGAGACGATCGGGCCGGAACTGCGCCAGTACGTCGTGACGTCCAACGAGGAAGAGCGCCCGTTCAGCCGTGACCAGCGCACCTGGATCTATGCGTCGGCGAAGGAAGAGAACAACTACTTCGGGTTCGGAACCGACGTAGACGTCGAGCACGTGCAAGGGCACGCGTACGTGAAGCAGCGGACGTTCGCCGGCACGCTGCCCGATCTGTACGACCCGCAGGCCCCGCTGCCCTCGGCCAAGGTGCTGGGCGGCCCGCGCGGGCGCGCCAAGGCGTTCCGGCCGACGAGCGTCGTGAACATCTCGGCGATGAGCTTCGGATCGCTGTCCGGCGCGGCCATCACGGCGCTCAACAAGGGCGCGGCGCTGGCCGGCGCGATGCAGAACACGGGCGAGGGCGGCCTCTCGCAGTACCACCGCAACGGCGGTGACCTCGTCCTCCAGATCGGGACGTCGTACTTCGGTTGCCGCAACGAGGACGGCACCTTCAACCTCGACAAGCTCAAGGACGTGGTCACAGGAGCCCCGGTCAAGGCGATAGAGATCAAGCTCTCCCAGGGCGCCAAGCCGGGGCTCGGTGGGATGCTGCCGGGCGCGAAGGTGACCCCCGAGATCGCCAAGATCCGCGGCATCCCGGCCGGCAAGGACTGCGCCTCCCCCTCTCGGCACACCGCGTTCCACGACGTCGACTCGATGCTCGACTTCGTGGAGCTACTCGCTACCGAGACCGGTCTGCCGGTCGGGATCAAGAGCGCTGTGGGGGAGATGAGCTTCTGGCAGGAGCTGGCCATGCTGATGGCTCGTGGTGATCGCGGGGTCGACTTCGTGACCATCGACGGAGGCGAGGGCGGCACCGGGGCGGCTCCTCTGATCTTCACCGACTCGGTGTCGCTGCCGTTCCGGATGGGCTTCTCCCGCGTCTACAGCACGTTCGCCGAGCGGGGTCTGACCGACGATCTCACCTTCATCGGCTCCGGCAAGCTCGGCCTGCCCGAGAACGCCGCCGTCGCCTTCGCCCTGGGTGTCGACATGATCAACGTCGCCCGCGAGGCAATGCTGTCCATCGGCTGCATCCAGGCGCAGAAATGCCACACCGACAAGTGCCCCACCGGCATCGCCACCCAGGATCCGTGGCTGGTGCGCGGCGTCGACGCGCCCTCGAAGGCCACCCGGGCCGCTGTCTACCTGCGCACCCTGCGTAAGGAGCTGCTGAAGGTCTCGGGAGCTGTCGGCGTCGCCCACCCGGCACTCATCACCACCAACGACATCGAGATCATGAACGGCGACTACGACGCCCGCACCCTGGCGAGCGTCTACGGCTACAAGGACGGCTGGGGCGAACTCGGCCCGGAGCTCGCCCAGGAGATCACCGCGCTGCTCACCACCAAACCGACCCCTCTCCAGAAGCCTGCCGGCTGACGCGTGACGAGTTGCCGGTGCCTGATCTGCGAGGTCGGGCGGTACGGGGCGGTCGGCCGGGCCGACTACGAGCCACGGCCTGTTGACCCGGGCAGGTGGGACTGGCACGGCGACATCCCGTAGCGTCCCGCCATGACGTGCTCGCGGGCGTGTCGGGCATCCCTCACACGCACCCGTAAACGGCGGGGGGAAGCGGTGGCTTGGAGCAGCACCGCCCCGATCTCGCCGGGCTGGTCATGCTGCCGGCGGCCGCGAGCAGCACACCGATCTGCTCGGCGAACTCGGGGCCGGGCAGCGGCAGGTCGATGTCCGGTTCGTCGGTGACGTAGCCGACGGCCACCGCGGTCGGCAGGTAGTGCATCAGGGCGTTGACGACCTCGGTCCGAGGGCGGCTGGTCCGCTTCATCAGATTCCTGAACACCCGCAGGACGGTGGGCGTGCCGGCGTCGGAGTCCGACATCGGCCCGGGTCCGCCCGCAGAGTTCCCTCCGTTGTTTCCGGGCTGTTGCTGTCCGGGAGCCGGGTAGATGTCGAGCCCGGTCTGTTGGTATCAGTACTCGGCCGCCTCGGCCTCACCGAGGGCGGCGCCGATCCGCCACGGTTTCCGCCGCGGTTCGCGAAGCCTTGCTGCGGGCCCAAGGCCTGGATGAACACCGACCGATTCGAAGAGATCGTCAGATCAGGGGAAGGCGAAGGCCTGGTGAAGGTGTCTGTGGGCCCGATCTTCCTGCGGCTGCGGGCGGCGATGGCGGCTATCCCGACTGGGAACTCGCTGCCGACTCATCCAGCACAGCGAGGCGCACATCGCCTGGTCCACGATCACCCTCATGACCAGACACCTGACAAAGCCCGTCAAACAAGGCACTGCCCTTCCCCGTCTCCACGTGAACCGGCGCCACGGACGGTGCGCATCCGCGCCCGATCCGACGGGATCCGGCGGGCACCAGAGCCGCTTTGCTGACCGTCGCCCCGACGGCAGCCGGATCAATCGTGCCCTTCGGATGATCCAGGGGCGTCAGAATGGTGCGATGGACCATCACTTCGTTGGCATCCCAGAGTTGGCCGGCGTTCCCCGTGTTGCTGTCGTCATCGACGTCATGCGCGCCTTCACCGTGGCTGCCTGGGCCTTCTCGCGTGGCGTCGAGAGGATCGTCCTGGCCTCAACGGAGAGTGAGGCACTTGCCTTGAAGGAGAGCCGCTCGGGTTGGCTGGCTCTGAAGGACGGAGCTCCAGCAGCGGGCTTCGACGCGGTGAACTCACCTGGCTTGCTCAGATCATGCGATTTCGCTGGCCGCACGCTGGTGCAGAAGACGACGGCAGGGACCGTGGGCGCGCTGGCCGTCGCGAACGCACCGCTGGTCTTGTGCGCGAGCTTCGTGGTGGCCGGCCCGACCGCGCGGTTCCTGCAGACCAAGGATTCCGGCCCGGTGACGTTCGTCGTGACCGGCGAGGGAGGCCAGGCCGACGAGGACCTGGCCTGCGCTGAATACATCGGTCAATGTATGGCCGGAGGCGATGTCGAGGCGGCCCCATATCTCCACCGCGCGAGGGCTTCTCGTGCTGCGGCCGATCTTGCCGGTGGGCTGCGGAGCGGATACCACCCGGACGATGTCGATCTCTGCTTGGAAATCGACAGGTTCCCCTTTGCGATGATGGCTCGCCAGGAAGAGTCTCTAACGGTGCTCCGTCCCGTTGCGGTGCCTGACATCCCGTCCGCTATCCGCTGACCCCTCCAGCGCGACCACCCCACCACCACCACCACCACCACCGCGGCGGCCTCCGCACGCTCCCGCCCGTCAGGCCCCCGCCGGTCAGGCACCATCCCTCCGCGAACTCCCCGAACCTCCCGACGCCGTCAAGGCCCGTGAGCTGCTCGCGGACCTCGTCGTGGCCGATGAGGACGACGTCCCCGGATACAGCAAGGCGAAGTTCCCGCACTGGATCACCCAGTACGGCACCTACGACTCGCGCGAGGTCGTGCTGCAGAGAGATGGCCAGGACGTGGTGCAGGACGACCAGTGCCGGGCCGTGTCCGGCACCTGGTACTCGGAGTACGACGGCCGCACGATCGACTTCGCCTCCGCCTCCGGCATCGACATCGACATCGACATCGACATCGACATCGACATCGACATCGACATCGACATCGACATCGACATCGACATCGACCACATCGTCCCCCTCAAGGAAGCATGGCGCTCCGGGGCATCCGCGTGGTCGACACCCGAGCGGCGCGCCTTCGCCAACGACCTGGTCCACCCGCAGCTGACCGCGGTGTCGCCCAACAGCAACCGGGGGAAGGACGACAAGGACCCCGAGAAATGGCCAAGCACGTCTACTCAGCCCAGCGCACCCCTCCAGGGCAAGCCCGGCTAGTGCTACCGCCCGTCTGCGTCCGCGCTGCTGAGCCGCAGCTTTCCCTCGGGGGCGCCGGCCGAGGGACAGACGCATGGTGCACGGCGGCCGGGGGCGGGTGTACGGGGACTATCGGTGTCGTTCGCCGTCTCCTCTGACAGGTCTTCTGGCAACCGCACGGGCACTGCCCTTCTCATGACGTGGACGGAGCCGCTCAGGTGGGCCTGGCGCCGAGGCCCGATGTCAGCAGGTCACAGGGCGTTGAAGGCCTCTTCCGTGGCCTCACACGTGGCGTCCAGGTCGTCGTCGGTGACTGCGGCGGGGACGAACCAGCAGGCCATGGCGAAGGCGTTGGCGTGGACCCCGCGTTTGAGGAGTTCGTGGCGGAAGGCGTGGTAGCGGGCCTGGTCGGTGCGGAGCAGCTCGCGGTACTGGCGCGTGGGAGTGCCGTCGGGGGTGAAGACGGTCTGGAACATGGCGCCGACGCCCTGGACCGCGCAGGGGACGCGGCGGTCGTGGGCGGCACGGCGGATCGCTTCCATGAGCCGCTGGCCGCTGTCCTCGATGTGCTTGGTGACCCCCGGCTGGTTGAGGTGGCGCAGGGTGACCAGCGCGGACGTGGCGCACAGCGGCGAGGCGTTGTAGGTGCCGCCGTGCTTGACGTCCCCTCGTGCCAGAGGTTCCATCACGTGGCGCTGCCCGGCGAACGCGGCGATCGGCAGGCCGCCACCCAGCGCCTTGGAGAAGACGGCGAGGTCGGGCACGATGTCGAACAGCGTCTGGGCTCCTCCGGGGCCGGTGCGGAATCCGGTGCAGACCTCGTCGAAGATGAGCACGATCCCGCGTGCCGTGCATTCCTCCCGCAGCAGGCCGAGGTAGCCCGGATCGGGCATGGTGCAGGCATTGTTGGCGACGATCGGCTCGCAGATGACCGCCGCGAGTTCGCCCCGGTGGGCGTCCAGGAGGGTGCGGAGTGCCGCGGGGTCGTTCCATGGGCAGACGACCACGTCGTCGACGACCCCGGCCGGGATGCCCGGGGAGTGGGGTACGGGGTGCGGCGTGGCGTAGGGGCCGGCCTCTGAGGTGTCGGGGCGGTTGGAGATGGCCAGGGTGTCGGACCATCCGTGGTAGTGGCCCTCGAACTTGAGGATCTTCGAGCGCCCGGTGTACCCGCGGGCGGCACGTACGGCTCCTTGCACCGCCTCGCTTCCCGAGTTGGCGAACCGGACGAGCTCCGCACAGGGCACCATCTCGCAGATCAGCTCGGCGAGTTCCACTTCAGCAGTGTTGCAGGTGCCGAACATCGCGCCCGTGCTCAGGACGGCGGTGAGTGCCTCGGTGAGCTCCGGGGCGGCATGGCCCAGGATCGCGCTGCCGTAGGAGATGAGGTAGTCGAGGTACTCGTTGCCGTCGACGTCCCGGATGCGCGTTCCGGACCCACTGGCGATGTAGAGCGGGTAGGGGTGCGGGCCGGTCGAGGTCAGTCTGGAGGAGGAGCTGATGCCGCCCGCCAGCGATGCCTTGGCCCGGTCGAACCAGGCGCGACTGCCGTCCGTCCCGCCCAACGCCCTTATTTGGCCGGTCATATGTGCCTCCTGTTTGGGTGAGGGATGCTTGGGCACGTTCGGAGAGCCCTTCATACGCAGGGGATTGTTTGAGGAGAGGACGGGCGGGACGTGACTGGGAAGACGGCGGTCGTTACTGGCGCGGGCAGCGGAATCGGGAGGGCGTGTGCGCTCGGTTTGCTGGCGGACGGCTGGACGGTGGTCCTGGTGGGTCGGCGCAAGGAGCCGCTGGAGGAGACGGCGGCGCTCACGCACGCCGCCGGCCGCGACCGCGCCGTCCCATTCCCCGCCGACATCACCGATGCCACCGCGGTGGACGACCTGTTCAGGTCCGTGGTGGAACGGTTCGGGCGGGTGGACGTGCTGTTCAACAACGCCGCCGACGTCATGCCCTACACCCCGACGGAGGACGTGAGTGTCGAGGACTGGCACCGCGTGATGGACTCCATCGCCACCGGGACCTTCCTGTGTTCCCGCGCCGCCTTCCGTGTCATGAAGGAGCAGACCCCGCGCGGTGGACGGATCATCAACAACGGAGCACCCTCCGCTCAGGCTCCCCGGCCGGACTCCCTCGCGTTCACCGCGGCCAAGCACGCGGTCGCGGGGATGACGCGCTCGCTGTCCTTGGACGGCCGCCGCTACGACATCTCCTGCGGCCAGATCGACATCGGCAACGTCACCCCGGAGGACCGCCCCCAGCCGGCCGTCCTGCAGGCCGACGGGTCACGGCGGGTCGAACCCACCATGGACGTGAAGCACGTCGT
The DNA here is from genome assembly GCF_042882135.1 of Streptomyces sp. NPDC058240. Classification (NCBI taxonomy): domain Bacteria; kingdom Bacillati; phylum Actinomycetota; class Actinomycetes; order Kitasatosporales; family Streptomycetaceae; genus Streptomyces; species Streptomyces sp. NPDC058240. The sequence goes on from NZ_JBHVWT010000033.1 coordinate 68,027, forward strand.
CGACATGGTGCGGACCATGGCCGCTCTGCCGCTCGGGGTGAACATTCAGTCCGTCCTGGTCATGCCCAGCGCCATGCCCTACGTGGGCCGGGGATAGCCCGGCCACATAGGCGGGGAACCAGTTGCCGGACACCAGCTGCCCGGCCTGGTCCCAGGCGAGCATGCGGTGCAGCCCGTCCAGATGGATCAACCCCTCGCGGACAGCCAGGCCTTCGTAGTCGCGTCCCGAAACGGGCCGTGTACTCAGGAACAACGGGCGGCGGGGGGCCGTGCTCTGACGTGCGAGTTTGAGCGCACACAACGGATTGGAGCGCTCGTACGAGGCGCCCCGCCCCGCCAGCCGCTCCGCCGTCGCGGCCACCGTCAGCCCCGCCTTGGGGACGAGCTCCACCTCTCCGTCCTCACCCAGGTGCCAGGGGAGCACCACACCGCGCACCTCCGGGCCCTCCAACAGCACCTGATGCCAACGGCCGCCCAACTCCCGCTGCCCGTTGCGGATGTGCCCTTCGGCCTCGTCGTTGGTGTTGGCCTGATCGGACGCGTCGAAGGGGTGCTCCTGGGCGAAGTGGCCGATGACCATCTCGAACCGGACCGCTCCCAGAATCCTCATCCGTTGCACCTTCCCGCCTCTTCGTACTCACCGAAGTGCCGTTCGGCGAACAGCTCCGGACGTCCTGCGTCCAGACCGCGCGAGCGCGCCACTCCCAGCACTTGCCGCCAGTACGGCTTGACAGGCGGCCACAGCGTGCCCGTACGGCAGTACGAGCTGTCGATCATGTAACGCGGCCCCGCGTTCGTCTGTGGTGCTGACGCGGCCCGGCGGGTGTGAAAGAGCGCCGAGTGGAGTACGACGGTGGACCCGGGCGGCAAGTCGTCGACGAGCACCTCGCCCGGCAGGACCGCCGTGACCAGGTGGCTGCGGGCGTCCTTCTCCGCGACTTCCCGGTGCGAGCCCGGCAGCACGGCCAAGCCACCCAGCTCCGGCTTGAGCCCGCCTATGTAGTGCAGGGCGTGGATCATCGGTAAGCGGCGGTCGCGCTGCGGCCGTTGCTCGTAGTCGTGGTGCCAGCTCTTGCCGGCTCCCCCGGCCGGCCGTCGGTCGCTGTGCAGGTGGTGGAAGACGAAGGACTCCCCCAGCAGGTCGGGGTGGCCGAGCAGGTCCAAGAGCGGCGGATACACCGCGAGCTCACCGTGCGACTGCAGGTCCAGCTCGACCACCTGCGGCGACTCAGCACCCGGATGCAGACAGGCATCGATGGACTTCTGACGCCAGCCTGTCTCCACCCACTTGTCGACCTCCGGCGCGAGGCGGTCGACGAGGTCGGCCGACAGGAATCCGGGAAGGACGAGAAAGCCGTCCTCGGCGAATTTTTCAATCCGAACCTCATTGGCACGCGTGCCACTCACGTGTTGGACCCCCGGTTCACTCGGATGTTGCGCCACGGACGCCACAATGTTCGGCGTTTCCTATCCAAGTCCGATATGCGTCATGCGCATGACGGGATGAATGGCCAGAAAGAGGCACTCCTGCACGAGGCCGCAGACTGGTTCGCCCTCGACCGCACCGAGGGCCAGCGGTCGGTGTACGTCGCGGCAGAGAAGGACACCCTCCGGCAGATGTTCACCTCCTGGCTGGCCGAGTACGGCATCCCGGTCCTGGTGGTCCGCGGCTTCGCCTCCCAGTCCTACGCCGAAGTCGTGCGTCGCCGCACCGCCCGGCACGGCCGCCCCACGCTCCTGTGGTGCGGTGGCTTCGACGCGAGCGGGGCGGAGATCGAACGGGACTGGGCCCGGCGCACCGAAGACTGCTGGGACGAAGTCCGCCGGGTGCTCCTGACCCGCGAGCAGACCATCGAGTACGAGCTGCCCCCGGCCCAGGGCAAGCACGGCGACCCGAGATGGCCGGCCTTCGCCGACCACTACGGCCTCGACCCCGCACACCCCGTGCAGTGGGAGATTGAGGCCCTGGAACCGGCCGAACTCCAGCGCCTGGTCCTCGCCGCCGTCACCCCGTACATCGACCACCCCGTACATCGACCACGCCGTACTCGCCCAGCAGATCGCCCGCGAGGAAGAACAACGCCGCGCCCTGGCCGACTTCCTCGACGGCTGGGGCACCGCACCCGGGACCTCCTGACCCTGCTCGTCCCGCCGCCCCACCACGCCCGGTGCTCCTCAGCTCAGGGAAGAGAAACACCCTCTCCCCCCGACTCGTCGGGGCGGAAGTGCCCCTCGTCGAGCAGTTCCCGCACTCGTGTCTTCTTCCTCTCCGCCATAGCGATTTTCAGGGGTGCCGCATGGGCGGATACTGAGTAGGCAGCAGCGCCAAGGGGGTCTGTCAAACGAGCGGTGTAACTCAGGTTGTTGGAGTTACTGGCGTGCTGCGGAGAGCCGGCCGTCGAAGGTGATGTCGAAGGCGTTGAGTG
>NZ_JBHVWT010000034.1:0-67503 GCF_042882135.1 Streptomyces sp. NPDC058240
GGACGGCTCGACGGACTCGGCCTCGGTCACGTTCTCACTGGTCATCGATGCATCTTCCTTGATCAGGAGTTACACCGATCGTTTTACAGTCCCCCTAGGGGTGGTAGATCTCCTGCATGGCAGTGATCTGGCGCTGGCCGTTGAGACGGTAGTAGAAGTGCGGGCTGTTGGTGAGTTTGTGGTTCACCAGCCACTTCGGGGCGACCGACTTCACGGTTGTGGTGTCGATATCGCTGAAGACCTTGACAGAGGCGCCTGCGGCGAAGACATACGACCGGGCCGCTCCCGTTGGGGTGTAGACGACGTCTTCGTCGTTCTCCGTGTTCACGCTGCACGTCTCCGGGGTGACGCGAACGACGATGCTGCCGTGGACGTTCTTGGCGGAGTCCAGCTCGAAGAAGTGCTTGTACCCCGCGGGCAGGTAGCACGGCTGCCAGGCCGTAGCCCCCGTGGCCCTGGCCTGCGCGTCGGCGGTGGTGGGCGTAGCCGAACCGCGGGTGACTGTACCGGCCGTGGTGGACACGGCCGCGGTGCTTGCCGCCGGGTTCGGGCTGGCGCCGGAAGGCCCGCCCGCGGCGGCGAGGAGCGCGGCGGCGGAGGTGAGGACGACGGCGGCGGAGACATAACGGTGGTTCATGAGCATCCTCTGCGACGAAGATTGGCTGACACCAAGGGAGATACCGGACCATAGGTAAGGGTTTCACCGACCGCCGACCGTGACCGCACAGTGACAACCGTCACACCGCGGAGACAATCGGCCGGCCCAGCACTCCTGGACCGGGGCGCCCTGCCGCCCGCCCAGAAGCGGATGGCGCCGATCCCTGCCTCTGTGGTCGCCGCCACCGTCACCGCAGCCGCGGTTGACCTGGCCCGGCTCGACGCCTGGGCCGGGGACAGGCTCAGAACCCGGACCCGTACCTCCCGCCTGGCAGCACTTCGCCCCGCCGAGCATCAAGTCGACTCGACGGGGCAAATTGACCAACCGCATCTCTTACCGGAGTGCCCGGCCTTCGGCCGGTCCGTCAGCGGCCGGCTTGCCCTGCCGGCCAGGCCGCCGCGCGAGTCCGCACCCCGAGTCAGATGCTGAGGCGACAGGAGCACCGGCAGTGGCCGGTGCGGCTGATCAGTCAGCGGGCTCGAAGCGGCCGAGCCGGTAGGCGACGGAGCTGGTGCCGGACAGACCGACCCGATCGCCGATCTGCCGGGAAGAAGGGCTCTCACCGGTCTCGGTGATCCGGCCCGGGATCGTGCGCAGGATCGCTTCCTGCCGGGCGGACAGGACGTCCGGCAGGGTTATGCCGCTCTCGTCCCGCGCTGCTCCTGGCAGTGAGCGAGCCGCCGCAGCTCGACCCGGGCAGCAGGCGTGCCGGGCGGGGTGGACCAGAACGGATGCCACAGCAGGTAGACGGACAGGTCCAGGAGGCGGCGGCGCAGGGCGGTGGTGTGGCGGGGGCCGGGTGCGGCGAGCTGCCGATAGGTGGCGAGCCAGTCGCGCTGGGCCCGGACCAGGTCGTCGGGGAAGGGGGAGGCCGTACCCCAATTAGAGCACTTGTTCGATTTTGTGTGCGACTCGATCCGCGGCACTCCGCACGGACGGATGACGTCGCCGGGCGGCCGGTGCCGGCCTGATCGCATGACTGGACTACCGCGGCGACGGGTGCCGGGTGTACGGATCCCGCTACGACGACCCGACCCCTACGCGCGGCCCGACCACGAGTACGTCGAGCTCGTCGGCGGGGCCCTGGACCCGCTCGTCGACGTCACCCACTGGACACCTGAGAAACGGGCCACCGGGGCCACGCTGATCACGAACGGGATCACGAACGGGAGCACGTACAGGAGCGCGTACGAGGGGCAACGACCGCGCCGACTCCGAGGCCCGCCCCGACGAGCCCGGCCGATGGGACTGGGCCGGCGACATCCCCTGAACCCGCTCGCCCTCCGCTTCCTGCCCTCGCCATAGGGTGATCTCCCACCCTGTCCCTCTGCTACCTGGAGGAGTGCATGCACGACACCCTTTACGACCAGCCGCCCCGCAGTCGTCTTGATGCCGGTGAACTCGGAGTGACACTGCCCGCTCAGTTACCGGAGGCGTCATGACTCAGGCCGCCCGTTGGGGGCACTGGCGCCCGCAGTTCCGCTCCGGCGAAGCGGTGAAGCGCGTCCGGGCCTGGAACCGGCGCGTGGCCTGCCCGAACTGCAACGCGACCATCGGCCGCGCCTGCCGCACCGCCGCCGGCCATCCCACCGACCACCACCGCGCACGCCGTGACGCCGCAGGACCGCCTCCGTACGAGGAATGGCGGAAGGAAGGACTGTTCCAGACCCCCGGACCGGCATCGATCCCGGCGATCCTCGTGGACAGCCACACGAGGTGCACCGATTTCCGCATCGACCAGCCCCTCGGTGACGCCGTGGCGATCGTCTCCCACGTCCTGGCAGACCGGCTCGGCATCAGCCTTGGCGACGAACCCGCCCTCGACCGGCTTGATGACGCGGCCCGTGCTCTGGCCCTCGCACGTGGGCCCATGGGGAGCGCCGATCTGGTGACGGTCCTAGCCATGCAGGTGGCCGTCCTCGCCAGCACCATCGCCGGGCCGCACGGCGACCCGGAGGCGACTTTCACCGGCCTGTTCCGCGACCAGGTCGACCGTGTGCGCCGACAACAGAACCCGCCGAAGAGTACCTCCGAGTAACCGACTGGTCCCAAGCGGCAGTCACCCAGGCTGCCTTCACCCAGCAGCAGGTACCGCGCCCTCTCCGAACAGCGGCACGTCGGCCGCACGACGGCGCTCCGCACCCCGACACCGGGCGTGGGCAGGTGGCGCCGTCAACCACCGCCCCGCCGGGCGGGGCCTCCACTCGCTCGTACGGATGGCGGCACGGATCCGGCGAACCCGGCCGGGTAATGGCCGAGCTGGCGAGCACGGGCACAGGCACGGGCACAGGCACAGGCACCAGCACAGGCACAGGCACCAGCACAGGCACAGGCACCAGCACCAGCACCAGCACCGATGGGAGCCGCACATCACCAGCCTGCTCTGACCTTGTTCTTTAGCCGAAGCAGCGGGGACGGTCCCTACCGCAAGGCCCAGATCTGGGGTCGGTACCTGAGGGCCGAGCCGGTACGCGAAGGGTAAGGATGCCGCAGCGATCCCTGGGGCAAGTCATGTTGCCGTGCTCGAATCGTCCGTCGAGCCAGGCCGTGTATCGAAAGTGGATCTTGGCGATGCACCGGCCCTACTTCAGAGGTAATCGTCTCGGCCTGCCTGCGCCGGCAGAATTGGCGATCTCTCCGCGTCGGAGGACGCGGACCAGGACGGAGAGGTCAGCCATGTCCATAGCCGCATCTACGAACACGCGCACTGTGGTCGAGGAGTTGCTGCGCAGAATCGGCGAGGGCGACCCCGAGCGCATCGCCGAACTGTATGCCGAGCAGGGCGATTGGAAGCTCAACTGGCCGGAGACCGAGCACGGCCGTACTGCCACGCCGTGGATCCGTCACCGGTCCACCCGGGCCGACGCGGCCGCCCACTATCGCGAGCTTGCCGAGCACCACTTGCCGGAGCACGTGGCGACTGAGGTCGAGCGCATCCTCATAGACGGAAACGACGCGGTCGTGCTCGGCGAGATCCGCCAGACCGCCCGGCCCACCGGACGTGCGTATCGCGCGCGGTTCTCGCTGCATCTCACCATCGAAGACGGCCTGGTCACCCGGCACCATGTCTACGAGGACAGCCTCGCCGTCGCCCAGGCATTCGACGAGGAGCATCGGTGAAGGCCCACCAGGTCACTTGCGAAGATGCTGCCCACAGCCACTCACTGATAGCCGCTACGAGGCCAGTGGCCTCGTAGCGGACGGCGAGTCTCTCGTAGCGGGTGGGTATCGCCCGGTGCCTCTTGAGGCGATTGATGCCGCACTCCGAACAGGCCGCACCGTAAGGCAATCGGCCGGGTAGGAGTGCACGGCATCGTCGGCGCGCGGACCGGTGCGGGGAGAGTGAGTCTTCGCCAACTTGAAGGCGCAGGTCAAAGGGCTGGCGTGACGGTCTTCCGGGTGCTCCCGTTGGTCGTGGGCGGCAGTCTGCGGGGTAGATCGTCCGTCAGAGTGGTCGGCTATAGACCCGGCTTGGCGGGGTCGTGGGTGATCAGGTCTCCCGGCTGGCACCGCAAGACCTCGCAGATCCTCGACAGGGTCGAGAAGCGGATGGCCTTGGCCCGGCCGTTCTTCAGTACGGACAGGTTGACGACGGTGATACCCACCTGCGCGGACAGCTCGGTAAGTGTCATGCCGCGCTCGGCGAGAAGGTGGTCGAGGTGGATCCGGATCGCGTGAGGTTCCTCTTCGGGCATCAGATGGTCCCTTCGAGGTCCTCTCGCATGCGCACGCCCTCACGCATGATCCTCCCCATGATCACTGCGGCGAGGCCGGCGAGGACAAGCACCAGCGGCCCGGAGACCGTCGGCTCAGAACCCACGATCGGTGCCATGCTCCCGACGAGCCAGGACTGCGACCAGCCGACGATGAGGCCCGCCAGCGGCGTGCCCACGGTGACGAACCAGCCGAGAACGGAGAGCCGTTGCGCCACCGCCTCGGTGAACGGCCCCTGCAGCAGGACGGCCTTGAGCACCCGGGAGAAGAGCAGCAGCGCGAACGCACCGAACAGCAGCCAGGGCAGTTCGCCACCGAGATCGGCGGCGCGCTGCCCCCCAGAGGGACTGTCCTGGCAGAGGCGCGTGGCACTGCTGGACACCTTCACGTCCGTGCCCACCGGCAGTGGGTCTGCCAGTGAGGCGTTGTGCCAGAAGTCCGTCTGCACGCAGACCGTCCCGTCGTCGAGCATGTGCGTGACCCCCGTGCCGATGAAAACGAGCCCGCAGAGCGCCGCCAGCGCAAAGGTCACCGAGGCCAGGGTCCTCGTGAGTCGCGTATTCATTGCATCCCTCCCCATCGATTTTCGATATGCCCAAGATAGAGGAGCATATCGATATTCGACAAGTACATGGCCGCTGTGAATGAGCCAACAGCTCGCCGACGAACGCGCCTCGGCCGTGCCGACACCCCCGGGCAGGTGGGCGGACGAGCGGTGACGCTGATCCCGCACCGCACGTCAGGCACGGAGGAGACCACACTCCCGCCGGACTACCAGCGCATTCTCGCCGCCGTGCAGAAGGCCGCCGGGCCGGTCATGGCCCGGCAGGTCGGCGACACGCTGGGAGTCGACGTCAGCATGCGGGCCAAGCTGGAACCGCTGCGCGGGAAGCTGGTCGGACCCGTCGATCGCGGCTGGCTGCGCGCCGGCCTGCGCGGCGAACAGGGCGATCAGCTCGTCGCGCCAGCGGCGGACGGAGGAATCGGACACGTTGTTCCCGCCGGCCATGTCGGCCAGGCGCTGGTCGTGACGCAGCACGGCCAGGACGATCACCGCGATCCGCCCGGGCGGCAGGATCCGCCACCTGAACCGTATCGCCTTCAGGTGGCGTCGTAGCAGGTCGGCGAGACGGTTGACGTGTGCGTGGACAGCGGCAGACGGCACTGGTAGATAAGCGGGGCAGGTGTCCTCGGCGCGTTCCTTGGTTCTCGTCACACAGTTCCAACGGCCGTCGGGGGCAACCCGGTTACGCCCGCGCCGCAGTGTTGAGGCTCTCTGGATTGGTTCTGACCTTATTTTCGTGAGTCCAAAGTCGGCTGGTGAGGTGTAGTCCCCGGCTTGCTCCCAGTGGACCCCGGCCGTGATCGCCGGGGCCTGCTACGTCAGGGATCTGATCGAGGACTGGGGGTGGTGGGGCTCAGTCGCCCTTCCAGTTCGGTCATCAGACGTGTCGTGAGCGGCACGTGGATGCCGTGTCGCTCTGCCGCTCGGAGCAGGGCTCCGCCGATCGCGTCGAGTTCCAGCGGGCGGCCCGCTTCCGCGTCGCGCTGCATCGACGATTTGCTGCTGGATGGGAAAGCGTCATAGCGCGCCAGGATTCGGGTGGCATCCGCCGGCCCACCGCAGGCCCTGCTGACAGCGGTGGTCTCCTCGACCAGGGCCGCCAGCTCCTTGCGTCGCTCGGACCGGATTTCGCCGATCGGCAGGCCGTAGCGGGTGGTGAGGAGTGCGAAGGGGGCCAGGAATGCCAGCTTGGCCCAAAGTACAGCGTTCTCGTCCGGGATGACGCGGGTGTCCGCGCCGGCGGCGGTGAGCAATGCGGCGAGCGGGATGAGGGGCTCGTGCCGGACGGCCAGGTCGATCTCGAGGAACGGGCTGCCGTGTTCGATGACGCCTGGGGCGGTGCGGGTGGACTCGACGCGGATCACGGCTGGTGCCACCCGTTCCGCACCGAAGCGTGCCTGCAAGGTGTTCAGGTGCTCGATGCCGTTGAGCAGGGGCAGAACGAGGCCGTCATTGAGGAGATGAGGCGGGATACGGTCGAGCGCCGCGTCGAGCGCGGTCTGCTTGACCGTCACCAGACACAGGTCGACGGGCTCACGCAGAACGGTGTCCGCCTCGACCGCAGCGGTGAAGTCGCCGAATTGCCCGCTGCGCACGCGGATGCCATCGCGGCGCAGGGTGTGTGCGGTCTCCTCGCCGGCGATGCAGATCACGCGGTGTCCGGCGCGGGAGAGCAGCGCGGCGAGCAGGCCACCGATCCCTCCGGGGCCGAGCACTGCCACCTTTGAGCGAGGCGGGACGAGACCGGAGCCGCTGATGAGCGGTGCGGTGTGGGGCATGGTGGTCCTCTCAGTTCATGGGTCGGCACCCGTCCCGCTGCCTCGGCCTCGTCCGGACATGGCAGGAGGGGCGGGACGGGTTGCCGCCTTGGGCCCGAGGTGATCATCGATGGGATACGAAAGGCAAGTCAATCCTCAGATTTCCTTAGGCACCCCCAAGGAAATTCTTAGGTGTGGGGTGGCCTACCTTGGTCTCGTGCCCATGACCTTCGAGGACCTGCGAATCTTCGTGGCGGTATGTCAGGCCGGAAGCCTGAGCGCCGTCGCCCGCGACCTGTCCTGCACCCAGTCCGCGGTCAGCCAGCACGTGAAACGGCTGGAACAGGCGACAGGGGTGCGGCTACTGGAGCGCCGGCCTCGGGGAGTCGTGCCCACTCCGGAGGGGCGTGTGCTCCAGAGCGCGGCCATGGAAGGAATCACCGGCCTGGACCTGGCACTGCGCCGGCTCGGCGAACTCGCCCGTGGCGAAGCCGGATCGGTGAGGGTGACGACTGGCGCCACGTCGGTGCGCCACTTCATGTCCGAGGCCGTTGTCGCCTTCCGTGAGCAGCATCCGGGGGCGGTCCTGGAGTTCCGGACGGAGACCTCCAGCAGGAGTTGCTTCGACGCGCTCGCCGAGGGTGCTGTCGATCTGGCCTGGGTCACTATCGGTCCTCCAGTGCGGGGCATCGAGCAGCGGCCCGTGGTGGAGCTGCCCTGGGTGCTGGCGGTCCGGGCCGACGATCCTCTCGCCCGCCGGACGCGGATTACGCCTGCTGACCTCTCCGGTGTTCGGCACATCCGGTTCCCGGAGGACTCCTCCTCCCGTACCCATGTGGACACGGCCTTCGCCCGCCTGGGCGTCCACCTCACGTCGGACACCGGTGTCGCCGACTGGGACACCGCCATCTTGCTGGCCGGACTCGGCGTCGGGCATGCGGTCGTCCCTGCCCTGCCCGGACAGGACTCCGCCGGTACGTCCGCTGGCCCGCTGAGGTTCCTGCCCCTCCCGGACCTGCCACCCCTCCCCGTCGGCTGGGCGGCCCGACGGTGGGAAGCACTCACCCCACTGGCCCGCTCCTTCGCCGACCTGGTCGGACAGCAGCGCGGGGCGGCCTCCGGGAACACCGACGTAGCAACAGTGGCCGGCGAGTGACCGGTCTTGGCCCAGTGAGGGCGGCATAACACCGGCTTTCGACCGGACAGCACACCGCAGGGTCCGGTGACGTTCTCCAGCAGCTCGCCTCATCGGCATCGGGGCCAGAACTCAGCGCCGAGCACGCCCAGTCCTTCGTACGGCGCAGGCGCAGGCACAGGCGCAGGAAGATCGCGCGCCGCGGCTCTGGGAATTCACGTAACTCCGGGCAGAGCCAATTGCAGGGAGCCCCAACAGCACCGCTCCGGGCAGCGGCATGCCTGGTCACATGCGGGTGGTGAACCGGCCGTCGGGCAATTTCCGCGACCAGCCGCGGTCGGCCAGTCTGACCAGCCTCCCGCGCAGCGGTTCCAGCCTGACCCGAACGCTGACGTCCACCCCCCTAGCATCTCGCCCACCTGCCGGGCCATGACCGGTCCTGCGGCCTGTCGCACGGCGGCAAGGATGCGCTGGTACTCCTCCTCCACGCCCGGCGTGCGCCGGCGAGTTGCTCGCTCACCCGCACAAGGACCCGTTCGGCGACAGCGATTTCGTCCCGCTCGGCCCGTACCTCCGCCAACTGCTCAGCCAGTTGTCTCTCGAGTTCGTCCAGTTCCGCACGCCGCGCGGTGATCCGTTCCAGCAGCTCGGGATCCAGCATGCACCGGATCGTAGAAGACCGGCTGGCCGCAGCGAGCAAGAACCGGCGAACTGACCGCTCCGTCAGACGATCTACTCCACAGACTGCCGCCCACGACCAGCGCGAGTACGACGCGGGCGCGGCCCCGGGAGGCCAAGCAGCAGGGCGGCCCCGGGCGGTCGGCCCGTGGCGGGCCGAGCGGCCCTGCCGAGTAGTGGTGAGCTGGCCCGCGCCGCGCGGCGTAGCGGAGTGGGCGGAGATGGTGGCACCTGCTCCGGCATGGACGGCGGCGGTCCGCGTTGCCGGGGCGAGGGAGGCGGCTGCGCGCTACACCGACTTAAGAGCAGGCAGTGGTCTCTTCTGTGCTCGATCGGACATTCCCGCCGCACCCGGGTCGGTGGAGGACCCCGGCCTGGTCGTGGCTAGCGGTGGTGCGGCGGGTGGGGTGGCGGTGGCTGCGGCGGTGGCGGCGGCGGTGGCGGTGGCGGTGGCGGTGGCGGTGGCGGTGGCGGTGGCGGTGGCGGTGGCGGTGGCGGTGGCGGTGGCGGTGGCGGTGGCGGTGGGATGGTGGTCGTACTGGGTGCGGTCTCCGGCCAGACCAGCAGGACGGGGCAGGGGGCGTGGTCGACGATGAAGCGGACGGCGGGGCCGAGGCTGCGGGGTCCCAGGTGGGTGCGGTCGCCGTCGCGGGCGAGGATGAGCAGGTCGGCGTCTTCTGCGGCAGTCACGACTTCCCGTTCGACGCGGCCCGAGCGTTCTTGCCGGGTACACGGTCGTCCCAGCCGCTCGGCCGCTCTGGCCAGGAGCTGTTCGGCGGAGGCGGCGGCCAGGTGTTCCACTGCGGTGCCGGGGTCGCGGTCGGGGCGTGCGCGGCCCAGCAGTCCGGCGTAGGCACCGTGCGCGGCGCCCGGCACCTCGTGGCCGGTGACGTGGAGCAGTACCAGGTCGGCGTCCGCGGGCGCGTGGGTTCGGGCGGCGTCGACGCAGGCGGGCCAGGTGCCCTCCACGATCCAGACGATGACGGTCACGGTGTTCAGCCTCCGATCGCTTGGAGCGAGACCCACAGTGCCACCACCGAGAGCAGCAGGGAGATGGGCACGGCGAACAGGCCGAGTCGGGTGAACTCGCCCAGGTCCACGTCGGTGTCGTGTTCGCGCAGGATGCGCCGCCACAGGAGGGTGGCCAGCGAGCCGGCGTAGGTCAGGTTGGGACCGATGTTCACGCCGAGGAGGACCGCCAGGACGGCACCCGGGCCGGTGGGGGCGGTCAGGGGCAGCAGGACCAGGACGGCGGGCAGGTTGTTGATGACGTTCGCCAGTACGGCTGCCAGTGCCGCGAGGGCGAGGAGGGCCGGGAGGCCGGTGCCGCCGGGCACCAGGTGGCCCAGTGCGTCCGCGAGGCCGTTGTCGACCACCGCCCGGACCACGATGCCCAGCGCCAGCACGAAGGCGCAGAACGGCAGGGCCGCGGCCCGGACGATCGCCGTGGGGGTGGTGCGGCGCTGGGCCAGGGCGCGGGCCGCCAGGACGGCCGCGCCCGTGGCCGCCGCCCATGCCGGGTTGATGCCGAGCGCCGAGGTCAGCACGAAGCCCGCCAGGGTGCCCGCCACCGTGAGCAGGGCGAACAGCGGCAGTTCGCGGGGCTCGTCGGTGGGCGGGGCCTCGGCGCCCGCGTCCAGGTCGGTGGCGAAGAAGCGGCGGATCACCACGTACTCGGCGCCGATGGCGACCATCCAGGGCAGGACCATCAGGGCGGCGAAGCGGGTGAAGGTCAGGCCGCTGGCGGCGAACGCCAGCAGGTTGGTCAGGTTGGATACCGGCAGCAGCAGCGAGGCGGTGTTCGACAGGTGGGTGCAGGCGTAGACGTGCGGTTTGGCGCGGGCGCCCAGCCGGGCGGCGGTGGCGAACACCACCGGGGTCAGCAGCACCACCGTGGCGTCGAGGCTGAGGACCGCGGTGATCAGTGAGGCGGCCACGAAGACGAGGACCAGCAGGCGGCGGGGGCGGCCGGCCGCTCTGCGGGCCATCCAGGCGCCGCAGGCGTGGAACAGGCCCTCGTCGTCGCACAGCTGGGCCAGGACCAGGACGGCCGCAAGGAAGCCGATCACCGGGCCCAGCCGGGTGGCCTCGGCCGCCGCGTGGTCGAGCGAGATCACGCCGGTGGCGATGACCACGCCGGCGGCGGGAACGGCCACGACCGCCTCCGGCCAGCCCCACGGCCGGATCACCGCGCAGGCCAGCACCGCCAGGAGCAGGACGATGGAGAGTGCTTCTGCGAGTGAGGCGTTCAGGGTCTGAGCCTTTCCGGAGTGGAATCCTGGCGCCGCAGCATGGGGAGCCGGGCAGCGGCACTGAGAAGTTCGGACCATCCGGCTTCACCCAAGTTGATCAGGGACACCGCGTGGACCACGTTGCCTCCTGGCCCACAGCAACGAGCCGACGGCCTGATGGCCGTCGGCTCGTCCACGTGCCCGTCTCGTCGTCGTAGCGAAACGGCAGCACCTTTACGACCAGGGCTGGAGCGATGGTTGGCCACTGCTCCAGGATGCTGCCACCGAAGTCAGCCATCTCCCACCTCACGCCCTGGGTCCGGTTCGCGCGCCGGGGAGGATCGCATCGGTTGGGCCGGTGCGGGACGAATGGGAGCGATGGCGGCGGGCGCGGGCCACGAGCAGCGGCTGGAAGAAGCCCGTCTCCTGCGGCATCCGCCACTCGGGGTCGACGAACCCGGCCTCGGCTGCGAGGCCGGCCAGTCGGTCCCGGCCGAGCGCCCAGTAGGTGGTACGGCGGACCTGGACGCGCCATTCTCCGCCTGCCGGAAGGAGTTGGAAGTGCTCCAGGTCGTAGTGCTCGCCGTCGTCGTGCCAGTGCCAGAGCTGGAAGGTGACGGTTCGTTCTTCTCCGTCGGCGCAGTCGACGTTCCTGTGGACTTGTGGAGGCGTCGAGGCCGGGTGGTCGCGCAGCAGGTCGTCGTAGTGGCGAGTGCTGACCAGCAGCAGGCCGTCGGGACGCAGCACGCGGCGCATCTCGGCCAGGGCGGCGTGCACATCCTGCTCGGTGAGCAGGTGGGGCAGCGAGTTGTCGGCGCAGACGACCGTGTCGAACCGGCCATCAGGAAACGGGAGGCGCCGCATGTCGGCGGCAGCCGTGCGCAGGCTCAGGTTCCGACGGGCGGCCTCACGGGCAGCGCGGGCTGCGGCGCGGGGGCTGAGGTCGGTCCCGGTGACCTGGTGCCCACGCAGCGCCAGGCCGATGGCCTGCGTGCCGATGCCGCAGGAACAGTCGAGGACCGCCGCGCGGTCCTGGCCGATCAGGGCGTCCAGAGCATCCCCCTGCCGGCGGATGCTCATATCCCAGTCCGGGTAGATCAGGTGGTAGTCGTCGGCCAGTTCGTCGTAGAAGTGCGCCACTGATGTCTCGGGCATGGCTGAGACTACCGTGCCTGATTCCCCGGAGGTGCCGGTCACCCCGGTGCCTCGACCCGCTCCGCACCGCTCTCTCGCCTGGGAGACCCACTGCGCGGCGGGGAGCCCCGCGCGAGGCAGACACCGGTCCTCGGCGTCACGTAATTGTCATGCTCTGTGGTTTCCCGACCTCTACCGCGCACCCGACCTCTACCGCGCAACGGATTGGCTGCACACCTGGCCGACAAGCTGTAAAGGTTCCGGGGCTTTCTCAGATCGCCGGAGCATTCATCGAGGCGCGAGTTGCGGCGGAGATGAGAATGCCGCGGGGCACCCGCGCTGCGGAGGCAAGGGCGCGACCCACCGGGTAGGCGTGGGCGCCTGCTGGGAGATCTCCGCGGCGCCCGCTGAGTACCACGTCGATGGAACCCGTGGTGCTGTGCGATTCTGTGGTTCGGTCCAATCGCCGAAGTGCTTGGCGGGCGACTGCCTCCGCGCTGTCGTACAGAGTGGTTCCGGTGGGCAGGCTCTGCAGAATCTCTTGTGCCACCAGGGGATAGTGCGTGCATCCCAGCACCACGGAGTCGCAATTCCGGGGGGTCCGCTTGGCCGCGTCGGCGGGCGCGGCTGGCGAGCTGCTTTGCGGCAGGCGTGGAGCGGTCCGCGATGGGGGCGATCTCCCTGAAGGGCACGGCGAAGACGTCGTGCAGCACGAAGGCAGCCCGCGCGTCCGGAGCCAGCCGATCCAGCACGACCAGAAATGCGCGTCCGCCCGATTCGGCCAGCACCGCCTCCTGCTCCGGGTCGCTGCCGGCACGGGGTTTCGAGTGGTCGTCCACTTGGATTGGCGACGCTGTCGACATCCGTGCGTGCCAGGCGCAGCCAGGTCTCCTGGACCGCATCGTCCGCCTCAGGCAGGGAACCGAGCATCCTCTGTGCCACCGCGTGCAGTCGATCGCGGTGGGTCTCGAACAGATCGGCAAGTCCGTCGTGCTGATCCACCTGTCACCTTCTTCGACTGCCAACCGTCACCACGATAGAGAACGCGGAACTGCGGGTGGCTCAGAAGGCCCGCACGAGCAGATGGGATGCTGCTGCTCCGCGCCGAAGGTCTGCACAGCTGCCCACAAATGGCGTGGTCGGTGTATCACCGAACCGTCGCCGAGGTCGTGTCGCCGCCGAAGGAGCTGATCCTTTTCGGCGGCCTGTCAGTCGGCTTCGAGGACGCGTCCGCGGCGTACGCCCGTATCGACCGCGCCCCACTCGCCGAGACCGTTACCTTCCTGGGCGGTGCAGGTTCTTAGCTGCGCAGCTTGTTGACCGCGTCGGCCACGCGTTTCCCGAACTGGGGGAGTTTCATGGGTCGTCCTCGTTCAGCCCGTTCGGGGAGGAGCTGGCCCCACGTCACTTTCGGGTCGGGTGAGCTGTCCTGTCAGGGCAGCCTGTGTGGTGCCGAGAGCTTGGGTTGCCTTTCCGAGTGTGGGGTGGGACAGGGCGGCAGCGAAGCGTTCGGCGGAACGTACGCCACGGCGGTGCCTGTCCGCTCGCCGCTCGCCGCTCGCCGCTCGCCGCTCGCCGCTCGCCGCCACAACCAATCCGCGATCGGAAGCATCAAAGCGAGCCCAATATCCAGGAATGAGACAACCGAAGGGCCGCCAACCACAACCATCGGTTGTACCCATAGGGTATCGGCATGGACCTCGACACCGTCCGGACCTTCGTCGCCGCCGCCGACGCGGGACAGTTCCGAGAGGCCGCCGCCGAGCTGGCGGTCACCCAGCAGGCCGTCTCCAAGCGCATCGCCGCGCTGGAGCGCAACCTCGGCGTGCAACTGTTCACCCGCACCCCGCGCGGCGCCGAGCTCACCATCGACGGGCAGGCGTTCCTGCCCCACGCGCGCGAGCTGCTGCGCGTCAGCGAGCGCGCGGTCGCGTCCGTGCGCACCGGCCGCCGCCCGCTGCGCGTCGACGTGATCGCCTCGCGCAGCGCGCAGTCGGGCCTGATGCGCGACTTCCACCGCGCGCACCCCGACATCGAACTCGACGTGCTGATGCTGTTCGACATCGAGGCGGCCGTCGCCGCCATCCGGTCCGGTGCGATCGACGCGTCCTTCCGCGCCGTCGCCGTGCCCGGCCGGCCCCTTCCCGAGGACATCGAGTCCGTCCGGGTGCTCGACGAGCCGCTCCAGCTCCTCACCGGGCCCGCCCATGCGTTGGCGGGCGCCCGGTCGGTGACCGTCGCCCAGCTCGCCGGGCACCGGATCTGGATGCCCGGCATCGTGCCCGGTACCGAGTGGGCCGCCTACTACGACGACCTCGTCGCCGAGTTCGGCCTCACCATCGAGGCGACCGGCCCCAACTTCGGCTCCGACGCGCTCCTCGACACGATCGCCGACACCCCGGCCCTGGCCACCTTCATGGGCGGGCAGACCCGCCTCATCTGGCCCGCCGACCACGGCCTGCGCCGCATCCCGGTGACCGACCCGATGCCCGTCTACCCGCACTCGCTCCTCTGGCACCGCGACAACCCCCACCCGGCGCTGGCCACCCTCCGCGCCCACCTCGCCGCCACAGCGGCCGGCCACGACGCCGCCGGGACCTGGACGCCGGGCTGGGTGATTCCGCGCTGAACGCCGCCGCGTCTACGATCATCGCGGCCGGATCCACGGACGAGGTGATCGCGGAGGAGGCGGTGGCCGAGCTCGCCGACGTGCGAGTCGCGGACCGGGTCACAACACGTCCCGGGATGCCGCCGTGTTGGCATCCGTACGTTCGCGTCCCGAGGACAGCCGACCGACGAGTTCCGCGGACCGGGTCCTGTATCGCGCCACTGATGCCATCTTGATCTCCTCGTAGCCGCGCACGGTGTCGGGCAGTGAGGCGATCTCTACGGCCAAACCGTGGCTGCCTTCGTCGAGATTCCGGCAGACCTCGGTGATCGTGGCCTCGTACTCGACGACCAGGGCCCGTTCCGTACGCCGCACACGTGCCGCTCCGAAGGGGTCCAGGCGTGTGCCACGGAGCCTGCGCATCGCGGCGAGTGCTTGGAAGGCGGGCTTGAACCAGGGGCCGAGTTCGATCTTGCGGTTCATGCCGAGTGCCCGCAGAACGGGCGGGTGGAGACGGTAGGACATCCGCGCGCCGTCCCCGAAGCGTGCCTTCACCTCCCGCTCGACCTCGGGGTCGAGGGAGAGCCGGGCCACCTCGTACTCGTCCTTGTACGCCATCAGCTTGTGCAGGTGCCTGGCCACGGCCTCGGTGAGTGCGGTCGAGCCGGGGACACGCTCGCACTCTGTTTGACGTACCTGTGCGACGAAACGTGCGTACCTCGTGGCGTAGGCGGCGTTCTGGTACGCGACGAGGTCCGGTACACGGACCTCCAGGAGCCGGGCGAGCTCCGACCCGGGGGCGGCCCCGACCAGTTCGAGGGTGTGCCGGGCCGCGGCGGACAGACCGCGCCCCGGCTTCGGTGCGGCGGCACGCCCCTCCAGGAGGGCGGCGAAGGCCTCGGGGTCGGCGACGGCCTGGCGGCCGAGACGGAACGCCTTGAGGTTGGCCTCGACCTTCACTCCGTTGAGGGTGATCGCCTCCTCGATGGCATGGGCCGGCAGCGGCAGCCCACCGCTCTGGTAGGCCACGCCCGTGAGCAGGAGATTGGCGGACTGGTCCTCACCCAGGAGGTCGTTGGCGAGCCGGCGCGCGTCGAGGAAGACCGCGTCCCTGGACTCTGCCCGGATCCGTTCTTTGAGATGTTCGGCAGGCGGGAACGACACCTCCGGGTCGATCACCATCTGTCCGGTCGGGACCTCTGCCGTGGAGACGACCGCCACTGTTCGCGCCGGGGCGGCCGTCGTCAGTTGTCCCGGTTCGGCGGCGACGAGCAGGTCACAGCCGAGGTAGAGATCGCACTCGTCCAGGGCCGCCTTGCCGGCCTGTTCCGTCGCCACCTTGGTGATCTTGATGTCGGAGACCACCGCGCCGCCCTTCTGGGCCAGTCCGGTCTGGTCGAGGGCCCGGACGTGCAGGCCCGCGAGTGAGGCCGCGGTACTGAGGATCTGGGCGAGGGTGACCACGCCGGAGCCTCCGACGCCGGTGATCCGGGTGGTGTGGGTGGTGTGGGATGCCGGTACGGCAGGCTCCGGATCGGGCAGGGCGGCGCCGTCCGGCATCGGGACGGGGGTGAAGGCGGGCTTTCCGCCGGCGGGGACGACGGTGAGGAAGGAGGGGCAGTCCCCCGCCAGACAGGCGTAGTCCTTGTTGCAGGAGGACTGATCGATCCGGGTCTTGCGGCCGAACTCGGTGTCGACGGGCTGCACGGAGAGGCAGTTGGACTGCTGTCCGCAGTCGCCGCATCCCTCGCACACCCGCTCGTTGATCATCACGCGCTCGGTGGGTTCGGGCGCGAGGCCGCGCTTGCGCTTGCGTCGGAGTTCCGTCGCGCATTCCTGGTCGTGGAGAAGCAGGGTGACGCCGGGGGTGCGGGCGAGCGCCTCCTGGGCCTCGGTCAGCCGGTCGCGGTGCCAGACGACGACGCCCTTCGGAAGCGTGACCTTCCGGTAGCGCTTGACGTCCTCGGTCGTGACGATGATCCGCTTGACGCCCTCCGCCAGGAGGCCTTGGGCTATCGCGGGCACGGGCATGACGCCGACGGGCTGCTGTCCGCCGGTCATGGCCACCGCAGAGTTGTAGAGCAGCTTGTAGGTGACGTTCACCCCGGCCGAGACCGCAGCGCGGATGGCGAGGCTGCCGGAGTGGTGGAAGGTGCCGTCGCCGAGGTTCTGGATCAGGTGGTCACGTTCGAGGAACGGCTGCATGCCGATCCACTGGGCGCCCTCTCCCCCCATCTGCGTCATGCCGATCACGTCCCCGGCCTGGGCGGGGTCCATGAGCGTGACCATGGCGTGGCAGCCGATCCCGGCCCCGACGGCGGCGCCCTCGGGTGCCTTGGTCGAGAGGTTGTGGGGACAGCCGGAACAGAAGTAGGGGGTGCGGGTGAGCAGGGGCAGGAGTGGCAGCGCCCTGCGCCGGGTCGTTACCCGAGTGGTCTCCAACCAGCCCTGTACGGTGGGGAATTCACCCAGTGCGTTCAGCGGGGGCGCGAGCCGCGCGGCAACGGTGTCGGCATCGAGTTCTCCGTCGAGGGGAAACAGGGCCGAACCGTCGGGTGCGCGCTTGCCGAAGACAGCCGGCCGGTCGCGGCGGCCGTAGAGCAGGTCCTTGAGGGCGGTCTCGATGACAGGCCGCTTCTCCTCCACGACGACGATGTGGCGCAGTCCCCTCGCGAACCGTTCGACGACCGTGGGTTCCAGCGGGTGGATCATGCCGAGGTGCAGCAGGCGCACACCGCACCGCTCCAGTTCGGCGTCGTCGAGTCCGAGGATGCGCAGGGCCTGGCGGAGATCGAGGAAGGTCTTGCCCGCCGCGACGATGCCGATGCGGTCGTCAGGCCCCGTCCTGACGATTCGGTTGAGGTTGTTCGCGACGGCGTAGCGACGGGCGATCTCCAGACGGGCGCCGTCCCGGCTGCGTTCCAGATCGCCGAGGACCGGTTGCACCATCCGGCTGCCTACGGTGTGGCGGTACGGCACCCCGTCGACCGCGAGGTCCGGAACGATCGGTGACACCCGTCCGGCGCTCACGTCGACGGTGCCGGAACCGTCCGCGACGGCCGTCACGATTTTCAGCGCCACCCACAGTCCGGATGCCCGGGACATCGCCACACCGTGCAGCCCGAAGTCGAGGGCTTCCTGCGGGTCGGACGGATAGAGCGTGGGCAGGCCCAGGTCGGCGAGGAGCAGTTCGGAGGCGCCGGGAACGGTCGACGACTTGGCGGCGGGATCGTCGCCGACCAGGGCCAGTGCGCCGCCGTCCGGGTGGGTGCCCATCAGGTTGTTGTGCCGGATGGCGTCCGAAGCGCGGTCGAGGCCCGGGGACTTGCCGTACCAGATGGCCGTGACGCCGTCGACGCGCTTGTCCGGCTGCGCCGAGGCGAGTTGGGTGCCCTGAACGGCCGTCGCCGCGAGTTCCTCGTTGACGCCGGGGCGGAAGACGATGTCGTACTCGTCGAGAAGGGAGCCGCAGCGCGCGAGTTCCATGTCGTATCCCGCGAGCGGCGAACCCTCGTATCCGGAGACGAATCCCGCGGTGTCGCGGCCCTCGCGACGGTCGGCGCGACGGATGTCGAGCGGCAGGCGGGCGAGGGCCTGGATGCCGGTGAGGTGAAGGGTGCCTTCTTCGCGTACGTATCGATCCTGGAGCGTGGGGCGGGAGCCGGTTGCTTTCTGGGGGTTCACCACTGCGTTCCTCCGGGTGGGCATCTGTGGTCGTCGGGGCGGACGAGGAGTCGGCCCGGTACGGCAAGGGCGGGCGCCCGAAACGGCCGTGTCGGCAGGGCGCGGCCATGGTGCGCGTGTCGGCTCCGGTCGGCGGCGGGCGGCGCGGGCGGCGTTGGTCGCCGGCGGGCGGCGCGGATGGATAGCGGCCGGGACCATTCGGCGTCGGCCGGAACTGTGGCATCCGTGAGGCAGGCGGGGCAGACCGAGGCCGCCGGACCCGGCCTTCCGGGTGTTTCGGGCGGGAACGCCGGAGCGTCGGAACGCCGCGGTGAAAAGGACGCCGAGCGGGGCCCGTTGGGCGGACGGGCCGTGCCGCCCAACGGGCCAAGAGGCCGGGACGAGGACGGCCGGGAGCAAGGTCCTGGACCAGGGCCGGGAGGGCGCCGGGCACGCGGCCCGGCGCCCCTCACGCGCCCCGCGCCGGGCTAGGCGGACCGCTCGGCGGCGTTGACCAGGGCGGCGAGTGCGGAGGCAGGGGATGATCCCTCGGCGCTGTGCCAAGCGATGTGGCCGTCCGGCCGGACGAGAAGGGCTCCGTCCTCACCGATCCCGAGCAGCTCGGGGCAGTGGCCGTCCGGGCTGGTGACGTCCCGGCCGATCACGACGGTCCGCTTCGCCACGCCCTCCCCGGTCGCCGCGAAGGCATCGGCCCAGTCGGCTCCCCCGGGGGCCGCGATGAGGGTGAAGCCCGGGATGAGGAGGTCGTGTGTGGACACCCGCTCCCCGTCACGTTCGATCCAGGCATGCGGAAGTCGTGCTCCGGGGACGGCGGTCGGTGTGTGGTCGGTGGCCGAGAGCGGGGCGTCGTCGGCGTGCCGGGCTGCTCCGTAGATGTATCCGATCTCTTGGTTGAGCGCGTCGAAGTGCGGGCGCTGTGGAGGAATGGCCTGCGCGATCCGTCGGCGTTCCGCCTCGGCGACTGCCGGGTCGGGGCTTTCGAGGAGGGCGGCGATCCTGGTCGTCTCGGGCCCTATCCCGACCTCGGCCATCTTGATGGCGTTGAGCATGCTGTGGCGGGCGTTGTCGACGGCGACGGGACGGCGTTCACGCTCGTAACTGTCGAGCAGGGCGTCGGAAGCACCGTCCCGCAGCACGGCGGCGAGTTTCCAGCCCAGGTTGTCCGCGTCGGCGAGGCCGCTGTTCATCCCCAGGCCGCCTGTCGGCGGGAACTGGTGCGCCGCGTCGCCCACGAGGAACACACGGCCGCTACGGTACGTCTCGGCGGTCCGGGCCGTCATGGTCCACGGCCCCACGGAGCGGATGTCCAGGTCGAGTTCGGTGGTTCCGACGGCGTCCCGGATGATCCGGGCGCACCGTTCGGGCGGGTAGTCCTGCGGTGATTCGACAGCCGGGTCGAAGCTCCGCTGGAAGGTCCACCGGCGAACACCGTCCATCCCGATGAGGAGCCCCGGGGAGGCACTGTTGATCAGCCAGACCAGCAGGGCGGGGTCCTCGCTCGTCCACGGGGACAGATCGCCGTGGAAGTAGATGTTCAGCTGGTGGCCGAGAACCGCGGAGCCGTCCATCGCGATGCCGAGCGTGTCGCGAAGGCCACCGGTCGCCCCGTCCGCCGCCACGGCGTAACAAGTGCGCAGGATCCGCCGCTCGCCCGCGCCTTCCACGGTGACGTCGACGTGATCGCCGTGGTCCGTCACCTCCACGACGGTGGTGCTGTAGTGCACGGTGGCCATGCCCTGGGCGAGAACCGCGTCGAGGAGGTGTTGCTGCACACGGTCCTGGGCGCAGGAGATGAGCTGCTCGGCGGAGGCGTGGATCCGGCGCAGGAGCTGGTCCTCCGGGCCTTCGAGGAGGTCGATCCGGCCCAGTGGTTCCCCGGCGAGGGTCTGTTTCCACAGGATGGTGCCGGCCGACACCGGGTCGACCGCGTCCGCACGGACAGCGTCCGCGATGCCCCAGGTGCGGAACAGTTCCATGGACCGGGTGTTGACGACATGGGCCCGGGGGTGCGGATTGATCCCGTCGTACTGTTCGAAGACCACGCTGCGGACGCCGTGCCGACCCAGGACGAGCGCGGTGGCGAGCCCCACGGGGCCGGCTCCGACGATGACGACCGGGGTGTCGATGCCGGTCATGCGCGCCTGACCAGTTCGGCGAAGGACTCACCCGAGTTGAAGCGGCGCACCAGGTCATCGGGGTCGAACGCGACGCCGATCGGATTGGCTTCGAAGGCTCCGGACCGGAACCACTCGTCGAGGGCTTCCTCGGTGGCGAAGTTGTCGATCTGGAGTTCGATGTGATTGCCGTCGGGGTCCTCGTAGTACATCGAGGTGGTCGGACCGTGGTTGATGCACCAGAAGGGGAGGATGCCGTCCCCCTTCAGCCGCTGGTACGTGCCGAGCAGATCGCCGATCGTGGCGTAGGTGAATGCCGCGTGGTGCAGACCGGTGTGTGTATCCGCCGGGCGTTCGGACGCTCCGGTGGCGACCAGCGCGACACGGTGGTGCTCGTCGTCGTAGGTCAGGAAGGCGAGGGCGTCGTTGGCGAAGGTGACGCGGCCTTCGAGGACGCGTATGTACCAGTCGGTCATGGGCGACAGGCTGCCGGTGCGCAGAACGATGTGGGCGAGTTTGTGCGGAGAAGCCATGGGGCGACGACCTCCTCGTAGAGGGCATGGCAACCCTCTTGGCTGCCATACAAGAGAACAGTAGACAGGCTCTTGTATGGCAGTCAAGAGATCGCGTCAGCGCGCCGCCGCGACGGCCACCAGCGCCTCCATGAGGAGATCGACGAACGCCTCGGTCGACCGGTCCAGCTCCCGGGCACTGACCAGCAGACCCTCGAACAGCACATGGGCCATGTCCGCCACGGGCGCGATATCGGCCCCCTCGGGCAGCCGGCCTGCAACAGCGGCGAGAAGGCGGCCCTCCAGCCACTCCCGCATGCGGGAGTAGACATCGGCGAGCGCCGGCGACTCGTCCATGCGGTCGTACGCTTCCCGGTGCAGCCCGCGATACGACTCCAGGTCGGCAAGGAACGTCACCAGCTGACGCCGCGGATCACCTCCGATCACGGGGTCCGCCTCGACACGCTCCCGCTCACGCAGGAAGAGGCGGTCCAGCGCGGCGGCGAACAGGTCGTCCTTGGTCGGGAAGTACCAGCGCACAGCATTGGCCGCGACGCCGGCCGCCTTGCCGACCTCGGCCAGACTGGTCCCCTTGTATCCCTTGACGGCGAAGAGCTCCCAGGCGCTGTCGACCAGGACGGCCTCGCGCTCGGCTTTCGGGATCTGTTGACGGTTCCGTGGCATAGCAGCCCAGCCTAAGGGCTGCCCCGTAATCCCTGGTGGGTCAGCGTGCGGCGTCGGATGCGGTGCATCGCAAGGCGGAGGAACGCCCGAATACTGGGTGTATTCGGGCGTTCCAACAACGCGGCGAGGTGCCGTAGCTGTCGCCGCACGCCCGCCAGGGGTCACGGGACAGCCCTCGGGCGGCGCGGCCCCGCCCCCATCCACCGCGTTCGAGAACAGCGACTCGGCAACCGACGAGCTCTTGACTCCGGAACAAGGAAGCTCTTGACTTCAGAACAAGAGAACGTGTCGCCAACATGTGGGAGTCCGTGATGCGCCTGTACAGCACAGCCCTGGGCATCGCCAGGGAGGAGAGCCCCGGCGAGCTCTCCGTACTCGACCTCCCCTTCGCCGACCTGGGCGCCCTCCTGCATGGACCGGGTGTCGACGCCGCACGCGCGGCGCCGGTCGTCCGGCGGGTCGCCCTCGACGAGGTCCGGGTGCACGCCCCCGTCCCCCGGCCCGGGAAGATCCTGATCGTCGGCCTCAACTACCCCAGCCATGCGGAGGAGGCCCTGGAGATGTTCGCTGCGATGGGGCGGCCCGACATCGCCCTGCCCACGGAGCCGAATTTCCAGCTGGTCGCCGGATCCGCGGTCACCGCACCGGGCGACGACATCCGCCTGCCGGCCGGCGCGGCCGACCAGGTCGACTACGAGGGCGAGGTGGCCGTCGTGATCGGCCGGCCCGCGAGCGCCGTCTCCGCCGCCGAGGCCGCGAGCCACCTCGCCGGCCTGACCATCGCCAACGACGTCTCCGCGCGTGACATTCAGCAGCGCGCGATGTCGGGCGATCCGACCGCGTCCATCGGCGTGGCCAAGAGCTTCGACACCTTCAAACCGCTCGGCCCCTGCCTGGTCACCCCGGACGAGTTCACCGCCCCGCTCGACCTGCGGCTGCGCACCCGGGTCAACGGCGAGGTACGCCAGGACGACCGCACCAGCAGCTTCGTCCACGGCGTGGCCGAGCTGGTCTCCTACCTCTCGCACTACCAGACCCTCGAACCCGGAGACGTGATCCTCACCGGAACACCGCGCGGTGCCGGCGTATTCTCCGGTCGCCATCTGCGCCCAGGCGATGTCGTCGAGGTCGAGGTCGAGCACATCGGCACGCTCCGCAACCGCGTGAGGGCCGCCCCCGAGGGATGCCGCCGAGGCAGGTCGCGGACTTCCGCCCGGCCTGCTTCATCGGCAACGGACCACACGGCAAACGCGGTCTGACGCGGCACCAGGGTCTTTCGTCCGGATCATGCCGGGCCCCGCGAGCCCGGCATGATCCACACGAGAGGATCCACGTCGGGCCGGGGCCGTCAGCGCAGTGCGGCCGAACCATGTCGATCAGTGCGTCGACGCCGGCATCGACCATCGGCTCGCCGGTCCTGCCCATCCGGTCGATACCTCAGGCAGCGAAATCATGTCGCAAGGAGCGACCATGAGCGAGGCCACCGTTGGACAGCGGCCGCCGGAGCCGGACTGGTTGGCGATGACGACCCAGGACCTGGTCGCCAACCGCGGCGCGGAGAACCGCTTCCGGGCGTCCAGTGCGGCGCGACACCCCGCTGGTACGGGCCATCCCTCGCCCGCCATCCGCGAACGCCGCTCCCTGCACGCCGCGGCACGGTGCCGTGCGTCGAACCGGACCGACCGGGTGCGAACTCCCTGAGCAGGCCTTGCCGTTAGGGCTCGACCGGCCGGAGTCCGACACCCTCCGACCTTGACGGCTAACACCGTTAGCCCTAACGTGACACCACGTGGCTAACACCGTTAGCCATTGTCGGTCAGTGGCAACGCGAGAGGGCCGCAGTGAACACCGCCCCAGTCAGCAGCACCCCGTGCGGCAGTGTCCCGACCCAGCCCCTCCGGGGTACGTGGGAGGCACCAGCGCTCCCCTCCGGGCCATTGGCGGCCTCCGGGGAAGAGCACCGACCGCCGGCCGTCGCCGCGCTCCTGTTCCTCGCCGGGCAGGGCCCGTTCCCACCGAACACCGCGAAGCGCACCGCGGGAATCCGGTGTCCCGGGCTCGCCTCGTCCCGGGTCCCGCCCACTGTTCGGATGCCGGCTTCCGGATCCGGACGGCCCACCGGCATCCCGATCGCGCGGACGGCCCGCCGTGGCTGACCGCGTGCAGCAGATCATGGCCGCCGCCCGGGAACTGCTCGACGCCGAGGGGCCGGATGCGTTGTCGATGCGGCGCATCGCCGAGCGTGTCGGTATCCGGGCGCCTTCCTTGTACAAGCACTTTCCTGACAAGGCAGCTGTCGAGGCCGGGCTCCAGACGCAGGGGATGATCCAGTTGGCGGAGGACCTGGAGGCCGCCGTGGCCGAGATCGGCGTCGAACCGCCCCTGTGTGTGCTCGCCCGCGCCTACCGGCGGCACGCTCTCGCCAGCCCGCACCTCTACCGCATCACCCATAATCGTCCGCTCGCCCGCACCTCGCTCCCCGAGGGACTCGAAGATCGCGCGGCGATGCCGCTGGCCCACGCGGTGCACGGCGACAGTGACGTCGCGCGCTCGTTCTGGGCATTCGCGCACGGGATGGTCGTGCTCGAACTCGACGGCCGCTTCCCGGCCGGCGCGGACCTGGACTCCGCTTGGCGCACCGGCTGCGAGGCGTTCGCCCAGGCAATCCGGACCAAGACCGGGGGAGACAACGCATGACCACCATCGCCAAGGAACCCGTTACCGGCACCTCCGCCCGCGCCGCCGGGTACACGCACGCCGTGGGATGGGTTCTCGGCCTCGCCGCCGCATGGGGAACCACACCCGAAGTCGGTGACACACCGGCCAAAATCATGACCGCGTACGCCGACCGGCCGGTCCAGACGGTCGCCCAGGCACTGCTCGTTCACGGTGTGGCGGCTGTCTGCCTGGTGGTCGTCGGATCCGGACTCCTCGACCGGGCCCGCCGTACCAGCAGCACTGCGGCTCGCTCGGCCGGATGGGCGGGGAGGGTCGCGGGGGTGCTCGCATTCGTGCAACTCGTCCTGGAACTGGTCGCAGTACGTGGAGCTGATCCAGCGTCACCGGGCAGGACCGGCTCTCTGTTCGAGGCGGTCCAGCGTACGGACGGTGCCAAGATGTTCGCGCTCGCCGTGCTCGCCGCGGCTGCCTGTGCAGCCTCCCGGCACGGCACACTGCTGCGGCGTTGGGAGGTCGTCGTGGGCTGGGTCCTCGCCGCCACGATCACCGTGTCCGGCATCGGTTACCTGCTTCTGTCCACGGCCTTGACCCCTGCGGCATTCATTTCTCTGCCCTTGTTGCTGATCTGGATCTCCGTACTCGGCGCAGCCCTCAAGCGCCGTGCCTGAGCCCGGAGTTCCGGGACCCGGACCGGCCGGGCACCGGCACCTCATCGGCAACTCGCCGGGAAGCGGCCCGAGTCACGGGTGGGGCCCGCCGCACAGTGCACCATCACCAGCCGGGCTTCCGATCGACTGAGACTTCTACGGAGCGACCATGGATCTCGCTTACCTTCCCAGTCCTTCGACCGGGGTCCTTCACCTCGGCCCCGTGCCATTGAGGGCGTACGCCTTCTGCATCATCCTGGGCGTGTTCGTGGCCGTCTGGCTCGGCAACCGACGCTGGGTCGAGAGGGGCGGGGATCAGGGCGTCATCGCGGACGTCACCATCCGGGCAGTGCCATTCGGCCTCGCCGGTGGACGGCTGTACCACGTGATCACCAGCCCCGACGCGTACTTCGGCGAACACGGCGAGCCGATCCGAGCCCTGTACGTGTGGGAGGGCGGGCTCGGCATCTGGGGCGCCATCGCCCTGGGCGGGGTCGGCGCGTGGATCGGCTGCCGTCACCGCCGCGTCCCCTTCCCCGCCTACGCGGACGCGGTCGCCCCTGGCATAGCCCTGGCCCAGGCGATCGGTCGCTGGGGCAACTGGTTCAACCAGGAACTCTACGGCCGCCCCACCACGCTCCCCTGGGGCCTGGAGATCGACCGTGCGCACCGTCCGTCCGGCATGCTCGACATCGCGACGTACCACCCCACCTTCCTCTACGAGTCCCTCTGGGACATCGGCGTCGCCGCACTGGTTCTCTGGGCGGCCCGCCGGTTCGCGCTCGGTCACGGCAGGACCCTCTGCCTGTACGTCGCCGCCTACACGGCCGGCCGGTTCTGGACCGAGTACCTGCGCATCGACGAGTCCCACACGTTCCTCGGCCTGCGCCTGAACAACTGGACCTCTGTCGTGGTCTTCCTTGGCGCCATCGCCTGTCTTGTCGTGTCGGCCCGCCGCCACCCGGGCATCGACGACGTGTCGCAACCAAAGAACGAGGGCGGCAACGAGAGGGCCGTCGAGCCGCGCCTGGACGCCGCCGTCAAGACAGGAGGCAGCGACGCACGATGAGACGAGAGACAGCCGGCGGCGCGGAGTGGTTCTCTTCGGGGTCATGGTGTGTCGCGGCATGCGAGAGCATGCCGGATCGCCGCGAGGGTTTCCTCGTCAGTGGATGGAGCTGCCTGGCGGCGGCAGCGCAACTGCTCGCGTGTTCCGCGAGCTTCGCTTTGATGTCGGTCGTGGCCTCAGGGGCGATGACCTGGGTTCCAGAACCTCGGCGGCTCTTCACCAGACCCGCGGTCTCCAGTTCGCGGTAGGCCCGCACAACGGTGTTGTTGGCCCGCCCGAGGTCTGGAAGCGAGCTGGCGTACGGACGGCAGCCTGTCCCCCTGAGTCAGTCGGCCGATGGAGATCGAATCGGCTCTACGCCGCCCGCCTGCGCACCGTCTTCGCGGTGACCGCGATCCCGGCCGGCACGGCGGCCAGCAGGGTGCCGAGGACGGCGGTGGTGATGGCACCGGTGTTCAGGTGCAGGCTCACATCGGACGAGGTGGCCTGCGAGAGACCGGAGGCCAAGCCCGCCAGCGGCGGCAGCGTCACCACGACACCGAGCGCGGCGCCGATCGCGACGACCAGGGCGGACTCACCGGCCGCGAGGAGGAGCAGCTGGCGGACCGTGCCGCCGGCGGACTTCATCACCGCGAAGTCGCGGCGCCGTCCGTGGGCGGCCATGGCCATGCTGTTGGCGACGGCGACGACGCTGTAGCCGACGGCGATCACGATGAGCATGGTGGCGAGGCTGTCGGTGAGTTCGGCGTCGGTGTTGTAGTCGGCGAGGGCGTACTCGGCGGCGTCGTGCAGGGCTGTGCCGGGGACCGCGTCGGTGGCTTCGGCATCACCGGGGACGAAGATGTCGTCGGTGAGCGCGGCCGGGTCGTGGGCCCGGACCAGTTCACGGGCGACCACGAAGTCACCGCGGGCCGGGTCGTCGGGCAGGACCGCCCCGACGCGCAGGGGGACGAGGATGCCGTCGGCGAACCGGACCGTCACGGGTCGGCCCTTGCGCAGGCCCAGGACCTTGGCGGTGCGCTCGCCGAGTACGGCCTCGCCCGGCTTGTTCCACCGCGGGTCCCGGGTGCCCAGGACGTCCAGGACGGTGGCGCTGTCCGAGTGGTCCGGGCCCTTGACCACGAAGGCGCGGGTCGGCAGGGCCGCCTTGCCCACCGGGTTGGCGGCGACCACCTCGTCGGTGTTGCCGGGGGTGCCGTCCGGCGTAACGATGGTCTGGCCCGCGACCTTGAGCGCCTCGCCCGCCGGGTAGGCCACCCGCATGGTCTCCACCATGCCGCTGAGCAGGACCGCGAAGCCGACGGCTGCGATCACCGGGGCCACCAGCGATGCGGCACGGCGGGGGTTGGCGATCAGCTCGGCCCGGATCAGGACCGGCCCGGCCGAGCCGCCGCGCTGGAACGGAGCGGTCAGGAACCGGCCGACCGGCCCGATGAACACGGGCGTCAGCAGGGCCGCCGCGACGATCAGTGTCATGGTGGCGAAGATCGCCATGTTGATGCGGTTGTCGGCACTGGAGGTGGCGGTGCCGATGGCGAGGAGTACGCCGAGGCCGAGGACGGCGAGGCCGGCGATCCAACGTCCGTGGCCCATACCCTTGTTGGCGGCGCGGCTGTCCAGCAGCGCCTCGATGGGGGCCACCCGGGCGGCCTTGCGGCCGGCGGTCCAGGCGCCGATCACACTGACCCCGACACCGATCGCGGAGGCGGTGAGCAGCGGCCAGGCGGCGACGGTGACCTCCATGCCCGGCGGGGTCACGTCCAGTCCGTCGAGGACGGAGCGCAGCAGCGGGGTGGCTGCCACGCCGACGACGGAGCCGGCGATCGAGCCGAGCAGGCCGACGACGGCGGCCTCGCCGAGGATCATGCGGCGGATCTGGGCGGGGGCGGCACCGATGGCGCGCAGCAGGCCGATCTCGCGGCGGCGCATCCCGGTCGCCAGGACCAGCATGGAGGCGACCACGAACACCGTGGTGAACAGGCCGAGGACGGCCATGGCGCCGATGAGCTGGACACCCAGGAAGCGCTTGTGCTCGATGTACGCGGGCTGGAGCTCGGCCCGGCCGTCGCCGGAGACCACGCTGCCCCTGTCGCCGAGCAGCTTCCGGGCGGCGGTGACGATCGCGCCGGTGTCGGCTCCCTCGTCGGCGATCAGGGCGATGGCGCCGACACCGGGCTGCTGCCGCGCGGCGAAGGCCTCGCTGAAGTAGTAGCCGGGGCCGTCCACCGTGCCGACGACGGTGAACCGCTCGCGGCCATCGGTGATGTTGACGGTCAGTTCGCTGCCCACGGCCGCGCCCAGGCCGCGGTCCGCCACGACCTCGTTCGCGCCGCTCGGGGCCCGGCCGGAGACCAGCTCGTAGGGCGCCATCCGCGTGCTGCCCCAGCCGTGCCCCGACACCGAGGCGCCCTCGTCGGCGACGGGCTCGCCGTCGCGGATCGCCTGGGCGTAGAAGGAGCGGTCCACCACGGCCTCGGTCACGCCCGGAACCCTGCCGAGGCCGCCCAGCAGCGGCTCTGCCTCGGACTTGCTCCATGGCATCCGGTCCTCGGGGCTGCCGTCGGCGTCGACGGCCTGCTCGGGCAGGGCCAGGGCGGCGGCGCCGGCGTATCGGGGCTGGACGTCGGGGCGGGCGGAGTCGTAGATGACCAGAGTGGTGGTGATGAGGCCGACGCCGACGAGGACGGCGATGAAGGCCCCGAGGAATCCGGACCAGCGTTCACGTACGTTCGCGAGGATCAGCATCACGCCTCCAGCCGGGCCATGCGGGTGGCGATCGCGGTGGCGTCGGAGCCGTCGGCGTGCCGGCCGAGCGGCATGCGGTCGGCGATCCGGCCGTCCTTGAGGAAGACGACGACGTCGGCCACGGCCGCCGCCACCGGGTCGTGGGTGACCATCAGGGTGGTCTGGCCCTCGCGGTCCACCAGCATCCGCATCATGCGCAGCACCTCGCGGGAGGTGACGGTGTCCAGGGCGCCGGTGGGCTCGTCCGCGAAGAGGACGTCGGGGCGGGTGACGAGGGCCCTGGCGAGGGCGACGCGCTGCTGCTGTCCGCCGGAGAGCTCGCTGGGGCGGTGCCCGGCGCGATCGGCCAGACCGACCGCGGAGAGCGCGTTCGCGACCTGCTCGCGGCCGACCCTGCGGCCGGCGAACCGGAACGGCAGTTCCACGTTCCGGGCCGCCGTCAGGGACTCCACCAGGTTGAAGGCCTGGAAGACGAATCCGACGTGGTCGCGGCGGAACTCGGTGCGCTCCCTCTCGTTCTGCCGGCCGATGTCCACGCCGCCGAGGACGATCCGCCCGTCGGTCGGATGCTCCAGCCCGGCCGCGCACTGCAGCAGTGTCGACTTGCCGGAACCGGAGGGGCCCATGATCGCAGTGAAGGTGCCACGGGGGAAGGCGATGGAGATGCCGTCCAGCGCGGTCACCCGGCGGCCGTCCGCGCCGTGGACCTTGCGCACGCCGTGGAGTTCGACCGCGTCCTGTACGGGGGGCTGCCTCGTGGTCGTCAGGGTGTGCCTCGTTGTCGTCATAGGGCGATTCCACTGCTCAGGAGGTACCCGGAGCACTGGTCCGCGCTCTACCTCGGAGGTAGAGGCAGCTCTACCGCGGCGCCCGAACGGGCCGTACTACGGTGGCTCCATGCGTCCCACAACCGCCTGGCAGGCCATGGCTCAGGGTCCCTTGAGCTTCCTGACCTCGAGTTGGCCCTGGCGGTCGCTGGCCTATCTGAGCGGGGGCGTCGTGGTCGGCGCCGCGGCCATGCTGGTCCTCGCCGCGGGCCTGGCCGCCGGGCTCGCCCTGCTGATCGTGCTGATCGGTGTGGCGCCCCTGGTCGGCACGGTACTGGCCGCCACCGTGGTGGCCACGGTGGAGCGCCGCCGACTGCGGCTGGTGGACCTCGACCAGCTGCCCGACCCGCACAAGGCCCCGGACGGGCCCGGTCTGCGCGCATGGGTGGCCACCCGGCTCAAGGAGCAGGTGACGTGGCGGGAGCTGATGTTCACGCTGCTGTCGGCGGCGGCGCTGTGGTGGCTGGACCTGCTGGTCCTCGGCTTCTCCTTCGGCGTGCCCGCCCTGACCTTCGCCTCGCTGGACAGCACGACCTGGCCCTGGGCGGTGTTCGGAGGGATCGTGCTGCTCGCCTCGCCCTACACCGTGACCTCGTGGGCGGGCGCGCGTGCCGCCATGACACGTTCCTTCCTCGCCCCGCGCGACCGGGAGCTCGGGGAGGAACTGCGCGAGGTGCGCGCCTCGCAGTCGCGGCTGCTCGACTCCTTCGACGCCGAGCGGGTGCGTATCGAGCGCGATCTGCACGACGGGGCACAGCAGCGGCTCGTCTCGTTGGGGATGACCCTGGGACTGCTGCGCCTGGAGACCCGGGAAGGCTCCCCGCAGGCCGAGCTGCTCACCCGGGCGGAGAGTCAGCTCTCCACCGCCCACCAGGAGTTGCGGTCCTTGATCCGGGGCTTGAACCCGCCCGTGCTGGCCGATCACGGACTGGTCGCGGCGATCGAGGACTACGCGGGCCGGTTCCCGATCCCGGTGACGGTGGACCTGCGGCTGCCCGAGCGGCTGCCCAGGAAGCTGGAAACGACCATGTACTACCTGATCAACGAGGCCATGACGAACATCGCCAGACACAGCGGGGCCACGACCGCGCAGGTACGGGGCCGGTACCATTCCGATCTGTTGATCCTCGACATCACGGACGACGGTCACGGCGGGGTCGCCCCGGAAGCGGGCAGCGGCGTGACCGGGCTCGCGGACCGCGTCACGGCGCTCGACGGCCGGATGCGCGTGTCGAGTCCTGCCGGTGGTCCCACCCTGCTGCATGTGGAGGTTCCGTGTCGCTTCGCCTGATCGTGGCCGAGGACGCCGTTCTGTTGCGCGAGGGCCTGGTCGGGCTGTTGGAACGGGTCGGCCACGAGGTGGTGGCAGCCGTCGGGGACGCCGACGCCCTGGTCGAGGCGGTACGCGCCGACCGTCCCGACCTGATCGTCACCGACGTACGGATGCCGCCGTCGCTCAGTGACGACGGGCTGCGGTCCGCGGTGAGGCTGCGCGAGGAGTTCCCCGGCCTGCCCGTGCTCGTCCTCAGCCAGTACGTCGAACGCTCCTACGCCCTTCGCCTGCTCGACTCGGGCGGCGGGGCGGGTGTGGGCTACCTCCTCAAGGAGCGGGTGAGCGCGGTGACCGACTTCGTGGCCGCGATCGAACGAGTCGCCGCCGGCGGAGCGGTGGTGGACCCGGAGGTCATCCACCAGCTGGTCCGGCTGCGCCAGGACCCGCTGGAGCGGCTGAGCCCTCGGGAGCGCGAGGTGCTCGGGCTGATAGCGGAGGGCCGCACCAACGCCGGCCTCGCGGCACACCTGTTCATCAGCGAGGCGGCCGTCAACAAGCACATCGGCAACATATTCGCCAAGCTGGACCTGCCCGTGGATACCGAGGGCCACCGGCGGGTGCTGGCAGTCCTTGCCTTTCTGCGGGCCTGACACACGCCCCCGGTCCTTCCAACCATCGCGGCGGACGGAGTCAGCCTGCCTCCCTGGTCTTCACGGCGCACAGCGCGATACTCCCGGCACGGGTGACCCGCCCCGGCGGGTGCCCTTCGTGCTGTGGACGCGTGCCTTCACGTCGCTGGGGGGTCAACGCGTCGGGGTGCCGGGGACCCCGGACACACGGTCAACGGCGCGCACCGATCCCGAGGCCGTGGTTGCGTGCGACGGCGCCGTCGCGCTTGAGGGTGCGGATGATCGGGGCGGTCTCGACCGTGTCGACGCCCAGGAGAGCACCGATGCGGTCGGAGAGGTACGCGTAGAGGGACTCGTCGTCGGAGCAGAGGACGTTGGCCAGGAGGTTGGTCCGCCCCGTGGTGGCGGCGGCGTACGCCACTTCGGGGTGGCCCGCCAGCGCGGCGCCGGCGGCGGCGAGCTGCGAGGGCTGCACCGACATCCAGATGGCGGTGCCGTCCGGGTTGCCCAGTAGACGCTCGTCCACGTCCAGCACGAAGAAGAGTGCTCCGGCCGTGCGCAGGTGCGCGATGCGGCGGCGCACCGTCGACTCGTGGCAGCGGGCCTCGACGGCCAGCGCGGCGTGCGGCGCGCGGCCGTCGCGGTTCAGCGCGGCGAGCAGGACGTGGTCGAGATCGGTGAGTTCGACCGGCGCCGCCTGGGAGTGAGGGGTCGGGTAGGAGGGCGCGAGTGCGTCCATCTGTTCCCGGCTCAGCGCGGAAGTGGGACCGTCCCAGGTGGTCGGGCCGCCCTTGAACAGCCTCAGCATGCGGTGCGCGGTGATCGAGCTGACCCGGCGGCTCGAAGGGAGCCTGTCCATCAGCAGCGCGTCCCGGTCGCTGTCGCTGTGCACTGCGAGGTGGCAGATGATCTCGGTTCCGCCGGAGGCGAGCTGTACCCATCGCGTGTCCTCGCGCTCGGCCAGTGCCTGGGCCAGGCCGAGCGAGGCGCTGGGGACGCACTGCAGCCGAAGTGCCCACACGGTCTGCCCGACGGGGCGGGGATTGAGTCGGCCCACGACTCGGAGCCCGGCCGTCTCGCGCAGCCGGGCGTAGCGGCGGGCGACCATCTGGTCGGAGATGCCCAGTACTGAGGCAATCCGGCGCAGTGGTGCGCGACCATCAATCTGTAGTGCATGAATGAGCTGGAGATCGATGCATTCCACGCATCCAGACTCTAACTTGCGCAATATCCGGCATCCGTGTCCGGGCTCGTTGCACCCGGTCCGGGCCGGTCCGGATCCTGGCGATGCAGGCCCGCGCGGTGACTGCCCTCGCGAAGCTGCCCCCTGTGGGCAACTGCTCCATGCGCAGCCGCCGCCGTCACGCAAGAGAAGAGGAGGACGGGAGGCACGGGTGTACTGCCCGGCTCCCCGACGACACATGAACGCATTCCGTGACCTTCGGCACTACATCGACCACATGACGGAGACGCTCGGGAAGGACGAGGTCCTCCGGATCGACGGCGCGGACCGGGACCTGGACATCGGCGGTATCACCGAACTGATGGCGGAGAAGGAAGGCCCCGCGCTGATGTTCGACAACATCCCCGGCTACCCGGCGGGGCACCGTGTGTTCACCAACTTCATGGGGACCGCTGCCCGGACCGCAGTGGCGCTCGGGCTGCCCCACGACACCCCGAAGCTCGACATCGTGCGGGCCTGGAAGGACCTGAGCAAGCAGCTCGAACCCATCCCTCCGGTGGAGGTCGCCACGGGCCCGGTCCTGGAGAACGTCCTGGTCGGCGACGACGTGGATCTCGGCATCTTCCCCACGCCGCAGTGGCACGACGGGGACGGCGGCCGCTACATCGGCACCGCTTGCATGGTCATCACCCGCGACCCCGACAGCGGCTGGGTCAATGTCGGCACCTACCGGGCCTGTGTCCAGGGCCCGGACCGGCTCTCGTTGTGGATGCTCGGCAACCGGCACGCCAAGGCGATTGCCGAGAAGTACTGGAAGCGTGGCCGGACCTGCCCGATCGCGGTGGTGGTGGGCCAGGACCCGATCCTGTCGACCGCCGCGGCGATCGCCGCACCGTCCGGGATGTCGGAGTACGACCTGGCGGGCGGACTCCGCGGGCAGGGTGTCGAGGTCCTGTACGCACCGGGCAGCGACCTTCCGGTCCCGGCGTACGCGGAGATCGTGATCCAGGGCGAACTGCCGCCGGTCGAGGAGGAGTCCGTGCTGGAGGGACCCTTCGGGGAGTGGACCGGCTACTACACGCACTCGGGCCAGGAGACCGTGGTCCGGGTCGACCGGATCATGCACCGGAACGACCCGATCATCCTGGGCGCCCCGCCGATGCTCCCGACCGTCCCGGCCGGTGACCAGGCCGTCCCGCTGTACTCGGCATCGGTGACCTGGGATCATCTGGAGGCCTCCGGCGTCCAGAACATCAAGGGCGTGTGGGCCTACGCCCGCCAGCTCATGATGGTCGTCTCCATCGAGCAGACCGGCGCGGGCGACGCCATGCACGCACTGCTCGCGGCGGCCGGGCGCAAGCGCACCGGCGGCATGGAGCGGTACTTCGTCGTGGTCGACGAGGACATCGACATCACCGACGTCAACCACGTCCTGTGGGCGATGTTCACCCGCGTCGACCCGTCCGAGTCCATCCAGGTGCTGCGCGCGCCCACCACCGCCATCGACCCGCGGCTGTCGCCCGACAAGCGCGCCGCCGGCGACCTGTCGATGGGCATCGTGCTGATCGACGCGTGCAAGCCGTTCGCATGGAAGGACCAGTACCCGGCAGCCAACCGCGTCGACGAGACGACCCGCGACGAGCTGCGTGAGCGCTGGGCGGGCGTCCTGTCGATGTAGCCCGGCACCGCAAGGGAGGGGGCGGCGCGCCCCCTCCCCCCAGTCCGTCCTCTTCCGCCGCAACAGGAGCCCGCCGTGACAACCGTTTCCCCCACCCGCCTCATCGTCGGAGTCACCGGCGCCACCGGGGCCCCGATCGCTGTCCGCCTGCTGGAGATCCTGCGGGAGGTGCCGCAGGTGGAAACCCATCTGGTGCTGAGCACCTGGGCCCGCTCCACCATCGAGGTGGAGACGTCCTGCACCAGCAGGCACTGCGCCGAACTCGCCGATGTGACACACAAGTTCGGCGATCTGGGCGCCACGATCTCGTCCGGCTCCTTTCCGGTCACGGGCATGGTCATCGTCCCGTGCAGCATGAAGACGCTTGCGGCGGTACGGCATGGCCTGGCCGACAACCTGATCGCCCGCGCAGCCGACGTCACACTCAAGGAACGCCGTCCGCTGGTCCTCGTCCCCCGGGAAACACCGCTCAACGAGATCCATCTGGAGAACATGCTCGCCCTTTCCCGCATGGGAGTCCGCATCGTCCCCCCGATGCCGGCCTTCTACGACATCCCGAACGGCATCAGCGACCTCGTGGACCACATCGTCATGCGGATCCTCGACCAGTTCGATCTCCCCGTGGGCACCGCGGACATCGCGGCGCGGTGGCAGGGCCTGGCCCATACGCGCAGTCGCGGACCCATGTCAGGAGTGGACCGGATGCAGCAGCTCAGCCCAGGAGACGGCGAACGCCAGTAGCCCGGTGGACGGGGCTCGGGCCACCCTTGGGCTTTGGCACGGAACGAAGTCTTTCGCTCCGCATACACACGGATTTCATGTTCGCGGCCGATCTCCGGCCCCACCTTCCACGGAAGATCATTTCACTGCCCGTCAGATCGCTTTTCAGCCGTTCGACACCGGCCTGGAACGCCGTTGACGGAGGTTTCGGCGGCGTGGATGATCCGTTGGAGCCGCGTCGGAGCTCGTGACGCGCGCCCGGCCGGCCGCGAGACCCGACAGGAGTCCACATGCTCAATGAGTTCAGTTACGACGTGGGGCAGTGGGACCTCTCCCGTTTCCGGGAGCGTCCGCCGCAGGACACCTTCACGGTCTTCGACCTCGAATGGCATCTGCTCCCCGACGTGTGGCCGGGAAACGCGGTCGCCACGAAGCTCTTCACGTCCTGGCTGCCCTACGAGGAGGTCGACAGCTTCCTCGAAGTCGGCTGCGGCGCCGGCGTGACGGCCGTCATCGCGGCGATGCGGGGCTGTTCGCGGGTCTGTGCCCTCGACATCAATCCGGCGGCGGCCGAAACGGCCGAGCTGAACGCGACGCGGCACGGTGTGGGCGACAAGGTCACCACGCTGACCAGCGATCTGTTCTCCGGGCTCGACGAGGGCACGACGTTCGACCTGATCTACTGGAATTCACCGTTCGTCGAGGCGCCGGTCGGGCACGACTACCGAAGCCAGATCGACTACGCGGCCTTCGATTCCGACTACAAGATGCACGGCGCGTTCTTCGCCGGCCTCGAACAGCACATGTCCGACACCACGCGCGTCTTCCTGGGCTTCAGCGAGACCCTCGGAAATCCGCAGCGCCTCCACGAGCTGGCCGCGCGGTCGGGGTTCACCGCGTCCGTGTACCGCAGGGAGGAGATCGCCCTCCCTGCGGACTTCTCGGGCCCCCGCAGCGGCGACGGCAGCGGCCTGACGTCGTTGGTGTACGTGCTCTACGAGTTCCGGCGCACCGCTGCCTAGAGCCTGTCCGGCTCCCCCGGCCTGAACTGTGGATCGGCGGTGCCCGCGGCGAGGATCGTACGGAACTGTTCGGCGATGTCCCGTGCTGTCGCCGCCTCGAAGAGGTCGGTGTTGTACTCAAGGCGCCCCGAGCAGCCCGCGCCCGAGCGTGTGACGGTCAGGGAGAGGTCGACCTTGGCCGTCGCGGTGTCGCCGAACTCCCCGCGCACCGCGCAGCCGGACAGCGTGAGGCCACCCCCAGCACCCTTCTCACGGGCGGCCTCCTGGTAGCCCAGCATGAGTTGGAAGACGGGGTTGAAGCCCGGGTCGCGTACGGGCTTCAACTCGTCCACGAGCAGGTCGAACGGCACGGCCTGGTGCGCCATCGCTCGGCGGCTCTCGTCACGGGCCCGGTGCACGAGCTCCTCGAAGGTGGGCTGCCCCGACACGTCGACGCGGTGGACGAGCGTGTTCACGAACATGCCGATCATCCGGTGGTGGCTCTCGCGCTGCCGGGACGTCACCGGCGCCCCGATCACCACATCGGCGCCGCCGCCGCGCAGCCGCACGAGGGCCGCGTACACCGCGAGCAGCACGGCGAACGGCGTCGCCCGGCACGCCTTGGCGAGCGTCACCGTCCGGTCGGTCACCGCCGGCTCGACGGCGAAGCGCACATGTCCGCCGAACACCCCCTGGACGGCGGGGCGTTCGCGGTCGGCCGGGAGGGTCGCGGGGGCGGGGAGTCCGGCGAGGTGGGTGCGCCAGTGCTCGACCAGCGGCCCGGTCCTCGCCTGCGTCAGCCGGCTCGCCTGCCACGCGGCGAAGTCGGCGTACTGCTCGTCGAGGGGCCGGAGCCCGGACGGCTCCCGCCGTCGCGCCGCCCGGTAG
Source organism: Streptomyces sp. NPDC058240 (assembly GCF_042882135.1). Classification (NCBI taxonomy): domain Bacteria; kingdom Bacillati; phylum Actinomycetota; class Actinomycetes; order Kitasatosporales; family Streptomycetaceae; genus Streptomyces; species Streptomyces sp. NPDC058240. The sequence continues at coordinate 36,814 of NZ_JBHVWT010000034.1, forward strand.
CAGACGGAGAGTTCGTGCTCCAGGATCTGCAGCGACCCGCCGTCGCAGGCGATGTGATGGAGGGTCAGGCACAGCAGATGCCGGTCGGGGGCGGCGCGCAGGAGCAAAGGCCTGATGACCGGTCCTGCCGCCAGGTCGAACGGCTGCCTGCCCTCCGCGTCGGCGCGGCGGCGCGCCTCGGCATCCGGGTCCGCGTGCCCCGAGACGTCCACGACAGGGACGTTCACCGTCCCGGCCGGACGGACGACCTGACGCACGGCGCCCGCCCGCATCCGGTAGACGGTCCGCAACACCTCGTGTCTGCGGACCACCTCGCTCAGGGCACGGTCGAGCGCCGCGACGTCCAGGTCGCCGTCGACGCGGTAGATCAGGGGGACGGTGTAGACGGCCGATCCCGGGCGGAACCGGTCGAGTATCCACACCTTCCGCTGGGCGGGCGAGACCTCGCGGTCATCGCTCACGGGACACCTCGGCGGCCAGCCTGAGCACGGTCGGGTCGTAGAGGAACTCCCCGAGGTCCACATCCGCGTCGAACGTGTCGTTGACCCGGGAAACCAGCCGCATGGCGAGCAGCGAGTGCCCGCCGAGCGCGAAGAAGTCGTCGGTCAGGCCGACGGACGCGAGGCCCAGGATGTCGGCGGTGGTTGCCGCGAGGCGGCGTTCGAGGTCGGTGCGGGGTGCTTCGGCACCGGCGTCGGGGGCGGCCACCGGCAGCGCCTGGAGAGCGAGGCGGTCGACCTTTCCGGCGACGGTCAGGGGCAGTTGGGGCGTGGCGAGGAACGCGGCCGGGATCATCCACTCGGGCAGCGTGCCGGCGAGGAACTCGCGCAGTCCGTCGGGTGCGCCGTCGGTCGCGGCGGGCACCACATGAGCCACCAGGCGCCGGTCGCCGGTGGACTCGTCCACGGTGACCGCCGCCTGCCGGATGCCGGGGTGGGTGGTGAGGACGGCTTCCACCTCGCCGGGCTCGACGCGGTAGCCGCGGATCTTGACCTGGTGGTCGGCGCGGCCGACGAAGTCGAGGGTGCCGTCGGCGCGGGCGGTGACCAGGTCGCCGGTGCGGTACATCACGGCTCGGTCCTCGTCGGCGAAGGGGTCGGGCAGGAAGCGTTCCCGGGTCTCGTCGGGACGTCCCACGTAGCCCCTGCCGACGCCGGGGCCGCCGATGAAGAGTTCGCCGGTGGTGCCGTCGGGCACCGGCTTGAGGTCCTTGTCGAGGACGTAGCAGGAGGTGTTCGCGACGGGTCCGCCGATGGGCACGGCGGTCGCGTCGGCGGGGACGGTGTCGACCTGGCCGCGCACCGCGAAGACGGTCGTCTCGGTGGGGCCGTAGCCGTTCACGAAGCGGTCGGGCCGGTCGGCGGGCGCGCCGGAGGTGAGCCGGCGGGCTCGGGCGACGTTGAGCACGTCGCCGCCCACGACGAGGTTGCGCAGGCCGCCGAAGCTGTCGGGCCGGTCGGCCATGACCTCGGTGAACAGGGCCGAGGTGAGGATCAGGGTGGTGATGCGGTGCGTATCGAGCGTCCGCTTCAGCTCGCCGGGTGCGAGGACCACCTCGCGGGGGACGACGACGAGGGTGGCGCCGTTGAGCAGGGCGCCCCAGACCTCGTAGGTGAAGGCGTCGAAGGACGGGTCGGCCACCTGCGCGATCCGCTCGTCGGGGCCGAGCGGGACGACGTCGCCGCCGCAGACGAGCCGCAGCACGGACCGGTGCTCGATCATCACGCCCTTGGGCCTGCCGGTGGACCCCGAGGTGAACAGGACGTACGCGAGGGAGCGCGGCCCCGCCACCGGCTCGACGCCGCCGTCCGTGTCCCGCGCGGCGGCCGCCCGGACGTCCTGCGCGCGCACGACGACGCTCGCGCCCGCGTCGGCCAGCATGTCGTCCTGGCGGCGGCGTGGGTATCCGGGGTTGACGGGGACGTAGGCGCCCCCGGCCTTGAGGACGGCGAGGAGGGCGGTGATCATCTCGTGGCCGCTGTCGAGGAGGACGCCCACCCGGGTCTCGTCGCCGACGCCGCGCTCACGCAGCAGGTGGGCGAGCCGGTCGGAGCGCCGGTCGAGTTCGGCGTACGTGAGGGAGTGCGCGCCGTCCACGACGGCGACCTCGTCGGGGCGGGCCCGCGTCTGTTCGGCGAAGCGCTCGGGGATGGTCGAGTCCGCGGGGTAGGGGGTCGCGGCGCCACGCAGCAGGCCCATGTCAGCTCCTCCAGTTACTGGTTCGGGTGGTCGCTCCGGTCCCGGTCGGCCGGGGTGGTGGGGGTTCAGGGCATCCCGGCACGCGCGGCCCGGTCGGCGAGGGCCCGCAGCGCCTGCCGGTCGGTCTTGCCGTTGGCATTGAGGGGCAGGGTCGCCAGGTGCAGGAAGCGCCGCGGCACGAGATGGACGGGGAGACTCGTGCGCAGGGCGCGGACCAGGTCGCGGGGCGGTACGGCCTCGCCGGTGTAGCAGGCGACCAGTTCGGCGATGTCGTCGCGGCGCACGGCGGTCACGACGACGTCGTGGATCTGGGGCAGTCGGCGCAGGGTCGCCTCGACGTCGCCGGGTTCCACGCGCAGGCCGCGGATCTTCACCTGGTCGTCGAGGCGTCCCAGGTGGACGAGCCGGCCGTCCTCGACGCCGACCCGGTCGCCGGTGCGGAAGAAGTGCTCGGGCCCCGGGCGTCCGCCGTCCGCGGGTCCGTGGAAGCGTCCGGTGTCGTCGCGGGGGTCCACGTAGCCGTCGAAGCGCTGGGGTCCGCGTACGCACAGCTCACCGGTGCCCGCGTCGTGCAGCGGCTCCAGGTGGTCGAAGACCTGGCCGATGGGGACGGTGCCGTTGGAGGTACGGGGCCAGTGGGCGGGGTCGCGGGGCAGCCGGTAGGCGGCGCAGGCGACGGCGGCCTCGCTGGGTCCGTAGGCGTTGTCGATACGGGAGCCGGGGGCGACGGCGTGCCAGGCGCGCGCCTGGTCGAGGGTGAACTGCTCGCCGCCGAAGACGCTGTAGCGCAGGGCGGTGATCGCGCCGGGCGGGGTGGCCCCGGTGGTCGGCCCGGTGGGCAGCCGGCCGAGCTGGGCGCTGACGGAGATGGCGGAGGGCACGGAGAACCAGTGGGTCAGGGCGCGCCCCGCCGCGTAGTCGACGGGGCTGAACATCTCGCCGCGGCCGGGCACGACCAGGACGGCGCCGCCGGCCCAGGTGACGAAGAGGTCGTAGACGGACGGGTCGAAGCTCAGGTCGAAGGTGTGCGACATACGGCATCCCGGTCCGACCTCGTACCGGGCGAGGCACTCGCGGACGAAGGGCAGGACGTGCCGGTGCCGCAGTGGCATGCCCTTGGGGCGTCCGGTGGTGCCGGAGGTGAACAGGACGTAGGCGGTGGCGTCGGGGTCGGGACGGTACGGCGGCAGCGTGCCGTCCGGTGCGGCGGCGAGGACGTCGTCGTCGGTGAGCGAAAGGACTGGGAGGCCGTTCGCCCAGGCGTGGTCGCTGCCGCGCACGGCGGCGGCGTCGGCCACGACGACGTCCACGGCGGCCTGTTCCCGGACGCGGGCGAGCCGGTCGTCGGGGTGCTCGGGGTTGAGGGGCACGACAGCCGCGCCGAGCCGGAGCGTGGCCAGATAGCCGGCGAAGGCGACCGTGCTGCGGGTGGCCAGCAGCCCGACGCGTGCGACGGTCGGCCGCACGGCCCTGATCCGCTGTGCGAGGGCGTCGGCGGCCTGTCCCAGCTCGCGGTAGGTGAGGGTGCGACCGGGCAGCTCGACGGCCGGCGCGTCCGGCCGGCGCTCGGCGGTGTCGGCGAACACCTCGTAGAGGGTGCTGCTCACCGGCCACCCGCGAGGAGCTCCGCCTGGGCGCGCACGGTCGGGTGCTGGAAGAGGTCCGCGACGGGCAGCGGGTGCCCGGCGACGTCCGCGAGCTGCTCGGAGAGCATCACCAGGAGCAGCGAGTTGCCGCCGGCGTCGAAGAAGCCCACGTCGATCGGTACGTCGTCGGGGTCGAGCGCCAGGGTCTCGGCCCAGGCGTCGCGCACCGCGAACAGGGTGTCGTCCTCGGTCATCGTTCCTCCGGTGGCGCGGTCAGGGTGGCGAGGCGCTGGTGCGGGTCGGCGGCCACGGCGGCCAGGAGGTCCTCGTAGCGGCGGGCCGCCTGCGCGACGGTCTCGGCGTCGAACAGCTCGCGGTCGTACTCCCAGATGAGCTCGACGTCCCGCTCGGTGTTCTCGCCCTTGCCGATCGCCTGCTCGGCGCGGGGGATCGCGACGACGCTGAGGTCGAACTTGGCGCTGCCGTTGGTGACGCCGACGGTCACCGCGACGTCGAGTCCCGGCATCGTCACGGCGCCCAGCGGCGAGTCGTGGAAGGCGAACGCGACCTCGGACAGGGGCTGTCGGCCGGGGATGCGGGGCGGACGCAGCGCGGTGACCACCTGGTCGAAGGGGAGTTCCTGGTGCTGGACGGCGCCGAGCGTGGTCGCGCGAACGCGTGTGAGCAGTTCCTGGAAGGTGGGGGCGTCGCGGAGGTCGGCGCGGAGCGCGACGGTGTTCACGAGCATGCCGAGGAGGTTCTCGGTCTCGGGGCGGCCGCGGCCCGCGATGCCGGTCCCGAGACAGAAGTCGTCCTTGCCGGACCAGCCGTGCAGCAGGACCTGGAAGGCGGCGAGCATCACCGTGAACAGGGAGACGCGTTCGCGCCTGGCGAGGTCGCGGACCTGGTCGGCGACGCGGGCCGGGACGGTGACGCGCAGGGTGTCGCCGGTGAACCGGCGGCGCGCGGTGCGCGGCCGGTCGGTGGGCAGGTCGAAGTAGGGCGGCACGCCGTCGAGTTGGCGTGTCCAGTACGCCAGTTGTCGCTCGGCGTCCGCCGACCGGAGCCACTCGCGCTGCCAGACGGCGTAGTCGGCGAACTGGAGCGCGGGTTCGGGCAGCGGTGACGGCAGGCCCTGCGCGTAGGCCCCGTACAGGGAGCACAGTTCCTCGACGAAGACGTTGAAGCCCCAGCCGTCGTGGATCAGATGGTGTTCGAGGTGGAGCAGGACGTGCCGGTCGGGCCCGGTGCGCAGGAGCCGCCAGTCGACCAGCGGGAGCCGGTCGAAGGGGAGGTCGACGCGGACGGCCTCGCGCACCGCCGCGCGGGCGGCCTCCTCGGGGTCGGCGGCGTCGCGCAGGTCCTCGACGGGCAGCTCGACGGGGAACGGCGGGTGGACGATCTGTCGCGGTCCCTCGCGGCCGGCGGCGAAGGTCGTGCGGTAGACCTCGTGGCGCCTGACCACCTCGGTGAGTGCTTTCGCGAGGGCGGCGGCGTCGAGCGTTCCGGTGAGTTCGAGGGTCGCCTGGAACTGATAGGCGCGCATGCCCCGGTTGAGGTGCAGCAGGAACCACAGCCGCTCCTGCGAGCACGACAGCGGAACGGGCTCCGGGTGGGGGCCGGTGCGGAATGCGGGCGCTGTTCTGCCGGTGCGCGTGGTCCGACCGCTCACTGGTGCGTTCCCTTCTGCTCTCGGCGGCGCGATGTCGTTCACTCCCATCGCACGGCACTCCAGTCGATCTCGACTCCGGCGGCCCACAGCCGGCCTGCCGCGCCGAGCAGCAGTTCGCGTTCGGTACGGCTCTCGAACTGGCCCGGCATCGTCTGCACCACCCGGGCGGCGGCGTCCGCGGGGCGCCCCGGATGGGCGAGCGCGAGACGGGAGAGTGCCTGGCCCGGGCCCAGTTCGACCAGCATCGGGTCGGGCAGCCGCCACACCTCGGCCAGCTGGTCGGCGAACCGGATGGTGCGGCTCAGCTGCCGGGCCCAGTAGCCGGGGTCGGTGGCCTCGTCGGCGCGCAGCCAGGTGCCGGTGGCGTTGGAGAGTACGGGCAGGCGGGGGGCCGCGATCGGCATCGTCGCGAGGAGCGCTTCGAGGGGTTCGGTCAGTGGCCGGGTCATCGTGGAGTGGAAGGCGTGGGTGGTCGCGAGGCGGCGGCAGGCCACGCCGCGTGCGGCGAGGGTCCGCGCGCTCTCCTCGACGGCCTCGACGGGGCCGGACAGCACGGTCTGTCCGGGGCTGTTGAGCGCGGCGAGCGACACGCCGGGCGCGAGGTGCGGGGTGACCTCGTCGGCTCCGGCCGTGACGGCGAGCATCGCGCCCTGCGGCAGCGCCTCCACGAGCCGGGCGCGGCTTGCGACCAGACGCAGCGCGTCCTGAAGGGAGAAGACCCCGGCGACGCAGGCGGCGACGTACTCGCCGACGCTGTACCCGGCCAGCGCGGTCGGTTCGGCGCCGAGGTCCGACAGGGCCTTCGACAGCGCGTACTGCATCGCGAAGAGCAGCGGCTGGGCGACGACCGTGCGATGGATCTCCTGGGGCTTCTCGCGCCGCTCGAAGAGGGCCGCGAGGTCGGGGCGTGCGTCGTCGGCCGCCGGGTCGGCCTCCGGTGGGAAGAGCACGGGGCGCAGGTCGAGGCCGTGGTCGGTGGCGAGCGGACGCAGACAGCGGTCGAGTTCGCGGCGGAAGGCGGGCACGCACCGGTACAGGCCGGCGCCCAGGCCCGGGTACTGGTCGCCGACCCCGGAGAACAGGAAGACGCGGGAGGCGCAGGTTCCGGGGCCCGCGGTGAAGACGCGGCGGGGGTCGCGTCGGCGCAGCCACCGTGCCGCGTCGGCCGCCGAGGTGGCGACGAGCACGCGGCGTACGGTTCCCGGGGGCGCCGTGGCCCCGGGGAGGTCCGGTGCCGGGGCGGCGGCGCCGTCGTCCAGGGTGTGGAGCCGGTCGGCGAGTGCGTCGCTGGCTCGCTCCAGGGCGTCCGGTGTCGGTGCGCTGAGGGTCAGCAGGCGGGGCGGTCCGCTCATCGGGCCACCGCCTTGCGCACGTGGGCGGGCCAGCGTGCGGGGTCGACGCCGTGCCGGCAGAGGAAGGCGTAGGTGAGGCGTTCGAGGCCGAAACCGGCGCAGCCGGTGAACACGGGCCGCTCGCCCGCGTCGCGGATGCCGAACGACTTCCCGAAGAACTGCTCGTGGTAGTTGAAGGAGGCGACGGCCACGTCCCGCTCGTCGTCCAGGGGCAGCCGGAGTTCGTACTTCATCTCCAGGAGCCGCTGGGACCAGGCCCGGACGGCCGCGGACTCGTTGAGGAAGAACGGGTCGCCGGCCACCTCGCACCGGCCGCCGAGTCCGAGCGACTCCGTCAGGGCGTAGGCGCGTTCCATCAGCCGGGCGCGGGAGGCGAGGACGAAGTCGGGGGTGCCGAGGAAGACGATCTCGCGGATGGTGAAGTCCCAGAGCCGTTCCAGGGAGCGGCGGTAGCGGGACTCGTACCGGAACGCCTTGCCACGGGAGGTGACCACCGTGTTCGGGGCGGGCGGTGGACCGTCGGCGTACTGGTGGTAGGTGTGGAAGCACATGGTGGGCGGCAGGACGTGGTCGATGTCGCCGGTGTTTTCGCGCAGGGCCGCGGCGAGATCGCCGCCGTCGTCCCCGTCGCCGCCGGTCAGCGTGTCCAGGAAGGCGCGGTAGGTGTCGACGTCGCCGTGCAGCCGTGAGACCAGCATGAGGAGTTGCGGGAAGGACTCGAAGTAGCCGGTGCGGCGCAGCGCGGGGGCGGACATCAGGGTCGGGTAGCGGAACTCGTGGGCGTCGAACTCGTCCAGGACGAGGGCGCGTATCTCGGCGTCGAGGTGGTCCATCAGGGACAGGACGGGTTCGCCGAGCGCGATCTGCCCCTCGCCCAGCTCCGCGGCGACGCCTCGCGCCAGGAGTTCGGGGAAGACGTCCCGGACCGCGCCGCCCTCGGCGGAGCGCCACACCACCTTGGGCTCCACCTGGCGCTGGCTCAGGACGTCGTTGGCGACGACCAGGTGCAGCTTGCGGGTGAGCGCGTCGAGGTCGGCCGCCGCCGCGTCCTGTGTGGTGACGTCGACCGCGGTGACCGTGTCCCCGGAGCGGATCAGGGTGAAGTCGGTGATCCGGTCGGAGACGAAGTAGATCCGTTTGGCGAGTTCGTCGGCGAGTGCGGCGGGGACCGGGGCGTCGAGCGTTATCCGGGTCATCGCGGCTCCCCGGTCGACAACGCGCCGCGCACTCCGATGAGTTCGCCGAGGATGCCGCGCTGCACGGCGTTGGTTCCGGCGTAGATGGGTCCGGCGAGCGCGTCGCGCAGTTCCCGCTCGATGCCCTCGTCGGTGAGGTAGCCGCGGGCGCCGTGCACCTCGACGGCCGCCATGGCGGTCCGCACCAGGCTCTCGCTGACGAAGATCTTGGCCATGGTGGCGTCCAGGAGCGCGAGCCGGCCCTCGCGCTTCAGCCAGCCGACCCGGTAGAGGAGCATCCGCGCCAGTTCGAGACGGATCTTCATGTCGGCTATCTCGTGGGAGACGGCCTGGAAGTTTCCGATCGAACGTCCGAACTGCTCACGGGAGTTGGCGTGCCGCACGGACGCGTCCAGGAGCCGCTCCATGGCGCCGACCTGCGGCGCGAACATGAAGGAACGCTCCCACTCGATGGACGAGGTGAAGACGCCGTAGCCGCCGCCCTCCCGGCCGAGGACGTTCGCGGCGGGCACCGGCGTCCCGTCGAACTCGATCACGCCCATCGGGGTGGACCGCAGGCCCATCTTCGACAGTTCGGCCTTCTTGACGACGCCGGGCAGGTCGGCGGTGACGACGAACGCGGTGAGCTGGTTCTGCTTCCTGCCCTCGTCGCCGGTGCGGGCGAGGACGACGAAGACGTCGGCCACCGGTCCGTTGCTGATGAAGCACTTGGTGCCGTCGAGCCGGTACACGTCGCCGTCGCGGCGCGCCACGGTGGTGATGCCGAGCAGGTCGGAGCCGGCCTCGGGTTCGGAGAGTGCCTGGGCGCCGATGAGGGTGCCGGCGCACAGGGACGGCAGGTAGGCGCGCTTCACCTCGTCGCTGCCGTGGAGCAGCAGATGAATCGTGCAGGCCCACAGGTGGTTGTTGACGGCGAAGACGAGGCCGTTGTCCCGGCATCCGTAGCCGAGTGCCTCCAGGGCGATCATCGTGGTCAGCGGGTCGAGGCCGGCGCCGCCGTACTCCTCGGGCACGGGCCAGCCGAGCACGCCGAAGGCGGCGCACCTCTCCCAGTCGGCGCGCGGGAAGCGGGCTTCGCGGTCGTCGGCCGGGGTGTCCTTGCCGAGCTCCCGCTCGGCGAAGGCGATGACGTCCTTGCGCAACCGGCGCTGCTCCGGGCTCAGTTCGAAGTCCACGCCCCACCTCCGACGGTGGCGCGCTTGCCGTCCACGAAGGCCGCGACGGCGTCGACCGAAGAGAAGTTCGCGAAGTCGAGGTCCTCGCCGCCCACCACCAGGTCGAAGGTCTGCTCGACCCACATGACGAGCTGGACGGCGAAGAGCGAGGTCGCGTATCCGCTCGCGAAGAGGTCCACGTCGTCGTCCACGGACTCCTCGCCGACGTGCGAGCCGATGAACGCGCGGATCAGGTGCTTGTCGTCCTCAACCATGCCGTCGCTCTCCCGACTCGTCGGACTCGTGGGTCTGGTGGGTGTCGTCGTCGTTCCGGTGGGTTTCGTGGCGCTGGTGGGGGTCGTGACGCTGTGGCGTGGGGCGGCCCCGGGGGGTGTCGTAGCGGTGGAAGCCCTGGCCCGTCTTCCTGCCGAGGAGCCCCGCGTCGACCAGCTTGCGCAGCAGCGGGCACGGGCGGTACTTGGGGTCGTCGAAGCTGTCGCACAGGACGTCGAGCGAGAGCAGCACCGTGTCGAGGCCGATGAGGTCCGCGGTCTCCAGCGGCCCCATGGCGTGCCCGAAGCACTCCTTGAACAGGCGGTCGATCTCGGCGGCTCCGGAGACGCCTTCGTGGAGCAGGAAGATCGCCTCGTTGAGCGTGAGCATCAGGACCCGGTTGGTCACGAAGCCCGGTGAGTCCCCGACCACGATGTGCCGTTTGCCCGCACGGTCCAGGAGGTCCTGGGTGCGCGCCAGGGTCTCGTCGGACGTGTGGTGGCCGCGGATCAGCTCGACGGTGGGTTTGGTGGGCGCCGGGTTCATGAAGTGCGTACCGATCACCCGGTCGGGCCGCCCGGTGGCGGAGGCGACCCGGGTGATGGGGATCGCGGAGGTGTTGACGCCGAAGGGCACGTCGGGGGCGCACAGGGAGTCGAGTTCGCCGTAGAGAGGGCGCTTGAGGTCCCAGTTCTCGGTGGTGTTCTCGAAGAGGAAGTCGACCCCCCGCACCTCCTTGAGGTCCGTGGTGAACCTGATCCGCCCCACCACCTCCTCCGGCACCCGGTCCGGTGTCCCGGGGCGCAGCAGCCGCGCGAAGCGCACGTCCCGGCCGATCTCCGCTCGCGCGGAGTCGAGGACCTGGTCCGCGACGTCCACCAGAACGACCTCGTGCCCCTGCTCGGCGAAGAGCTGCGCGACTCCACGGCCCATGGTGCCGGCGCCCACGACGCCTATCCGCTCCACTCCGGGCCTCCTTTCGTCTCGTCGAGAACTGCTCGGGAATGCGTCAGGACGGTCTCCCGGACGACGCTCATGGCTGCGGTCCGGCTCGTGCGGAAGTAGAAGTGACCGCCCGGCACGAGCCGGATGTCGGTGGGCCCCGTGGTGTGCCGGGACCAGGCCGCGACGGTGTCGGCGCCCGGTTCGTCCGTCCCGGCGACCGCGGTGACCGGGCAGGTCAGCGGGGCGTCCGGGGTGGGCCGGTAGCTGTCCAGGAGCGCGAAGTCGGCGCGGAAACTGCTGAGGGCGTCGGCGCGCAGGTCCGGGTGGCCGCGCAGATGGTCGAGGGGCTCGCCCCAGCGCCGTTCGATCTCGCGCAGGAGCGCCGCGTCGGGCAGCAGGTGGAGGGGCTCACCGAACGCCGGCAGGGGTGGCGCCGGGCACGAGGAGACGATCAGGCGGTCGGGGCCCCGCCGGCCACGGCGGCGCAGCTCCTTCGCCGTCTCGAAGGCGAGCAGCCCACCGAGGCTGTGCCCGAAGAGGACGAACGGTCCGTCGCCGTCGAAGGGGACGGCGGTCACCAGGGCGTCGACCAGCGGTCCGACGCGGGTGAAGGGCGGTTCGGCGTTGCGGGTGGTGCGGCCGGGCAGGTGGACTCCCCAGACCTGGACATCCGGCAGGTCGTCGGCCCAGCGCACGTACTCCCCCGGCGATCCGCCGGCGTGCGGGAAGCAGAAGAGGGAGGTGGCGGCGTCCGGTCGGCGGTGCCGGCGCACCGTCCAGCCGCTCATCGGGCGCCCCGTGCGGCCAGGCGCTCCGCTATGAGGGCGGCGAGCTGCTGGGCGGTGGGGGCCTGGAAGAGGGCGCGGGGCACCAGTTCGACGGGGAAGACCTCGCGGGCCCGCGCGACGAACTTGGTGGCGATGAGGGAGTCACCGCCGAGGTCGAAGAAGCTCTCGTCGGGCTCCACGTGGGGCAGTTCGAGGATCTCCGCGAAGAGGGCGGCCACCCGGTCGACGTTGTCGCCGTCCCCGGTCGGGGCCGGGGCCGGCTGCGGGGGTGCGGCGGGAGACGGGCCGGGCCGCTGTGCGAGGGCGGGGTCGTCCGTCTCCACCGTGTAGCGCTGTCCCGCGAAGGGGTAGGCCGGGAGGGCGACGCGCTCGGGGGCGGCGTCGTGCAGTACCGCCCAGTCGACGGGGGCGCCCGCGAGCCACAGGCGTCCGACGGCGTCGAGCACGGCCGGTTCGTCGGTGGGGGTCCGCTCGGCGCGCAGGTCGAGGGAAATGCCTCGCGGGCGGCGAGCGCCGGTTCGGTCCTCCGCGTCGTACGGATCCGGCACGTCCGTCGAGGTGTCCGACCGGCCCAGGAGCGCGGCCCAGTACGCCGGATCGACCGCCTCGTCCGACGTGACCCGCCGCACCTGCGTCCCGCCCCTCGCGACCCGGAGCGGCAGTACGGGCGCCCGGGGGCCGGCCCGCCGGACCGACTCCTCCCACGCGGCCCGCTCGTCCTCGGATTCCACAGGCCCTCGCTCCGCCGCTTCCGCCACCAGCCGTCCCGCCTCAGCCGCCCCGAACACCCCGGCCACCACGGCCGCCGCCAACATCCCGGCCACGCCCTCGCCCGAGACCGACGCGGGCGCGACACCGCGCCGCTGCCACAGACGGGCGAGCGCGTACCGAGTGGCGAACGTGACGGTCCGCGCGGGGGCGGACCCCGCGAAGACGTCGCCCGCCGCGCACGCGTCCACGGCGCTCCGGAACGTCGGCTCGGCCGCGTACAGCCGGGCGGCGGCATCCCGCTCCCGCGCCACGTCGGCGCCGGTCACCGGCGTGCACCGGAAATCCACCGGCCCCGGCACGGTGCCGGTGGCGGTGTCGGTGGCGGCGCCGACGAGCCGTTCGGGCAGTTCCCCGGAGAGCACGCGGACGGCGTCATCGACACCGTCCACGACCGCGAACCGCCGTCGCGCGTGCTCCGTACGCCCTGTCTGGAGCGTCCGGGCCAGACCGGCGGCCGGCGTCCCGGGGCGGGCCCGCAGATGCGCGGCGAGGCGGGCGACGGTCTGTTCCAGCGCGGCCGGGGTCTTCGCCGACAGCGGGAGAAGGTGCCAGGAGCGGCCGGACGGCGGCGCGGTCTCCCGGGCGGGGGGCTGCTCCAGGACGACGTGCGCGTTGGTGCCGCCGAGGCTGAAGGAGCTGACTCCGGCGCGGCGCGGCATCCCCTCGGGCCGCCACTCCCGCGGCTGCGTGACGACGCGGAACGGGCCCGCCCCGAAGTCGATCTGCGGGTTGGGGGTGGTGAAGTGCAGGCTCGGCGGGAGCAGGCCGTGTTTGAGGGCCAGGACCGTCTTGATCAGTCCGGCGGCGCCGGCCGCGGCGTCGGTGTGCCCGATTCCGGTCTTCACGGAGCCGATTCCGCAGGGGGCGCGGCGCTCGCCGCCGCGCCGGAACGCCTTGGTGAGCGCCGCGATCTCGACGGGGTCGCCCAGAGGGGTGCCGGTGCCGTGCGCTTCCACGTAGGTGCAGGTGGCCGGGTCGATGTCGGCGGCGCGATGGGCCGCTTCGATCACGGCGGCCTGTCCTTCGACGCCCGGGGCGGCGAAGCCCATGCGGTCGGCGCCGTCGTTGTTGACCGCGCTGCCCAGGACGACCGCGTCGATCCGGTCGCCGTCGGCCAGGGCCCGGTCGAGGCGTTTCAGTACGACGAGACCGACGCCGTCGGCCCCCACCGCCCCGCGCGCGTCCGCGTCGAACGCCCGGCAGACGCCGTCCGGTGCCTGGATGCCTGCCTCGGTCGCCTCGTCCGGCACGAACGGGAAGCGCACCGTCGCTCCCCCGGCGAGCGCCAGGTCGCAGTCGCCCGAGAGCAGGCCCTGGACCGCCAGATGCACGGAGACCAGGGAGGTCGCGCAGCCCGCCTGGACGGCGACGGTGGGGCCGCGCAGGCCGAGCTTGTAGGCGACGCGGCTGCACAGGAAGTCGGCTCCGTTGCCCATCCGTATCTCGTACGCCGACACCGGTGGCTGCCGTGCCCGCTGGGCGGTGAGGACGTGCCCGTAGGCGTTGTCGCTGCTGCCCCCGTACACGCCGACGGTTCCCGGGTGACGGGCCGGGTCCACGCCCGCGTTCTCCAGGGCCTCCACCGCGCACTCCAGGAAGACCCGGTGCTGCGGATTGACGAGGCGGGCCTCGCGCGGGGACATACCGAAGTAGCCGGCGTCGAAGCGCTCGGGATCGTCGAGGAGTCCGCGGGACGCGATGCCGCGCGGTCCGGTCACGCGGGTGACCACGTCACGTCCCTCGACCAGATTGTGCCAGAATTCGTCGACGTTCCGCGCTCCGGGAAAACGGCAGGCCATACCGATGACGGCGACGGGGACGGTCCCGTTTCCCCGGTGCGACCGGGACGGCTGACGCGCCTGGTGCGGCTGGTGCACGACATCGGTGTTCCGGCCCTGAGTTGTCACTGACCGCCCAATCTCTTGTTGGTGAGATCAACCCGCCTCGCGATCGGCACCATACCTTCGCGTGCCGGAGAAATAGAAGTGATTCCAAGCCGCCCGAACACTTCCCGGGACGTGCTCGGAGAGCCCCTGAAAACCTCTTGAAATACTTCCCGAGGGGCCTGGAAACGTTGCCACACACCGTCCCTGACGTCACATCGGCACCACGCTCCGGTGAAAGCTGGACACATCGGCGCAGGACGGGTAGACCAACAAATCGACGCCTCTGGAAGACCGGAAAGATCTACTCCGCGCGTCGAACTCTGTTTTGGAGGAAGATTACTGGTGTTCGCAGATTTCATCGCTCCGCTCACTCCGGAGCAATTCTTCTCGGACCACTGGCCCGACTCCCCGTACACGGGACCGCCGACCGCGCTCCCCGGGCGGCTCCTCGGGGCGGTACCCGAACTGGGCAGCGCGGAAGAGGTGCTGAGGTCCTTCGGCGGCCCGGTCTCCCTCATCCAGCGCAACGGCCCGCACGCGCGCGTGCCGCGCGGCAGCGACGCACTGCCGATGTACCGGGCGGGGTTCACCTGCTACATGCGCCACGCCGAGCGGGAGTTCGCCGGCCTCACCGGGCTCATCGACGAGGCGGCGCTGCGGCTGGGGCTGCCGCCCGACCGGATGTCCTGCGAGATCTTCTGCTCGACGGGCACGAGCGGTGTCCCCCTGCACAGCGACTTCGACGTGAACTTCGCGCTGCTCCTGTCCGGCTCCAAGCGGTGGCGACTCGCCCCGAACACGAGCATCGAGAACCAGACGACGATGTGCTTCGCGCGCGACCGCAAGCAGGCCGACGAACGTCAACTCGGCTATGCGCACGCGCCGTTCCCCGAGCGGATGCCGGACGACGCCCGTGAGGTCACGATGGAGGCCGGCGGGCTGCTGTTCCTGCCGCGCGGCTGGTGGCACGAGACGTACTCGACCGGCGCCTGCATGCAGCTGAACCTCGTGGTCAAGGGCCCGCACTGGGCGCGGGTGTTCAGCGGCGCCCTGGAGGAACGGCTGCTCGAAGCCGCCGACTGGCGGGAGTTCGCGTACGGGGTGTCGGCGGCCGACGGCCCCGCGCACGACGCGGCCGTGGACCGCCTCGCCGACCTGATCACCCGCTTCCAGAAGTCCCTGGCCGGCGAGGACCCCCGTACCCTGGCGGCCGAACTCGTCACGTCGTTCCGCGCCACCAACCCGCGCCCGGCCGGCGGCTGACCCCGGCCGCGAACGCCCGATGGCCCACCGCATGCGCGCGGTGAGCCATCGGGCGTTCGAGGGTGCCGCACGACGGGCGCGCGGCGCCTGGTCAGCTCTTCACGGTGCCCGCGCGCAGCCGGTCGATCATGTGCCGGGTCATCTCGACCGGGCTGCCCTCGCGGACGGCGGCGCGGCTCTGCGGCAGCTCCTTGTTGCGCAGCTCCACCGTCGCGTTCCATTCCTCACGGCCTGCGAAGGGGATCGTCTCGCCCTCCTGGTAGGCGGGGAAGGGACGGTAGCTGTTGAGGGCGGCGGGGTCGCTCCCCCGGACGAGCAGCGGGTCGAGGTAGAGGCCCTCGCTGCGGATCCGCGTGCTGGTGGAGATGTAGCCGATGTCGAGGCCGCAGCGGCGCTTGGCGGAGGTGTTCGCCTCCGAGCAGTGCAGCAGGCTCGGGTGGTGGATCGAGACGTCGCCCGGCCGGAGCTCGATGTCCACGACGCCGCGCTCGTCGGCCCACTCCCGCACCACGGTCTCGTCGGCCGTGGAGAACAGCATGTTGTCCTTGTCGGTCCGCACCGACGGCTTGTGCAACGGCAGCCGGTGGCTGCCGGGGATCATGCGCAGGCAGCCGTTCTCCGTGGTGCTCTCGTCGATGGCGAGCCACACCGTCAGGGCTTCCATCGGGCTCAGCGTCCAGTAGGCGCCGTCCTGGTGCCACAGGACGGGCTGGCCGTCGTAGGGCGGCTTGCAGATGTAGTGGGCGGTGAAGCACGCCAGGTTCTCGCCGAGGAAGAACTCCCCTATGTCCACCAGCAGGGGCTCCGAGACCAGGCGCGCCCAGAAGGCGTCGTTGCGGATCAGGGGATGGTGGAAGTGCTCGGGGCGCAGGTCCGGGTATTTGCGGGTCAGCCACTCGACATGGGCGCGGGCCTCGTCCAGGAGATCCGGTGGCAGGACGTCACGGATGATGGCGAACCCTTGGTCGGCGTACTCCGCCGCGGCCGTCTCAAGGACACTCCGGTTGAGTGTGGGCATGTGTCAGCTCCTCGTGAGATGTGCCAAATATTGCTTTCCGTGCCGGACCAGTTCGTGGACCCGCCATGGTGTCCCGTCCGCCAGTGATTCGAGTTCCGCCGCGGACGCGTAGAGGTAGTCGAACCAGGGCGTCGACGTCACACCGTCCCTGATGCGCAGCCGCTGCTGCCCGGCCAGCCGGCCCGCGGCGAGGTTGCGCTCCTGGTAGGCCCGGTTCCAGGCGCTGGTCAGGGCGTGCGGGTCGACACTCACACCGAGGAGTGAGCCGCCGGGGCGGGTCACGGCGGCGAGGCGGCGCAGGATGTCCCCGGCCTTCTCGCGGTTGCCCAGGAGCCCGATGTTCTGGCCGCCGAGCAGCACGGTGTCGAAACTGCCGATGTCGGGCGTGAGGGTCTCGACGGTGGTGGTGAGCGTCTCCACGCCCCGCCGACGGGCGATGTCGGCGGCGCCGGGCGAGGACTCGACGCCGAGCACCTGGCGGCCCTGTTCGAGCAGGTGGGTGGCGTGCCGGCCGGGCCCGCACCCGACGTCGAGGACCCGCTGTCCGGCCCGTTCGCAGAGCTGTTGTTCGAGCGGGGCCCACTCGGCGTAGGGCGCGAAGTACCGGTGGACGTCGTTGGCGGTGATCAGGCCGTCGTCGCGCTCGATGATCTCGTAGGAGACGCCCGGCCGGGCACCTGCCTCCCAGACCTCCCGGACGGCGTCGCCGAAGGGGTCCCCGCCGGTGGCGAGATCGAGGGTGGTGGTGTGAACGCTCACGGTGAGTCTCCCGCGTGATGGGGTCGGTTACGGGGGCGGGGTGCTGCGGGCGTCGGGCCCGTCAGACCTCCCACTCCGGGGGAAAGGTCCGGTGCGAACGGAGCGGCGAGCGCAGCAGGATGACGACGGGGATCGCCGTGACGACCACACCGACCCAGAGGGCGACCGTGGTCGACCAGGTGCCGGCGAGGACACCGCCGATCAGTCCACCGAGCGGGGTGGCGCCCTGGGTGACGACGCCGTTGGCGGCGGTGACGCGTCCCATGTAGGTGAGCGGGGTGGCGCGGGCACGCAGTCCGGCGACGGCGACGGCCCGGCCGACCACGACGAAGCCGATGAGGATCTGGGCGGTGGCGACGAGGGGGACGGCCGCGCCGCGGAAGACGGCGGCGAGGGGCGCGGCGACGAGGGCGAAGGGGGCGAGCGCGGAGAAGACCATCGTCATCCGGATCTCGCCGAACCGGCGCCGCAGCCGCGGGCAGAGCAGCGAGGCGACGACACCGGCGACGGCGCCCAGGGTGGACAGCAGGCCGAAGGCCCAGGAGGAGACGCCGACCTCGTCGAGGAGGAAGACCGGCAGCATCGCCAGCATGATGCCGGCGCCGAGGTTGTTCAGGGCGGCCTGGCAGACGATCAGGCGGAGCAGGGGGTGCTTGAAGAGGAACCGTACGCCCTCGACGATCTCGCGGCGGAAGTTGCGCTTCTCGACGGGGGGCCGGTCCATCTCGGCGGGCTTGATGCCCTTGACCATCAGGATGGACACGAGGTGGCAGACGACGGCGAACAGGTACAGGAGGGGGGCGGGGACGGCCCGGGTCGCCAGGCCTGCCGCGCCGGGTGAGACCGCCATGATGGTGGTGGAGGAGGTCTGCAGCCGGGCGTTGGCGTCGGCTATCTGGCGCTTGGGCAGCAGTTGGGGCAGGACGCTGTTGTGCGCGACGTCGAAGAACACACCGCTCACGCTGCCGACGAAGGCCGTCGCGATGAGATGCGGCACTGTCAGGGCGTCGAGGGCGTAGGCGAGCGGGATGCCGGCAAAGGTGACCGCGTAGATCGCGTCCGACCAGAGCAGGACGGACTTGCGGTTCCAGCGGTCGACCCAGACGCCGGCGGGCAGCCCGACCAGCAGGTAGCCGAGGCGGCTGAAAACGAAGACCAGACTGACTTCGAAGGGGCTCGCGTGCAGTGACGTAACTGCCGTGATAGGGAGTGCGAAGCTGGCGATCTCGGCCGCGGAGAACCGGAACCCGTTCGCTCCCCACAGTCGTCTGAAGCCGGGTACCCGAAGGACTTCGGACTCGGGTTCGACCTTTCCCTCGGTGGTCACCACAAGAGCGCTCTCTTCCCCTAGCCGAAGATCGTGAAGCCACTCATTATGGGCAGTCGCGGAGAACTCGCCAGGTCAGAGAGCCATTTCCGGTCGACTTTCCCATTGCTGAGCCTGGGGAGTTCGCCGTCGACGTGCACGACGTGGCGCGGAAGCATGTAGGGCGGCAGGTATTCCGGCAGCCGTCCGCCGAGGGTGCGGGCCGCTTCGGTTTCGGCGGTGACGAATACCGTGATCAGATTGGAGAAGACGGGGTCCGGGGTGGCGACGGCCACCGCTTCGTGGACGCCCGCGCAGCGCCGTACGGCCTTTTCCACCTCGCCGAGCTCCACGCGGTAGCCGCGCGACTTGATCTGCGCGTCCACCCGCCCGATGAACCGCAGGTCGCCGTCGGGGTTCTCGCAGACCTGGTCGCCGCTCGCGTACCACTCGCGGCCGTCGGCGGTGCGCACCATCGACCGTGCGGTCTGCGCGGCGTCGAGGTAGCCGGTCATCAGCATCGCGCCGCGCACGAGAAGTTGGCCCGGCTCTCCCGGTGCTACGGCGGTCAGGTCGTCGTCCACGACCAGGATCTCCGCGCCGGGCAGTACGCGCCCGATGAGCACTTCGTCCTCGGGTCCCAGAGGGGGCTTGATCTCGTGGAAGGTACACACATTGCTCTCGGTGGGACCGTACACGTTCAGGAGCCGCATCGCCGGCAGGGCGTCGTGCAGGGTGTTGACGTCGACGGGGTGCAGGATCTCGCCGCCGGTGACGAACGCGCGGAGCCCGGCGAGGCGGGGCAGCAGCGAGGTGCCGTGCCGCACCAGCCACACGAGGGTCGATGTCACCGCGTACAGGACGGTGCCGCCGGAGCGTCGGCAGAAGTCGATGTACGCGGCGGGGAAGGGCGCTGCGGCGGCGGGCATCAAGGCCACCGCGGCTCCCGACCTGACGGCGGCGAACAGGTGCAGGGTGGTGGGGTCGAAGTGGAGCGGGGCGGAGTTGACGATGACGTCGTCGGGGGTGAGGGCGAGTTCGGCCACGGCCCAGTCGACGAACGCCGATGCGCTCGCGTGGGTGTGGACGACGCCCTTGGGGATGCCGGTGCTCCCGGAGGTGTGCAGGACGTAGGCGAGATCGTCCACCGGCGGGCGCGGGTCGCCCTCGCGCAGGTGGGCCCACAGCCCGTCGTCGGCGCCGGGCGGCGCGGGCAGCGGGGTCCAGTCCAGGCCGGGGGTCAGCGCGTCCCACTGGGCGCGGGCCGCGCCGTCGGCCACGACGGCGCGGGGGGCGCAGGCGCGGGTGATGAGGTCGGCGCGGGCGATCGGTCCGTCCGGGTCGAGGGGTACGTATCCGCCGCCGGAGCGCAGGATGCCGTGGACCGTCGCGACGCCGGCGGACGACTTGGGGCCGTGCCACACCACGCAGTCGCCGTCACGCACCCCGAGGTCGCGCAGGGCGAGCGCGACGGCCTCCGCCGCCTCGTCCAGCTCGGTGTAGCTGAGGGTCACGTCGCCATCGATCACGGCGGGCCGGTCCGCGTGCAGCTTGGCCGCGGCCCGCAGGTCGTCGCTGAGAGAGGTGCCGACGCCCATCAGCGCCCCTTCGCGGTCAGGAAGGAGCGGATCGCCGTGATGGTCTCGAAGTGGGTCGGCAGGATCTCCGTGTCGTCGATCCTGATGTCGAACGAGTCCTCGAGCCGGGACACGACGGTCAGGAGGGAGAGGGAGTCGATGATCCTGCGCGCGATGAGCGGGGTCTCGTCCGTCACCTCCTGACCGGGCGCCGACTCCTCGACGATGCTCCGCACGGTGGCCAGCACGGAATCCTGCGCCATCACAAACCCAGCCCTTCAGCGATGATCTTCATTTGCATGTCGGAGGTGCCCGAGTAGTACCGGCTGGCAATCGCGTCCGACATGAGGTGGGCGGCGCCGGTCTCGGGGAACAGCGCGTATCCGCCGTAGACGTCGGGAAGCTCCCGGCAGAAGGCGTTGAACTCGTTGCTCACGTGAAGCTTCGTCAACGAGGCGCGTGCGTGGTCGAGTTCGCCGCGGTCGGCGGCGCGCGCGGTCGTGACAAGGACCTCCCGGGCACTGGTGAGACTCAGGTGCATGCGCACGACGCGCTGCCGGATCGTCTCGTAGGTGCTCAGGGTGGAGCCGAACTGACTGCGCGTGCGGACGTGTTCGACGGCCTTGCGCAGGGCGTGGGACATCAGGCCGAGCACCGGCGCGAGGATGAAGGCGCGCTCGTAGCGCATCGCGCGCATGAGGACCGCGTAGCCGCCGCCCACCGGACCGAGCACGGCCGATGCGGGCACCGCGCAGTCGTCCAGACGCAGCGAGCCGACCTGGGCGCCCGGCAGGCCGGCCTTCTCGAAGGCGGGGCCGACGCTGAGTCCCGGGGTCGTGCGCGGGATCAGGAAGGCGCTCAGGCCGGACAGCGCGCTGCCCTCGGCGGTGCGGGCGAGGACGACGAAGACGTCGGCGACGGGGCCGTTGGTCACGAAGGTCTTCGCGCCGTCGAGG
This sequence comes from Streptomyces sp. NPDC058240, assembly GCF_042882135.1. Lineage (NCBI taxonomy): Bacteria > Bacillati > Actinomycetota > Actinomycetes > Kitasatosporales > Streptomycetaceae > Streptomyces > Streptomyces sp. NPDC058240. The sequence goes on from NZ_JBHVWT010000034.1 coordinate 57,515, forward strand.
GTCCAGCCGCCGTCGTCGCGCGGGGTGGCCCGGGTGGTGAGGGAGAGCAGGTCGGACCCGGCGTCGTACTCGGTGGCGGCGAAGGCGCCCACGGTGGTCCCGGCCGCGAGCGGCGTCAGATAGGTGCTGAGCTGTGCGGCGTCGGCGAACGCAGCGACCGGCTCCTGGCAGGCCCACATGTGGGCGGAGAAGGCGAACGGCAGCCCGGAGCGGCCGGTGGCGTCGGCCATGGCCTCCATCGCGAGGCAGCTGGCGAGAAAGCCGGCGCCGGTGCCGCCCCGCTCGTCGGACAGGGGCAGCGAGAACAGGCCCTGGGCGCCGGCCGACTTCCACGCCCGCTCGTCCTCGGCGGCGCCTGCCGCCCAGGTGCGGAATCCGTCGAGCCAGGTGGTGAACTCGGCGCTGTCCACCAAGTGCGGGGCGCTGCTCATGAGGTCTCCTGCGCCGGGGCGATCGGCCACTTGTACACGTGGTGGGAGCGGGCGAGGCCGAAGTGGCCCATGGACGAGGGCTGGTGGTCCTGGGAGGTCAGGGCGAGCACCTCGATGTCGCGGCCGGCTCCCAGGTCGCTGCGCAGCCAGGCGAAGACGTCCTCGGTCATGCCGACACCGCGGTGGACGGGGCTCAGCTTGATCTCGTGCAGGAAGACGCGTGGGGCGCCGTCGGGCCGCAGCCGGCCGAGCCGGGTGAGGGTGAAGGCCGCCGCGACCTGGCCTTCGCTCTCCACGACGTAGTGGGTGGTGCCGGGGGTCCCGCCGCCGTGCGCGAGAAGCGCCGCGAAATCGCCCTTGCCGTCCTCGTCGTAGATGCGCTGAAGCGCGTCGGCGTCGCCGGGCACTGCCGGGCGGATGCGGCGCGGTGCGGGGCTCTCAGTCATCGCTCGCCGCCCCCGCCGCGCCCACGGCCGCCCCGGCGTCGGCCCGGTGGCGCTCCCAGCGGTCGACGGCCTGGCGCAGTTGGGCGGTGTAGTCGCTGTTGGCGATGAAGCCGTGGCCGCGTCCGTCGCGGAGCATGACGGCGCGCAGGCTCGGGTGCCCGTCGAGGTGCTCCATGATCGGCCGCAGGTGCTTGAGGGCGAAGTAGGAGTCCTTCTCGGGGATCACGACGTGCAGGCAGCGGGCGCTGCCGGGGGCGGCCCAGTCGCGGATGATCTCCGTGGTGGCTTGCGGGCGCGCCATGGCGGGCAGGCTGCTGAACGGCTCGGCCTCGCGGGTCCACTGGGGCAGGATCAGGGGGTCGTTGTGCGGTGACACGACGAAGGCGAGGTCGTCCTGTCCGCCGCGCATGCAGTGCTTGATGGCCGCGTAGCCGCCGGAGGAGAGTCCGTGCCAGACGGTGCCGCGCAGGCCCCACTGCTGCAGGAGCGACGCGCGCAGTTCGAGTACCCGGGGCAGGAACTCGTCCTCGCCGAGCAGGAACCAGCCGCAGCTCGATTCCTTTGTGTAATTGTGGATCGGGTCGGACACGAGGAGACAGACGGAGTTCTCCGCCTCGTCCCACTGACGGCGTGCAAATACCGGAGGAACATGCTTCTCGATCACGCTGAAGCCATGGAAGAGAACATGGAGATAAGGGCTTGTGATCTTGTCGGGCACACTCACCATATAGTCGAGGGAATAGCCCTCGGAATGAGTGAACCTTCCACTGTGCGAGCTCAGGGGAACCTCCGGTTGGTAACGCCGGGGTGTGGCGGCCTCGGCGAGACCGCCACACCCCTCAAGCGGTGTTCTGCATCACCTGTGCAGCGAGTTAGTTCTTGACCTCGCTGTCGGTGATGGTCAGCGGGGTGTCGCCGAAGAGCGTCTCGAAGTCGCCCGCCGTGATCTCCTCGGTCGCGCTGACGGTCTCCTGCGTCATTTCCTGCTGCATATCAGTCTCCCAATCTCAGGTAGGAAAGTACGGCCCGCTCTCACGAGCCAGAATGGACAATACCGAGAGATTCAAATACTGCCTAGATCACGTTTCTGGAAATGGCGTCGATTCAGGCGAGGTAACGCCGGTCAAGGCTTTTCGGAACGACCGCGGGATAGGTGAGAAGGCGGCGTCGCGGCGGTGCTTCGTCGCCCGTGGCACCGACGGGCGTGAGTTCCCTGGCGTCCTCGGCGAGCGCCATGAGGCGTGGTGTGAAGCTCGTACGGCACTTGCGCGCGGACTCCTCCAGACAGAAGGCCACGGACTCGTGGACGACGTTCTCGTCGCGGGTCACCAGGAAGATGAACCGGGGCTCCACCTCGCGCAGCAGCGTCTTGGGGATGCGCGCGGGGAGCGTGAGGGAGTAGTAGCGCGGGAGGTCGACCAGGGGTCTGCGCTCCAGCCAGGACCGCCCGAAGGGGCGCAGGCTGGAGAACATCGCGAAGCTCCACTCCAGCTTCAGACCGGCCGGCACCAGCGCGACGTTGAGCAGGAAGGCGCCCCCGACGAGCAGGTGGGTGACCAGGGCTCCGGTGCCGGTCGGCAGGGCCGCGAAGGGCTGGGCGCTCAGGGCGAGGCCGCACAGATATCCGTAGACCAGGCCCTGGAACAGGTCCTTGCCGAGATAGCTGACGGAGCGGCGCCCGGAGGCGGTTCTGCCCAGCGCGAGGGCGATCAGGGCGCTGCCCGCGACGGACGCCCACAGGAGCGGCCCGCCGCCGGGGTCGATGGCCACCGAGTCCCGTGCGGTGAGGGCGATCACCCACAGGGCGAGGGCGAGGACGGAGAACGGGAAGTTCCCGGATACCCCGAACGCGCCGTGCATCAGGATCGCGGCGCACAGGCCCCACATCTCCAGGCCCGGAACCAACAGCGTGATGCCGACGGCGAGTTCGAGGGCGATCACCCCGTAGGGAGCGGGGCGAAGGAGCCGGGCGGACGGCTTGAGCCCCAGCAGCCCGAGGTAGTGCGCCGTCACGACGCGTCCGGCGCTGCGCTCGCTGCCCAGATACTCCTCGTTGATCTTGAGCAGCGCCGCCGAGAGGTAGACGCCGATGAGCAGATCGCGGGCGACCGCCCCGTGCAGCTCCCACGGCACGAACGCGAAGAGCGCCGCCGCCACGACCCCGAGCAGGGCGTGGTCGGCCAGGCGTCTCTGGGTGGACACCATCCACAGGACGAGCAGCGCGACCGCGACGGCGCGCGCCGTGAGCGACTGCGGGACAAGGGCGAGCGCCAGCGCGGCGGGGAGCGCGACCAGTTGGGCGACGACGGTCGCCCAGCGCGGGAGCCGGATGACGAGGACGGGCGCGTAGTGGTACGCCACTCCGGAGAGCCCTTGCTCCCACAACCGGCTGACCTGGTGGAAGAGGACTCCGGCGACCGCGAGGACGAACGGTGTGAGGGCGACGGCGTCGCCGGTGGACGTCGCCTGGGTCAGGAGGCTCACCGGGCCTCCCGCAAATTGTTGTTGAGCCGCTCGGTGCGCTGGAGCGTGTCGGCGAGCCGCTCCCACTCCCTGGCGTAGTGCCGTGCCACCTCGGCGGCGGCCCGCATGCAGTGCGGCGGCACCGACGCCAGCAGACGCTCGCCCATGGCCAGTTCACTGCTCTGGCCGTTGAGCCAGCGCAGCAGCGCACGCCCGCTGTCCGTGAAGCGGATCGAGGGGTCGCGGTAGAGGGAGACGGCGGCGCGCGGCTGGGTGCGCGCGGTCTCCGCCGAGGGCTCGGCCCGCTCGGAGACGCTCCGCAGTGGGCCTTCCTGGCAGGCGACCACAACGGGGCCGGTCCGGGCTCCCTCCCCCGGCACGGGCCCCGAGGAGGAGGCCGGTGCGGCCTCCCGGTCCCGGCCCGTATCGGCGGGGTGGGCCGATGCCGCGCGGCGCATCCGGTGCACCGTACTGATGGAGACCCCCGCCTCCTCGGCGACGTCCCGGAGCGTGGCCTGCGGGCGTTCCGCGAGCAGGAGGCGGGCCTTCTCGCGGCGCTGCGACATGTCGACGGGACGGACCCTGCCGTCCCTGCCGACGCGACCGGTCGCCTCGCTCACGCCGCTCGTGTCGTCGCCGTCTTTCGAGTGAGGAGATTCCTCACTCGAACATCTCCTTCGGGCGGCCCCCACGGTCTTGGGAGAGACCCCGCTGACCGCCGCGATGGCCCGGTCGGACCAGTGCGGATGGGAGGCGAGGATACGGACGACGGCCGCTCTGCGGTCCTTGAGGGTCAAGGGCAGTCCGTGGCGGGTGTTGGCCGCCACGGAGTGGACGAACAGGTCGGCCGACGAGCCCTCGACATAGCGGACGGGCAGGTCGCGCGCGCCGCGCAGTATCGCGGCGCGCAGCCGGTGCATTCCGTCGACCACGCGGCCGGTGGCCCTGTGCACGAGGATCGGTTCGAGCTCTCTGCCGCTCTCCGCGAGCACCTGTGCGTGGTCGTGACACAAGCCCCCGAGACGCGGTGAATCCGACGGCAGCAGGGACGCCACGGGCATCGTGTGGATCTCTGAGTCCGGTTCGTCGAGCAAGCTTCCTGACCCCTCTCGAGCTGTGACGACATGCGCCCGCGCCCGGAGGCGGCCCGGAGCATGTCCGCATCTGGCCGTGTACGAGGACTGTTTGTCTTCTCCGATGTGCCGTCGGCCGATGGGTTGTCGGCCGGTGGGTTGTCCGCAGATGGGTTGCCGGCCGATGGGTTGTCGACCGGTGGGTTGCCTTCGCCGCAGCCGACTTCCGGACAACTCCCCGCATCAAAAAGGGACTTGCACCTGGCATGCGGAAGGCCGGTCGACCGCGCGGATCACGGCGTCGACCGCTCTGTGTCGTGGCCGCAGGTGAACCCCGGCGGTCTCACCCGGGCTCGCGGCGGAAATGAACACGTTGACACGGTCCTGGGGGCCGCGCCGCTTCTCTGACGGGATTTATGCCCGGCCTCTCGCAGACGCAATCCGGTCGGCGTGGCGTGTGGTTGCTCTCCCGAACCCGGGAATGTGACCTCTTGCGCGGCGCACGCGCCCCGTGTGCAGTCTTCCCCTCCAGGCCACCGTGCCACCTCTCCGATCATGAGTGATGTCGCCAGTACCGCCTGCGCCGCTGCCTCTACTCCCCGGAGCCGACGCCCGCAAGAACATAACAGCGAGGTGACGGAGGCAGTGAGGCCCCGAAGGATCACGGCTGAAACTCGTAGAACTGACGTCGGACGAATCCTCAAGGTATCGAGCACTCTTTTGGCTTACGAAGCCTTGCCGTCAAGGGCTCCGGGACCGCACTTTGGCCGAAAGTCGAAGGGTCTTCGCATATGCCGAAGGCGTGTGAACCGCGCACGGAAGATGGCGAGTTTTCGGGCGGCCTTTTCTGAATACCACCTGCTTTCGCGGGGTAGTGGCGAGCCCCTCGCCGCCCAGGGTCTTTGAGAAGTGATCTTGTATCCGGGTTCGTCAGGTCATTCCGAGGATGGTGTGGAGCCGCTGGTGGTCACGGCCGGTGCGGCAGAAGGCGGCAGCGGGCGGCAGGCCGGTGACGAGGTGGATCCGCTCGATCGTCGGTCTGCCGGTGCTCATGTCCCGCCTCCACCGGACGACTTGGAGGGCCTGACGGGCGTGGGGGCAGTCGATGTGGCGGAAGGCGGCGGTCTTCAGCCGCCGGATCTCGTGCCGGTGGTGGGCCCGAGGCCGCCGATGTCGCCGAGGTCACCACGGTCCGGTTCCGCCGCATGGTCGATGGTCGAGGACCTCATCGAATGGGGCAGTGGCAGCAGGACGACCGCGACATCCTCAGGAGGAACAGCCGCAGCTGATGGAACGTCGGGTCCAAGCCCGATGTTCTGGGTGAACCGGCGACCTTGCGGCGGGCAGCATCGTCCTGGCCTGAAGGCATGCACGCAAGGGTATCGACACGAGCCGAAGACGCATCGCCGATGAGCTTCACAACAGCCTGCTCCACCGACACGTTCATGTAGCACACAACGGCTGGGGGAGTCTTCCCGCGACTTGTTCCCGCCACGGTGATCGGCATCGCCGTAGGTCGCAACAGTTCGGGAGAGCCGTCGGCCATGACCGGCAGTGCGGACTGCCGAACACAGGGGGATGATCCATTCATGCGCGCACTGATCAAACAACATGCGGCTGTGCTGATCGCCGCGGCAGCGCTGGCATTCGCATCGGCCTCGTCGACCCCGGCGATGGCCGGCGCCAACCCGGCGGATCAGGGTCGGACAGGCCCTAGGCATGCACGATGCGCTCCACCAACTCCGGGACCCATTCCACGTACTCGACCTCTGCGCCACCACGATGGCGCGCGTACAGAAACCGGCCGGTGGCACTGGTGCTTGCCGGAGTGGTGATCTCGGCGCCGGCGGTCGCGAGCGTCTTGGTCAGGGTATCGAGGTCGTCGACGATCACGGTGGCGCTGGCGTGGGAATAGCGGGCACGCTCCGCGGGCGGACCGGAGATGACGAGGAAGTCACCGATTGCCGCGAGTTCGATGGAGTCGAAGGCGAAGCGGAGATCGGGTTCTGCACCGGTCAGTTCACGCAGCAGCACCAGCGACGTGTCCAACTCGTCGGTCCACAGGCGTGCGTACGTCTTGAGAATGGTCATGGCCTGTCCTCGCAGTAACTTGTAGGTACCCGATAACCGTAGGAGAGCGAAGAGGCCGGACGGAAGAGAGCACTTTTGTGAGAGAAGGGCACCTGGTGGATACCGACGAGGTCAGACGCGTTTCGGAGGACGCCGATGTGACGCGCGCCCACTCCCTCGCTCGTGAGATCTTCTCCGGCATCGCGAACAAGTGGACGCTGCTGGTGGTCGGCAGCCTCGGCGAGCGCACCCTGCGCTTCACACAACTTCGCGGTGAGGTGGAGGGCATCAGCCACAAGATGCTCACGCAGACGCTGCGCGGACTCGAACGCGATGGGCTCGTCGAGCGCACCGTCTACCCGACCGTGCCGCCACGCGTGGAATACGCGCTCACGGACGCGGGCCAAGCACTGCGGCACACCGTCTACGGCATGTGCTCGTGGACTCGCAGGCACCTGGAACACATCGAGGAATCCCGCGACCGGTTCGACCGGGCGCCGCAACGGGCCGTGGCCACGCCCGTCAAGAGCCGACCGGCTGCAGCCGGTCGCTGATGGTGCGAACCGCGTCCGTGACCGCCTCGACCATCCGCGCCAACCAGCGGGGCACGGATGTCGCCGAAGCAGTCGGCTCCAGGGCAACGCCCAACGTCCAGGCCAACACGTCAGCGCCGCTCAAGTGGTCATGAAACCGAAGGAGTCCCCTCATCCATGACGCCCACACCTCGCTGGAAGCAACTGCTTGACGACCGGCTCACCGAGGCGGTCGACGTGCTCGGCGCCGTCCCCGGCGTACACGGCCTGATCGTCGGCGGCAGTCTCGGACGCGATGAGCCCTGGCCCATGTCCGACATCGATCTCCTGCCCGTCTACGTCTCCTCGATGGAGCCGTCGCAGCGGGTGGAAGAGCGACGCAACGAACTCGTCGACTGGTGGGCCGCCTCCGGCCACGCACAGACGCTCGACACCGGATGGCTGGCCTTCACCGCCCAAGAACTGCGTGACGTCCTCTCGGCAGGACCGGAGGGGATCGCGCAGCGCATGCAGGAGCCGCGCTGGTTCCACGGCTTGGACAAGGCGTTCGGCGGACACGCTGCCGCAAGCGAGGACGAACTGACCACGGAGTTCACCCACTGGGCCACGCAGATCCGATTCCATCCCTCAGTCGTTGAAGCCCGTCTCCAACGCTGGCGTCACGACGCGCGTCAAGCCGCAACCGAGGCGTCCCTCCTGCGCGACAGCGACCCGCAGCAAGCTACTCAGTTCCTGCGAGAGTCCGCTCGCGCCCTGCGGATGGTCTGCATCGAAGGCTGGGGAGAACGCCTCGGGTCCATGGGGCGGGAATGGACCCGCTTCGAACGCATAGCGGAACGAAACGACGCCCATCCCCTCGCCGCCCGGATCGCCACCATCGCGGGAGCCGACCCCCAGGAAGCGGCCGAACGCGCCAAAACAGCGCCGGCCTGGCTTCAAGAACGCATCGACCTCAGTCACCGCGCTCGGCACATGGTCGGGGAACACGTCACAGCCGAGGAGAACGCCCGCGACCAACTGGCCGCGTTCACCGTCCACGTCACGAAGCACCGACCCGACCTCGACGGAGCCTGGAGCGGCAGCCCGGATCCCGCACTCGACCAGCACCTCGCCCAGCTCCAGGAACTCCTCACCCGACTTGGCTGACCGTCGCTGCCCGGACCCATTCCAACAGTTCCCATACCCGACCCCACCTTTACGTCCGACCAGCTCCGATCTGTAGAACGCGCCCCAGCACGTCTGGGTCGCCGCCCCCGGTGCCGGCCTCCGGACCCGGCCCTACGATCTGCCCCGCGACCGGGCCCGGGTCCGGTCGCGGAACCAGGCACCCGTCCCCACCAGCACCGCCGCCCCCACCCCGTACAGGGGCAGCCAGAGGGTCGTCGTAGCCGCCAGGCAGTCGGCAACGGCCGTACGGGCCTGGTCCTCCTGCGCGAACGCCAGGGCTGCGTCGTCACTGCCGGCCAGGTTCCCCAGCGCGGCCTCCGCCTGGAGGGCCTGGTACCTGCCGAGCAGCTCGCAGTCGCCGCGCGTGCCCGGCATCGGAAACAGCCAGGCCTGGCGTTGCAGCAGGGGGGCGAGTGCGATGGCCACACACAGGCCGACGACCAGCGCGTACGCGACCAAGCCGCGCATGTACGCCGAGCGGATGCCCGGCGTCCACTCCGCCCGTCGCTGGAAGGCGAACATCACCGCCAGCAGTGTCACCCCGATGAACGTGGCGAACCACTGCCACGAGCCCTGGGCGAGCGCGAACGTCAGCACTGCGGCGAGCCCGACGCCGATGACCCCGGGAGCGGGAATGCCATCGCCTGTTACTGCGGATGCCGGCCTCGGGGGCACTCGGGGGCTGGGATCACTCACGGGCCTCTCCTGCACGGGAAGCCATCAGCATCCCCCGCGGGTCGTCGGGGCCCTGGGCGCCATGCCGTACGGGCCGGGTGTCCCGCCCGGATGGCCCGCTCCGCCCGGCACCGCACCGCGTCACCGAAGCGCCCGAGGACGTCCGGTACTTGGGTACCCCTCCGTGTCCTCAACACACCGCAGGACACCCGCGCCCGGGCCGCCCACGAACAGCCCCGCACGGCGCACCGCCACCTCGTCAGCGGCTACCGTACGAACACGCCGTATTGCCCACGGTCACCCGAGGAGGACACCTGTGTCATCACCCTGCGACCTCCAGTACGCTCCTGCCGGCGATGTGGGTGTAGCGCTCATGGCGATCGACTCTCGGCTCAAAGCCGTCTACGACGGCCAGGCCGGGACCGACCCCGAACAGCGGCAATTGATGGACCAATTCGCCGCGTCACTGGGCCCCGAGGAAGCCAATGACGTGCTGGACGGCGCGTGCACGCTCATCTACATGTTCATGCAGTGGCTGCGGATGGCCCACGAACAGCACGACAGGGACGTCATCGAGTACGTGGTGCCCGGCTTCGTGGCCTCGATGCGCATGATGCCCAAGAGCATCCGTCCCGAAGCAATCCCCACCATGGCCGGACTGGTCGTCGCAGCCGGTACCGGCCTGAGCCCCAGCCTGTGGCGCAAGCAGTACGGAGAATGGACCGAGGGCGAGATGAATTCGCTGGAAGCCACGGCCTTGCTGCTCGCGGAGCACATCAACCGGCTCACCGGCGACCGCGACTTCGCCACCCGCATGGTCACCGAGGCCCTGTCCACGACGAACCAGGACTGACGCGCACCATCCCAGCCTGAGCCTGCCCCGTATCCCTGGGCCCCGGGGACGTGGTCGGCGTCAAAGTCCGAGTACTGGCCCGGCGGCCCGTCACGACCTGAGAGGGCAGTAAGTAACGTGCTGCCCGATTCGCGCTTGCAGCTGGAGTTGTCGGGCTGGTGGTGGCCTCTCCGGGTGGCTATGGCCGCGGCTGGGTGAACAATCCCTGCTCGGGCTCGATCAGGATCCCGCGTTCGGCCAGCCGCTTGAGCTTCAGCCGGACGTTGTTGACGTTGCTG
>NZ_JBHVWT010000035.1:0-64426 GCF_042882135.1 Streptomyces sp. NPDC058240
TTCGCTTTCGCGCTTCCCTTTCCAGCGGTTCCAACCTTACCAGACTCTTTTTCGTTCCGTTTCCGGTCCGAATTTGAATTCCGGTGACCTTTGGATTGGTCTTTGCCTTTCGGCGGATCCGACTTTATCAGAAGTTCTGAGTCGGAATTCCCGCCCCGTCCGGGACGCTCACTGCACACGAGTGTGCGCGGTGCTTCCCGGTCAGGCGGAGCCGTAAACGTACTGGAGCGGGGCGCCCCGATGCAAATCGGGGGCCCCGCTCCGGAGTTCGTTCCTGTCGGCGTCAGACCTCGACGACGACGGGAAGGATCATCGGGCGCCGGCGGTAGGTGTCGGAAACCCACTTGCCCACCGTGCGACGGACGAGCTGCTGGAGCTGGTGCGGCTCCAGCACGCCGTCCTGGGCGGACTTGTTGATCGCTTCCTCGATCTTCGGCACCACGGCGCTGAACGCCGAGTCGTCGATGCCGGAGCCGCGGGCGTGGATGTCCGGCCCGCCCGTGATCTTGCCGGAGGAGCTGTCGACCACGATGAAGACCGAGATGATGCCCTCGTCACCGAGGATGCGGCGGTCCTTGAGCGAGGTCTCGGTGACATCGCCGACCGAGAGGCCGTCGACGTACACATATCCCGCCTGGACCTTGCCGACGATCTTGGCCTTGCCGTCGATGAGGTCGACGACGACGCCGTCCTCGGCGATGACGATGTGGTCCTTGGGTACGCCGGTGAGCGCGCCCAGTTCGGCGTTGGCCCTCAGATGGCGCCATTCGCCGTGGACCGGCATCAGGTTCTTCGGCTTGCAGATGTTGTAGAAGTACAGCAGCTCGCCGGCCGAGGCGTGGCCCGAGACGTGGACCTTGGCGTTGCCCTTGTGGACGACGTTGGCGCCCCAGCGGGTCAGTCCGTTGATCACGCGGTAGACCGCGTTCTCGTTGCCCGGGATCAGGGACGACGCGAGGATCACCGTGTCGCCCTGGACGATCCGGATCTGGTGGTCGCGGTTGGCCATCCGGGACAGTGCGGCCATCGGCTCGCCCTGGGATCCCGTACAGACCAGCACGACCTCGTCGTCCGGCAGGTCGTCGAGGGTCTTGACGTCGACGACCAAGCCCGCGGGGACCTTCAGATACCCGAGGTCACGGGCGATGCCCATGTTGCGGACCATCGAGCGGCCGACGAAGGCGACCCTGCGGCCGTACTCGTGTGCCGCGTCGAGGATCTGCTGGATGCGGTGCACGTGGCTGGCGAAGCTCGCCACGATGATGCGCTTCTGGGCATTGGCGAAGACCGTGCGCAGGACGTTGGAGATGTCCCGCTCGGGCGGTACGAAGCCGGGGACCTCGGCGTTCGTCGAGTCGGAGAGAAGGAGGTCGATGCCTTCCTCGCTCAGCCGGGCGAAAGCGTGCAGGTCGGTGAGCCGGCCGTCCAGCGGGAGCTGGTCCATCTTGAAGTCGCCGGTCGCGACGGCCATCCCCGCGGGTGTGCGGATGGCGACCGCGAGGGCGTCCGGGATGGAGTGGTTGACCGCGATGAACTCGCAGTCGAACACACCGATGCGCTCGCGCTGGCCCTCAGCCACTTCGAGGGTGTACGGACGGATGCGGTGCTCCTGGAGCTTCGCCTCGATCAGCGCGAGGGTCAGCTTGGAGCCGATGAGAGGGATGTCCGGCTTCAGACGCAGCAGATACGGGACACCACCGATGTGGTCCTCGTGGCCGTGCGTGAGGACGATGCCCTCGATGTCGTCGAGACGGTCCCGGATCGTGGTGAAGTCCGGCAGGATCAGGTCGATTCCGGGCTGCTCCTCCTCGGGGAAGAGAACTCCACAGTCGACGATGAGCAGGCGGCCGCCGTACTCGAAGACCGTCATATTGCGGCCGATTTCGCCGAGGCCGCCGAGCGGGGTGACCCGGAGGCCGCCCTTCGGGAGCTTCGGCGGGGTGCCGAGTTCGGGATGCGGATGACTCAAAAGACTCTCCTTACCACGCACGCCACGTACCGCTTGGGCACGTGGCGCGCATGTCATTCGTGCACTTGCTGTTGTCTGTGATCGCTCTTGCGAGTGTTCTTCGCTTATTCAGTTGTGAAGTCTGTAGTTACAGCTCTACCCCACCGGCTGCGAGATCGATCTTGAGCTGCGCCGTTTCCTGTGCGGTGAGTTCCACCAGGGGAAGACGCAGCGGGCCCGCCGGGAGGCCCTGGAGGGCCAGTGCGGCCTTGGTGGTGATCACACCCTGGGTACGGAACATGCCGGTGAAGACCGGCAGGAGCTTCTGGTGGATCTCCGTGGCCTTCTGGACGTCGCCGCCGGCATACGCCTCGATGAGGGCGCGCAGGTCGGGGGTGACGACATGGCCGACGACGGAGACGAATCCGATGGCGCCGACCGAGAGCAGCGGCAGGTTCAGCATGTCGTCGCCGGAGTACCAGGCGAGGCCGGAGCGTGCGATGGCCCAGCTGGCGCGGCCGAGGTCGCCCTTGGCGTCCTTGTTGGCGACGATGCGCGGGTGCTCGGCGAGCCGTACCAGCGTCTCCGTGTCGATCGGCACACCGCTGCGACCGGGAATGTCGTAGAGCATCACCGGCAGGCCGGTGGCGTCGGCGATGGCCGTGAAGTGGCGGAAGAGGCCTTCCTGCGGCGGCTTGTTGTAGTACGGCGTCACCGCGAGGAGTCCGTGGGCGCCGGAGCGTTCGGCCGTACGGGCGAGCTCGATGCTGTGCCGGGTGTCGTTGGTGCCGATGCCGGCGACGACGTGGGCCCTGTCCCCCACGGCTTCCAGTACCGCCCTTACGAGCTGGTCTTTCTCCGCGTCGCTGGTGGTCGGGGACTCGCCGGTGGTGCCGTTGACGACCAGGCCGTCATTGCCTGCGTCCACCAGATGGGCGGCGAGCCGCTGGGCACCGTCGAGGTCGAGTGCACCCTCCGCCGTGAAGGGCGTGACCATAGCGGTGAGGACCCGCCCGAAGGGGGTCTGCGGAGTGGAGATCGGAGCCATGGGTAACACGCTACTCGCTGCTCAGCGCCCAATGTCCCCTCGGGGGGACAAGCTGTAGGAGCCCGGCACTGCCTGCTCGGGGGTTCAAGCAGTGCCGGGTCCGTTTGATCAGCCTAGATGAACTTCACGAAACGCCGCAATACGGACACCGCTTACGGGGCTACGCGTCCGTTCTTGTTGAAGGCTGCATGGGTGAGCGGCATGAGCCGGGCCCAGTGCTCCTCCATCTGCTGTCCGACCATCTCGATCTCGCGCTGCGGGAAGGACGGCACCTTCGCCAGCTCGTGCTGGGTACGCAGGCCGAGGAAGTGCATCAGCGAGCGGGCGTTGCACGTGGCGTACATCGAGGAGAAGAGGCCGACGGGGAGCACGGCGCGGGCGACCTCGCGGGCCACTCCTGCGGCGAGCATCTCCTGGTACGCCTCGTACGCCTGGCGGTAGGAATCCTCCATGACGCGGCCGGTGAGCTCCTGCTGGGCCCGGGTGCCCTCGACGAACTCGTACTTGCCGGGGCGGCCCTGCTGGACGAGCTTGCGGGACGCGTCCGGGACGTAGAAGACCGGCTCCAGCTCCCTGTAACGGCCCGATTCCTCGTTGTACGACCAGCCGACGCGGTGCCGCATGAACTCGCGGAACACGAAGATCGGGGCGCTGATGAAGAAGGTCATCGAGTTGTGCTCGAACGGGCTGCCGTGGCGGTCGCGCATCAGGTAGTTGATGAGGCCCTTGGAGCGCTCGGGGTCCTTGGTGACCTCCTCCAGGGACTGCTCGCCGGCCGTGGAGACACGGGCCGCGAACAGGACGTCGGAGTCGCCCGCGGCGTGTTTCACCAGCTCAACGGTGACATCGCTGCGGAAGCTGGGCTTTGCGGGCTCGGGGGTCTCGGTCACCGGCGGGGTCCTTCCAGTTGCGTCGCTCGGGCGGCGCCCACTCTACGGGCCACCACTGACAACCAGGTCGGGAAGGGCCGTCCAGGGATTTCTTCGACGAATTCGGCGATTCGGGGCACCGATCGGGCCCGCCGTGCGTCTGACTCACTAGCAGCATCCGTAACAGAGTTCAAGGAGACCTTCCTCATGTTCCGCCGGCGTGAAGCCGTCCCGTTCTCGTTCGTGGCCGAGAGCGACCGATTCCGCAGCAATGTCACTCCGCCCCCGCGGGAGCGCGCCAGCGTCTCCCAGCTGGCCGCCCGTTCCCTCGTCGGGCTGACGGTGGTCGCCGGCCTGGTCGGGTCGCTGATCCTCGGTCTGCCCGCGCTCAGCCCCACCCAGAGTCCTTCGCATGCCGAGCAGACCGAGGCCGCCCACGGGCACTGACTCGTACGGGCCCCCTGGGGTGGTCGGGTCGGTGACCTCCTCGGTAGCCTCACCGGGCACAGCAATCGAGCGTGTTTGTGAGTGAGGATCTGTCGTGCCCCTGCCCTTTCTGACGGCCGACCGCGCGTTTGACGCGAGCGCCGAGGACATCGCGCTGCCGTTCGACGACCACGACAGCTGGCGACGTCCGTACCGCCCCGGCCCCTGGCGCGTCGCGGCTGCGGCCTTCCTGCTGCTGCTCGCGTCCTTCGTGCTGCTCGCGGGAATGATCATCGCGTTCGCCGGGGCGCTGCCGGGCACGGCCGTGTGCCTGGTACTGGCCCTCGGGGTCATCCTCTGCGCGCTGCGGCTGCTGCGGGTCGGTGCCTGGGTCAGCCGCCACGGCGTGCGCCGGGTGGGCTTCTTCACGACGGCGACCGTGCCGTGGAACCGGGTCACCGCCATCCGTACGGTGCAGCAGCCGGTGAAGTGGCTCGGGTTCCCGCGCACGGTCCAGGGGCAGGCCCTGATCGTCGTACGCCAGGGGGGCGAGGCGATGGCGCCGCTGCTCACCGACAACAGCGCCGACTTCCTGACGCGCGGCGAGGCGTTCGACCGTGCGGCCGACACGGTCGAGGCGTGGGGGGACGAGTACCGGCGGGTCTGAGGCCCTTGGACGAACGGGCCGCCCGGCCCGGCACGCCCGTTCAGGATGTGCTGGGCCGGGCGGTCTTCATGTGCAGGGCGATGGCTCGCTGCATGGCCTTTCGGGCCCGCGGGGTGTCCCTGGCGTCCTGGTAGGCGACGGCGAGGCGGAACCAGCAGCGCCAGTCGTCCGGGGAGTCCTCGGTCTCCTCGCGGCGGCGGGCGAACACCGCGTCGGCCGAGTCGCGGTCGATGCGGCCGGACGGGGTGCGGACCAGTTCGTCGACCGGCAGGCCGCCCTCCGCGTCGAGTTCCGCGGCCAGCGCGTTCGCCCGCGACACGAACTGGGTGTTCTTCCAGAGGAACCAGATGCCGATCACCGGCAGGATCAGCACCGCGACCCCGAAGGTGACCGTCAGCAGGGTGCCGTGCTCGATGAGCAGGACGCCGCGGCTGCCGACCAGGACGAAGTAGAAGACCAGGACGGCAGCGGTGGCGAAGTAAGTGATCTTTGCGCGCATGGCGGGGGCTCAGTCAGTTCAGGTCGAGGAAGTGTTCCAGGCCGAATGTGAGGCCGGGAGTGGTCACCACGCGGCGTGCGCCGAGCAGGATGCCCGGCATGAAGCTGCTGTGGTGCAGGGAGTCGTGGCGGATGGTGAGGGTCTCGCCCTCGCCGCCGAGCAGCACTTCCTGGTGGGCGAGGAGGCCGCGGAGCCGGACCGCGTGGACCGGGACCCCGTCGACATCCGCTCCCCGGGCCCCGTCCAGGGCCGTGGTGGTGGCGTCCGGCTGCGGGGCGCAGCCGGCCTTCCTGCGGGCCTCGGCGATCAGCTGGGCGGTGCGGGTGGCGGTGCCCGAGGGGGCGTCGGCCTTGTCGGGGTGGTGGAGTTCGATGACCTCGACGGACTCGAAGTAGCGGGCGGCCTGCTCCGCGAACTTCATCGTGAGGACGGCGCCGATGGAGAAGTTCGGCGCGATGAGCACACCGGTCTCCGGGGAGCCGGCGAGCCAGGTGTTCAGCTGCGCGAGCCGTTCGTCGGACCAGCCCGTCGTACCGACGACGGCGTGGATGCCGTGCCGGACGCAGAAGTCGAGGTTGCCCATCACGGACGCGGGGGTGGTGAGCTCGACGACGACCTGGGCGCCGGATTCCGTGAGGGTCTCCAGCTCGTCGCCGCGGCCCAGCGCGGCCACCAGCTCCATGTCGTCGGCGGCCTCGACGGCTCGTACCGCCTCGGATCCGATGCGGCCCTTGGCGCCGAGAACGGCCACGCGCAGCTTGCTCATTGCTCTGCTTCCTTACGGGTGGGGTTAGGAGACCGCTTCTTCGAGGCGGTCGGCCTGCTTGTCCTTGAGCGGACCGATGACGGAGAGGGAGGGGCGGTGTCCGAGGACCTCGCCCGCGACCGCGCGGACGTCGTCGGGGGTGACTTGCGCCATCCGGGCCAGCATGTCGTCGACCGACATCTGGTCGCCCCAGCACAGTTCGCTCTTGCCGATGCGGTTCATCAGCGCGCCGGTGTCCTCCAGGCCGAGGACCGTGGAGCCGGAGAGCTGCCCGATGGCGCGGCCGATCTCCTCGTCGCTCAGTCCTTCGGACGCCACCCGGTCGAGTTCGTCCCGGCAGATCTTGAGGACGTCGTGGACCTGGCTGGGCCGACAGCCCGCGTACACCCCGAAGAGTCCGCAGTCGGCGAAGCCCGAGGTGTACGAGTACACGCTGTAGGCGAGGCCGCGCTTCTCCCGTACCTCCTGGAAGAGGCGTGAGCTCATGCCGCCGCCGAGGGCGGTGTTGAGGACGCCCAGCGCCCAGCGGCGCTCGTCGGTGCGGGCCAGGCCGGGTACGCCGAGGACGACGTGGGCCTGCTCGGTCCTGCGGTTCAGGAGCTCCACCCGACCCGCGGTGCGCAGGGTGCGGGAGCCCTCGCGCGGGGCGACCGGGACGGCGTCGGTGCGGGACAGGGCGCCCGACCGCTCGAAGGCCTTGCGGACCTGGCGTACGACCGTGGCGTGGTCGATGTTGCCGGCGGCGGCGACGACCAGGTGCGTGGGGTCGTAGTGCTTCTTGTAGAAGCGGGCGATCCGGCTGCGGTCGAGCGCGTTGATGGTGTCGACGGTGCCGAGGACCGGGCGGCCGAGGGGGGTGTCGCCGAGCATGGTGTGCGCGAACAGGTCGTGGACGCAGTCGCCCGGGTCGTCCTCGGTCATCGCGATCTCTTCGAGGATGACGCCGCGCTCGGCGTCGACGTCCTCGGCGGTGATCAGCGAGCCGGTCAGCATGTCGCAGACGACATCGATGGCCAGCGGCAGGTCGGTGTCGAGGACCCGCGCGTAGTAGCAGGTGTACTCCTTCGCCGTGAAGGCGTTCATCTCGCCGCCGACCGCGTCGATCGCGGCGGAGATGTCGAGGGCGCTGCGCTTGGCGGTGCCCTTGAAGAGGAGGTGCTCGAGGTAGTGCGTCGCGCCGTTCAGCGTGGGGGTCTCGTCGCGTGATCCGACGTTGGCCCAGATACCGAAGGTGGCGGAGCGTACGGAGGGCAGGGTCTCGGTGACGACCCGGAGACCGCCGGGCAGGACGGTGCGGCGGACCGTACCGATGCCGTTGGTGCCCTTGAGAAGCGTTTGGGTACGGGCGACGGCCCGCGCCTCGGAGGAGGCGCGGGCCGTCGTCACGGAACTACGGGACGTCACTTGGCGGCGTCGTCCTTCTTCTCGTCCTCTTCGCCCTCGACGACCGGGATCAGGGAGAGCTTGCCGCGGGAGTCGATCTCCGCGATCTCGACCTGGACCTTGGCGCCGACGCCGAGCACGTCCTCGACGTTCTCCACGCGCTTGCCACCGGCGAGCTTGCGGATCTGCGAGATGTGCAGCAGGCCGTCCTTGCCGGGCATGAGGGAGACGAAGGCACCGAAGGTGGTGGTCTTGACGACCGTACCCAGGTAGCGCTCGCCGACCTCCGGCATGGTCGGGTTGGCGATCGAGTTGATCGTGGCGCGGGCGGCCTCGGCGGCCGGTCCGTCGGCGGCACCGATGTAGATGGTGCCGTCGTCCTCGATCGTGATGTCGGCGCCGGTGTCCTCCTGGATCTGGTTGATCATCTTGCCCTTGGGGCCGATGACCTCACCGATCTTGTCCACCGGGATCTTGACGGTGATGATCCGCGGGGCGTTCGGGGACATCTCGTCCGGGACGTCGATGGCCTCGTTCATCACATCGAGGATGTGGAGGCGGGCGTCGCGGGCCTGCTTCAGCGCGGCGGCCAGGACCGAGGCGGGGATGCCGTCGAGCTTGGTGTCGAGCTGGAGCGCGGTGACGAACTGCTTCGTGCCGGCGACCTTGAAGTCCATGTCGCCGAAGGCGTCCTCCGCACCGAGGATGTCGGTGAGGGCGACGTAGTGGGTCTTGCCGTCGATCTCCTGGGAGATCAGGCCCATGGCGATACCGGCGACGGCGGCCTTGAGCGGCACACCGGCGTTCAGCAGCGACATGGTGGAGGCGCAGACCGAGCCCATGGACGTCGAGCCGTTGGAGCCCAGCGCCTCGGAGACCTGGCGGATCGCGTAGGGGAACTCCTCGCGCGTCGGCAGCACCGGCACGATGGCGCGCTCGGCGAGCGCGCCGTGGCCGATCTCGCGGCGCTTGGGCGAGCCCACGCGGCCGGTCTCACCGACGGAGTACGGCGGGAAGTTGTAGTTGTGCATGTAGCGCTTGCGGGTCACCGGGGAGAGGGTGTCCAGCTGCTGCTCCATGCGGAGCATGTTGAGGGTGGTGACGCCCAGGATCTGGGTCTCGCCACGCTCGAACAGCGCCGAGCCGTGCACCCGCGGGATGGCCTCGACCTCGGCGGCGAGCGTACGGATGTCCGTGACGCCACGGCCGTCGATGCGGACCTTGTCCTTGATGACGCGCTCGCGGACCAGCTTCTTGGTCAGCGCGCGGTACGCGGCGGAGATCTCCTTCTCGCGGCCCTCGAAGGCCGGGAGGAGCTTCCCGGCGGCGATCTCCTTGACGCGGTCCAGCTCGGCCTCGCGGTCCTGCTTGCCGGCGATGGTGAGCGCCTGGGCCAGCTCGGACGTCACGGCGGCGGCGAGCGCCTCGAAGACGTCGTCCTGGTAGTCCAGGAAGACCGGGAACTCGCCGACCGGCTTGGCGGCCTTGGCGGCCAGGTCGGACTGTGCCTTGCAGAGCGCCTTGATGAAGGGCTTCGCGGCCTCGAGACCGGCGGCGACGACCTCCTCGGTGGGGGCCTCGGCGCCGTCCTTGACGAGCTGGATGGTCTTCTCGGTGGCCTCGGCCTCGACCATCATGATCGCGACGTCGCCGTCCTCCAGGACGCGACCGGCGACGACCATGTCGAAGACGGCGTCCTCGAGCTCGGTGTGCGTCGGGAAGGCGACCCACTGGCCCTTGATCAGCGCGACACGGGTGCCGCCGACCGGACCGGAGAAGGGCAGGCCGGCCAGCTGCGTGGAGCAGGAGGCGGCGTTGATCGCGACCACGTCGTACAGGTGGTCGGGGTTGAGCGCCATGATCGTCTCGACGATCTGGATCTCGTTGCGCAGGCCCTTCTTGAAGGAGGGGCGCAGCGGGCGGTCGATCAGGCGGCAGGTGAGGATCGCGTCCTCGGAGGGCCGGCCCTCACGACGGAAGAAGGAGCCGGGGATCTTGCCGGCGGCGTACTGCCGCTCCTCGACGTCCACCGTGAGGGGGAAGAAGTCGAGCTGGTCCTTGGGCTTCTTGGAAGCGGTGGTGGCCGACAGCACCATGGTGTCGTCGTCCAGGTACGCCACGGCGGAGCCGGCGGCCTGCTTGGCCAGGCGGCCCGTCTCGAAGCGGATGGTGCGGGTGCCGAAGGTTCCGTTGTCGATAACGGCCTCGGCGTAGTGGGTCTCGTTCTCCACTAGCGTTTTCTCCGATACATATCGTCTTCTCGCCCCCACGCCCGTGTGGCGGGGGACGGTAGCGGAGAAGCCCTCCATCGGCGGGCCGGTCTTCGATCGAAGCACCCGGGTCGATGAGTCCGGGGGCCACTACCGAGGACCGGCGGCGGGGAGGTCTGCTTCTCGCTCGTCTGTTGGTCGTTCTCCGACCAGGTTACTGAGATTCGGCTCAGCTTGGCATTCCGGTGGTGCGGGCGGGCCCGTCACTTCCCGGATGTGCGTATGTACGCACAATCGTACGTACAACAAAGGGAGCGGCCCCCTCAGTGGTGGGAACCGCTCCCTTCACGGCGAACTACTTGGCGCCGCCGGCCGCACCGCGGCGGATGCCGAGGCGGTCGACCAGCGCACGGAAGCGCTGGATGTCCTTCTTGGCCAGGTACTGAAGGAGGCGGCGACGCTGGCCGACCAGGATCAGCAGACCACGACGGGAGTGGTGGTCGTGCTTGTGCGTCTTGAGGTGCTCCGTCAGGTCCGAGATCCGGCGGGAGAGCATCGCGACCTGGACCTCGGGGGATCCGGTGTCACCCTCCTTCTGGGCGAACTCGGACATGATCTGCTTCTTCGTAGCGGCGTCGAGCGGCACGCGTACTCCTCTTGATGTTCGATGCGCCCACGAGTGCCCCTGGTCTTGATCGCAGGGGAGCTTCCATGACTCGGAGGCGAAGGTCCGATGAGCGCAGCTCCCAGCATGATCCGGAAGGGCGTACACAAACGGCCGTCACACAGCGTACCAGCCCGGCGCAGCCGGTTCGGCCGGGCGGGTGCGCGGGGTCAGCTGGTGAGAGCGCGGATCGACTGGTAGAGATCGAAAACGGCGAGGCACAGGGGGATCAGCGTCAGGAGCACACACGCTTCGGCGATCTCCAGGAAGCGCCCCCAGAACGGGGTCACTCCCTTGCGCGGCACGATCAGCCCGATGGCAGTGATCAGAGCGGCGGCGCCCGCAACGGCCGCGGCGAGCCAGATCGTACGGATGTCGAGCGCGGTGCTGTCCCCCATGGCGGCGTCGCGCAGCATTTCGACCGGCGGGTTGAGGGACAGGCCGAGGCCCAGGAGCACGAGTGCGCCGAGACCCGCCGCCAGCGCGCAGCCGACCTGGGCCGTGTAACGGAACAGGTGGGAACGCATCAGCATGGCGATCCCGGTGGCGAGCGCCAGCAGCTGACCCCAGATGTTGTCCGAGAATCCCAGGACGGCTGCGGCGCACACGGCAACCAGCGCGCATCCGCCGACCAGGCCGACGAGCAGTTCGTGGCCGCGCCGCGCCTGGGCGGCGATGCGGTCGGCGTCGACCGGGCCCTGCGGAGCCGGTTCGGACGTCCCGTAGTCACCGACGGTGGTACGGGGCGGCTCGAAGCCGATGGGGAGGCGGGCGAAACGGGTGGAGAGACCGGGCAGGAAGGCGAGGACACCCACGGAGAGCGGCGCGCACACCGCCGCGGACTCGGCGGGCTCCATGCCGGCCATGATCGCGATGAAGGTCACCAGCAGACCGATAGCGGCGGCGAACACGAACGCGACGAAGAGACCGTCCCCACCGGGGGCGGCGATCATGAGGATCACGGCCGCCACCAGCACAGCGGCGCAGGCGAGCAGGAACTGGAGCCTGCCGATGCCCTGCCCCTCACCGAGCGACAGCAGCCCGGCTCCGGAGACCGCGGCGTTCGCGAGCGCGCCGATGCCCAGCGCCGTGGACGATCCCCGGTCGTCGTAAACCCGGGCACGTACGCAGGCGAGCGCGAGAGCGAGTACGGCGACGATCGCGGCAAGGGCGCCCGGCAGTCCGTGCATGTCGTGCCGGGGGCCGGAGTTCCACAACACGAAACCGAGCAGGACCAGCAGGAGCGACCCCGCGAAGAGCCCGGCACCGCGCATGAGGCTGTCGCCCCAGAGGGTGCGGTCGCGGGCGACGGCGGTGGCGACCGCGTCGGAGACGTCGTCGAAGACCGCGGGGGGCAGCGACTCGGAGAAGGGGCGCAGGGACAGCAGTTCGCCGTCGAGGATGCGCTGACCGGCCAGGGTGCGCCCGCTGTCGAGGACGGTGCCGTCGCGACGCACCAGGTGATAGCCGACCGGAGCGCCCTGGGCGGGGCTCTGTCCCGACAGCCGGAGGATCTCCGGGTACAGGTCGGCGACGGGGATGTCCTCGGGCAGCGCCACGTCGACGCGGCTGTCGGGCGCGACGACCGTGACCCGGCAGAAGCCGGTTCCGTTGCTGGCCGGAACTCCGGAACCGGGCCGACCTTGTCCGGTGGCCGCCGTTTGGGCCGTCATAGTCACCTGCTGCTCCCCCTCATCGTTCTCCTGAAACGAACCGGGGATCGCGGACCTCGCTAAGGGCCGTCCCACAACCTCCGGCGCCTCGCGCACACCGGGGGTTACGGGACGGCCCTCGCGCCCCGAACGGCCGTTTCCTTGCGGTAGTTAGCGAATGCTTACACGCGTTGCGACACCCTACCGCTCCCGGTGTCATTCCATACGCCAGTAGGATCCTCCCGCGGATGGAGCCCGTCGCCACGGGGGCGCCGATACGAACAGTTCTGTCCGGCAAGGGAATTGGTGAGCTGTGAGCCAGATTGTCGTCAAGCGCCCACCGCGGGCTCTGCCCTCCGAAGTGCCGGACGAGCAGGTGCAGTTGCAACCTCCGCCCGAGCTGCCTCGCGGTCAGCAGGAGGGGGTGATGATGCAGCTGCTGCCGATGCTCGGCATGGGTGGTTCCGTGGTCTTCTTCTTCATGACCCCGAACCCGATCATGCGCATCATGGGCATGATCATGATCGCCTCGACGGTCGCCATGGCCGTCGCGATGATGGTCCGCTTCCGGCGGGGGACCCAGGGACAGCTCGCCGACATGCGGCGTGACTACCTGAAGTACCTGACGCAGACCAGACGCGCCGTGCTGAAGACGGCCCGGAAGCAGCGCGACGCACAGTTCTATCTCCACCCGTCCCCGGACCAACTTTGGGCACTCGTCGCCGAAGGCAGCCGGGTCTGGGAACGCCGCGTCGGTGACGCCGACTTCGCGCAGGTACGCATCGGCCTGGGCAGTCAGGAACTCGCCACGCCGCTCATCGCCCCCGACACCGCGCCGGTGGACGAGCTGGAGCCGCTGACCGCGGGGGCGATGCAGCAGTTCCTGACGACCCACAGCACGCTCGACGGCCTGCCCATGGCGGTCTCGCTGCGCGCCTTCTACCACCTGACGATCAGCGGCGAGGCGGAGTCCGTCCGTTCCACGGCCCGCGCGATGGTCGGTGCGCTCGCCTCACTGCACTCCCCCGAGGACCTGGTCGTCGCCGTCGCGACGGACCGGGACGCCGCCCCGCGCTGGGAATGGACGAAGTGGCTCCCGCACGTCCAGGCCCCGGACCTCGTCGACGGTGCCGGCGTCCGCCGGCTGATCACCACGAGCGTCGCGGAGCTGGAGGAGATGCTCGCGCCCCGGCTCGACGGCCGGCCGCGCTTCCAGCCCGATGGCCAGCCGCTCATGGACCAGCCCCATGTCGTCGTCGTGCTCGACGGCCAGTCCGTATCGCCGGTGTCCGCGCTCGCCGCGGCCGAGGGCCTTCAGGGCGTGACGGTCATCGAGGTCGTACCGGGCGAGGTCAACGGCGCACGTGGCGGCCTGTCCGTCGTGGTCCAACCCCATCTGCTCCAGCTGGAGTCCGGGCACGGACTGGTCTACGACGGCGTTCCCGACCTGCTCAGTCACGAGGCCGCCGAAGCGCTGGCCCGGCAACTGGCGCCGCTCCATGTGGCCTCGGGCGGGGACGACGACGAGCCACTTCTCGCCAATCTCGAATTCACCGATCTGCTGAACCTCGGTGACGCGGCCTCGATCGATGTCGCCAGGACCTGGCGGGCCCGCTCCCAGGCGGAGCGGCTGCGCGTCCCGATCGGGGTCGGCGAGGACGGCAGCCCCGTGATGCTGGACCTCAAGGAAGCGGCGCAGGAGGGAATGGGGCCGCACGGACTGTGCGTCGGCGCCACCGGTTCCGGAAAGTCCGAGCTGCTGCGCACACTCGTGCTCGGCCTTGCCGTCACCCACACCTCGGAGACGCTCAACTTCGTCCTGGCGGACTTCAAGGGTGGTGCCACCTTCGCCGGCATGGCGCAGATGCCCCATGTCGCGGCGGTGATCACCAACCTCGCGGACGATCTGACGCTGGTCGACCGCATGGGTGACTCCATCAGCGGTGAGCTCAACCGCCGGCAGGAGATGCTGCGCGACGCGGGCAACTACGCCAACATCCACGACTACGAGAAGGCACGCGCCGCGGGCGCCCCGCTGCAGCCCATCCCCTCGCTCGTCCTGGTCATCGACGAGTTCAGCGAACTGCTGACCGCCAAGCCCGACTTCATCGAGATGTTCGTGCAGATCGGGCGCATCGGCCGTTCGCTGGGCGTCCATCTGCTGCTGGCCTCGCAGCGCCTTGAGGAGGGGCGGCTGCGCGGTCTGGAAACCTATCTGTCGTACCGGATCGGCCTGCGCACGTTCTCGGCCGGCGAGTCCCGGGCGGCGCTGGGTGTGCCCGATGCCTATCACCTGCCCAACGTCCCCGGCTCCGGGTACCTGAAGTACGGCACGGACGAGATGGTGCGCTTCAAGGCCGCGTACGTCTCCGGGGTGTACCGCTCGGGCGCCCAGACCGCCGTGCCCTCCGGCCCCTTGCCGGTGGACCGCAGGCCGGTGGTGTTCACGGCGGCTCCGGTGCCGGTTCGCTACGTACAGCCGAGCCCGCAGGCCGGCGCCTCCGTGCCCGACGCGCGTACGTCGGAGGACGACGCCCTGGCCGACACGGTGCTCGATGTGATCGTGCGCCGGCTGGAGGGCCGGGGGGCCTCCGCGCACCAGGTGTGGCTTCCTCCGCTGGACAACCCGCCGTCGCTGGACGAGCTCCTGCCGGGGCTCTCCGCGGTCGAGGGCCGTGGGCTGACCCAGCCCGGATTCGAGGGTTCGGGCCGCCTCGTCGTACCGCTCGGCGTGGTCGACAAGCCGTACGAGCAGCGGCGCGACACGCTCTACCGGGACTTCTCCGGTGCGGCGGGTCACATGCAGATCACCGGTGGTCCGCAGTCCGGCAAGTCCACGCTGCTGCGCACACTCATCGCGGGCTTCGCACTCACCCACACGCCCCAGGAGGTCCAGTTCTACGGACTCGACTTCGGTGGCGGCGGCATGGCCTCGGTCTCCGGCCTGCCGCACGTCGGCGGCATCGCCTCCCGGCTCGACCCCGAGCGGGTGCGGCGCACCGTCTCCGAGGTGTACGGGATCATGGCGCGGCGCGAGGAGTACTTCCGCAGCGCCGGCATCGACTCCATCGCCACCTTCCGCAGGCTGCGGGCGCGCGGCGACATCCCGGCCACGGACCAGCCGTGGGGCGACGTATTCCTGATCATCGACGGCTGGGGCAACTTCCGTACGGACTACGAGGCCCTGGAAGCGGCAGCGGTGGACATCGCGGCACGCGGCCTCGGATACGGCATCCACCTCATCGTCACGGCGTCGCGTTCCATGGAGGTCCGGTCCAACCTCAAGGACCACCTGATGAACCGGCTCGAACTGCGGCTCGGCGACGTCATGGACTCCGAGCTGGACCGCAAGGCCGCGGTCAACGTGCCCGCCGGCGTGCCCGGTCGTGGTCTCACACCGGAGAAGCTGCACTTCATGGCCGCGGTACCGCGGATCGACGGCATCAACTCCGACAGTGACCTCTCCGAGGCGACAGCGGCCATGAACCAGGAGGTCGCCCGGCACTGGACCGCGGCGCCCGCCCCGGCGGTCCGGCTGCTGCCCCGCGAACTCCCGGTGCACGAACTGCCCGCGGGCTACGCGCATCCGGAGCGGGGCGTCGCGTTCGGCATCGACGAGAACAACCTGGAGCCGGTCTTCCTCGACTTCGACCGCGACCCGTTCTTCCTGGTGTTCGGCGAGAGCGAGTCCGGCAAGTCCAATATGCTGCGGCTGCTCATCAAGCAGCTGTCCGAGAGGTACGACGGGAACGTCTGCAAGTTCTTCGTCATCGACAACCGTCGAGCGCTCCTGGACGTCACCCCTGCAACGCACCTGGCGGAGTACGTGCCCATGTCCAACAACATGGAGCACCACATGGACGCGCTGTACGACCTGATGAAGCGCCGTACTCCGTCGCCCGACGTCACGGCGCAGGAACTGCGCGAACGCAGTTGGTGGAGCGGCCCGACGGTGTACGTGGTCATCGACGACTACGACCTGGTCTCCACGTCCAGCGGGAACCCGCTGGCCAAGCTCACGGAGATGCTGCCGTTCTCACGTGACGTCGGCGTCCGGTTCATCATCGCCCGTAGCACGGCGGGTGCCGGACGGGCTCTGTACGAGTCGTTCATGCAACGGATCACGGAGCTGGGCGCACAGGGCCTGATGCTCTCGGGCGACCCCATCGAGGGGGACGTCCTCGGCAACGTACGACCGCGCCCGATGCCCCCGGGGCGCGGGGTCTTCGTCACCCGTCGGCGCGGGAATCCGCTGGTGCAGTCGGGGCTCATGGACGGGCACCGGTAGGGCCGCGGGCGGGGCGGTGGGTGGGTCGGTACGACCGGTCGCGCCCGCCCCGTGCTCCCCGCCTCTGGTGTCGGCAGGCGACCGCTGATGCGGCTGCCGCTCACAGGACAGAAGAGATTCCGAAAGTCCGGTACTCCGGGCGCACACCGAAGGGTTCCGCGCATGGCATGGGCCGAGTGGGAGCAGCTGAAGGCCGATGCGGCCGACAGGAACAGCACGCAGATGCAGCTCAACACAGCCGGACCTGCGGGGAGCGACAGCAAGCAGGGCGACCTGAAGGTCGATCAGCAGGACCTGGCCGCTGTCGGCGACAGCGCCTTCAGACTATTCGAGGACCTCGCGCAGCACGGCCGGGACGCGTGGTCCAGCAGTCAGACTGCCGCAAGGGATCTCACCTCCCAGGAGTTCGAGCTCGGTGGTGGCCTCGACCAGGTGCAGAAGCAGTGGGAGAAGCAACTGCAGTCGCTAGTGGATGCCTGCGCCCACATCTCGAATCACATGGACTTCACCAAGAAGGTGCACCGGGGCGACGAATATTTCATCGCGTCCATCGTCAGTAGCATCTCGACGCTGGACAAGGGCTTCGACGAGGGGACCAATGCCTGATGGACATCGAGGCACTGCGCCACGGCAACTTCGTATCGCTCGGGACCGCGGTCGAGGACTGGACCGGAATGATCACGCACCTCACGGCGATGGAGAAGACCGCGCGGGACGATCTGATGGCCAAAGCGAACAGGGCGAACTGGGCGGGCGTCAATGCCACCGTCTCGCGGGAGTTCATCAACAGGACGGCAGGAGAGTTCGCCGATGCCGTCACCCAGGCCACCAGCATCCGGAACATTCTCCGCGATACCCGTAGCGAGCTCATCAGTTACCGCGACGAGCTCAATCGGGTGATTGACCGGGGTTGGGACAAGCATCTCTCGGTCGTCGGCACGAAGGGCGGCGGCTTCACCGTCTTCGTGAACGTCCACCCCGAGCCCGCCGGCAGCAAGGAGGCGATGAAGCTGCTGCGGGACGATCTTCAGGAGATCCTCAACAAGGCCACCGAGAGCGACAGCACCGCCGCCCAGGTGTTGAAGGCCATCGCCAACCATGCCGAGTACGGTTTCTCCGACACTTCCTACAAGGACCGCGATACCGCCGCCGACGCCCTGCAGGCGGCGAAGGACATGGCGAAGATCGTGAAGAAGGATCCCGCGGACCGTACCGCCGAGGACCTCGCCAAGCTCAACACGTACCTGAAGAAGTACCACGACGACCCGCTCTTCTCTGAGCAGTTCGCTCTTTCGGCCGAGCCGAAGGACACGCTGCAGTTCTGGGCGGAGGTCACCGACCGGTATGCAGGGGTCAAGGGAGCCGAACTGGAGGGGCTCAAGGATCTCCAGAAGAACCTGAGCCTGACGCTGGCCTCGGCCACGTACTCCGATTCCGCTCAGATGAAGGAGTGGAAGCATGGCCTGATCAACGAAGGCAACACCGACTTCAGGGCCGACCCGACAAATCCACTGAAGGGTCCGATCGGGGCCATCGGGTTCCAGGTCATCAGCAGTTTGATGGGCCACGGCAAGTACGACAGCGAATTCCTCGACGAGTACGGCAAGAAGCTGCTCAAGTCGGACATGGCTCCGGCGGGCCTTGTCGGGATGAACACCAAGGACGCCTGGACGGTTCCGGACCAGTCGGCGGACCTAATATTCGGGGACGGCAACGGGCACGACCCGGTGAACGGCTTCATGGACGCCCTCTCCCACAACGCCGAAGCGGCCACGAACACCTTCGATGACAAAGCAGTCCTTGACCATGTGCTCCAGAGCACCAGGTACACGGACAGAGGGGAGTCGGTGGGGCACGCGCTCGAAGCGGCCGTCACGAGTGTGTCATTCGGCGAGGTGCCGACTGAACCGGCGCCGCACACCAAGACGCAGGTCGAGATCATGAAAAACGTTATGAACGCTGTTGCGCAGCCCGGAAATGGGGCCGATCTCGTGGACTCTGCCATTGGTGCGAGTTTGGGGCATATGGCTTCTGCCTATATGCCTGAGATCAGCCAAGCCTTGACAGGGAAAGGGTCCGACTCGATCTTCCTTTCCGACAGTGCCGATCCGTCCGCGTTGGAAAAGGTGGATAGTGAGAGATTTTTGTACGAGGTTGCACGTGATAAAGACGGGAGGGCTGCGATCCGATTGGGTGAGACGATTTACACCAGTAGCCTCCTAGAGGCTCATGTCTCGGATCCTTCTCTTTTTGATGGAGATCCGAACGTTGCGATCAAGGCGATCGCCACCAATGCCGGACTCATTGAGGGAATCGTGGGTCACTCGGTTGCCGACGCCGCGATTGCGGGAACGCTGGAATCCGAAAAGAGCGAGAAAGAGGCTCTCAAGAGTCAGGGTGACTTCTACAAGGCCATCGCGTCCGCCGGCGTTGGAGTGGGGGCCGTGGCGCTGGCACCTCAGAACCTGTCGGGCGCAATGGTGGGAGCGGCAGGCGGCGGATTCTTCGGTGGAATCATCGGCATGGCGGTCGATCGACTGATGGACGGACGCGAAGAGGAGAGCGCACTCGACGCTTCCCTGTACGCGTCAGGGAAGGGGCTTGCTCACGCACAGGATTCAGCCGTAGTGCAAACACAGAATTCAGCACGTGATGCAATTTCTGCGCATGAGTCGAAGCTGCCTGGTGGTTCTACAGATATGTTGATCCTGGAGGGAATCAATGACGGCTGGACGCGGAGTGACCAAGTTTTGGAGGACAGTCATGCCCGCCCCAGTTCGTGAGAGTGAAGATGGGGTTGCCGCAATGGGGATCGAGAAAAGGATGGCCATTCAGGCCGTTCTGGGTCTGGCTGTTCTGGCTGTGGGCGTTTTCGGCTATGTGGAGGTTTTCACCAAGGGGGTTGACCGCTTGCCTGCCAGGGTGTGTTCGGGTGCAATAGATCGGGGGATAGTGGCCAAAATTCTTCCGAGCACGATGACGGCTCATGAACGCGCAAGGACGGTTGATCCATTCGGGGAGAGCTTCGTCTTCTCCTGCAACGTCAAGACTCGCAGTCAGGACTCAATTCTTTCCGGCGATGGATTGGTACACGACGCCTCCTTTGACGACTGGCGAGAAGGTTACGGCCACGGTCGGGAGGAAGGGAAGTTCGAGGTGCGAGCGGGAGGCGTCAGCGTGATTGCATCCCCGGATGACGTTTCCATGTACGTCCCTTGTACACCGCCCGGAAAGAAGCCCGAACAGGCGCGAAATACCTATGCGCTGATCGTGGAGTCCAGGGCAATCGGTGAAACCCGGGCAACCGGAATGGAGTTGCGGCAGGCGGTCACCGACTTCTCCTATCAGCTACTGAAGTACAACTATAAAATTCAGCAGTGCCAGGAAGCCCGAGAACTTCCCGGCAAGTTGCCCCGCTTCAAGTGATGCACAGCCGGGCAGGGCCAGGGCTTCGGCGTAGTCGCGGCTTGAGTGGGTTTTCCCGATGTCTGCCGGCGGTGGCCCGGACGCAGGACAGGCACGAGCTTCCAAGATCATGTGGGTGTCGAGTCCAGTGATCCCTACGGAAGTCCGTGCCTGCCGTCGTATCCTCTCCGGTCCCGCCCGTCCTTGACCAACTCCGTGACCAGCCCTATGCCGCGGAACACGAACTGCCCGGGCTGCTGACCCGGTTGGCCGCTGTCCCCGATCCGCGCAAGCCCCGCGGTGTGCGCCACGGCCTGGTGTATGTGCTGGCGCTGGCCGCCTGCGCCGTGCTGACCGGCGCGACCTCGCTCCTGACCATCAGCGAGTGGGCTGCCGATGCGCCATCGGCGGTCCTGGACCGCATCGGCGCCCGTCGCTGCCCGTTGACCGGCATCCGGCCGGTGCCGTGCGAGACAACGATCCGCCGCACCCTGGCCCGCCTTGATGCCGATGCGCTCGACCGGGCGGTCGGCGCCTGGTTGGCCGATCGCGGCACTCAGCCCGGCCCGAAGACCCGCCGGGCAGTGGCGGTGGACGGCAAGAGCCTGCGCGGCGCCGCCAGAGCCGACGGCCGCAAGATCCACTTGCTGGCCGCACTCGACCACACCAGCCGTCTGGTCCTCGCCCAGCTGGACGTCGGAGACAAGACGAACGAGATCACGTGCTTCCAGCCCCTTCTGGACAACCTCGCCGACCTGGCCGACACGGTCGTGACCAGCGACGCCATGCACACCCAACGCGAGCACGCCGAGTATCTCGCCAGTCGAGGCGCCCACTACATCGTGATCGTCAAAGGGAATCAGAAGAAGCTCCGCAAGGACTCTGCTGCGCAATTCGCTGCGGGGGTAAGGCCGGGTCGGCGATGATCGTTGGCGGGGTCGCCTTCCTGTCGTGCGGCCGTGGAGGCGGTACAAATGTCGATGCGGCCGGTGGGGTTGCCGGAGATCCCGGAACAGACGGTGGTGGTGGCCCGGGCGGCGTTCCCGAAGGGGAGTTTGCCGATACGGGTGCGGGATCGCCTCGCGGAGGTCTTCGTTGATGAGCCGTTCACGGAGGCGTTCGGGGTGCGGGGTGCTCCGGGCCTGTCACCCGGGGCGTTGTCGCTGGTGACGGTGTTGCAGTTCGCGGAAGGCCTGACGGACCGGCAGGCCGCGGCGATGGCGGTGCGGGCGATCGACTGGAAGTACGCGCTGAGGACGGAGCTGACGGATACCGGTTTCGATGCCAGCGTGCTGTGCAGGTTCCGGGCCCGGCTCGCGGACAACGGTCTGGAACGGGTGGTCTTCGACCGGCTCCTGGAGCACTGCAAGGAGGCCGGGCTGGTGGCGGCCGGGGGCAAGCAGCGCACGGACTCCACCCATGTGATCAGTGCGGTGCGGGACTTGAACCGGCTGGAGCTGGCCGGGGAGAGCGTGCGGGCGGCCCTGGAGGCCCTCGCGGTCGCGGCACCGGCCTGGCCGGCCGGGCACATCAACGTGACGGAGTTCGCCGAGCGGTACGGACCGAGGACCGACGGCTGGCGCATGCCGCCCTCGCAGGCGAAACGTGACCGTCTCGCCCGGGTCTTCGGGCAGGATGCCCTCGCCTTGTGCCGGGCGGCCTGGGCCGATGACACTCCGGCCTGGATTCGCGAGATCGAGGCCGTCGGTTTGTTGCGGCAGGTCCTCGTGCAGACCTACATCGTCCGGATCGATGCCCGGGGACGGCAGGTGATCAAGAAGCGGGACGCCGACGACGGCGTCCCGCCCGGTCAACTCCGCCTGACCTCCCCCTACGACTCTGACGCACGCTGGGCGGCCAAGGGCGACGACCTGTTCTGGATGGGATACAAGATTCATCTCACGGAAACCTGCACCACCCTGCCCGACGCCGACGCCGACGCCGACCCCGATGCGGGGACAGAGGTGATGCCGAATCTGATCACCGACGTGCACACCACCGACGCGACCGTGCCGGATGTGAAGGCGACCGCCCCGATCCAGCGCAAGCTCGCCGAGCACGGGTTGAAGCCCGGCGAGCACTACCTCGACTCCGGCTACCCGTCGGCCAACCTGATCACCAAGGCCATGGAACAGGGCATCCGCATGGTCACCCCGGTCCTCCTGGACCACTCTGCCCAGGCCAAGGCCGCCGAAGGCTTCGACAAGAACGCCTTCACCATCAACTGGAAGACCCGCCAGGTCCGCTGCCCCGCCGGCAGGACCAGCTCCCACTGGAACCCGGTGAAGCAGCACGGCAAAGACGCGATCGTCATCACCTTCAGCGTCCTGACCTGCCGGGACTGCCCTCTCCAGAAGCAGTGCACCACCTCGAGGACCAGGCGCCGCATG
The DNA here is from genome assembly GCF_042882135.1 of Streptomyces sp. NPDC058240. Classification (NCBI taxonomy): domain Bacteria; kingdom Bacillati; phylum Actinomycetota; class Actinomycetes; order Kitasatosporales; family Streptomycetaceae; genus Streptomyces; species Streptomyces sp. NPDC058240. The sequence continues at coordinate 22,216 of NZ_JBHVWT010000035.1, forward strand.
CTCACCCTGCGGCCCGAGGAACTCCACGAGAACCTCGCCCGGGCCCGCGCCGAGCAGAAGACCGGCACCTGGAAGAACAAATACGCCCTGCGCGCCGGCGTCGAGGGCACCATCAACCAGGCCCTCGACGTCACCGGCATCCGCCGGGCCCGCTACCGCGGCCTGCCGAAAGTCCGCCTCCAACACGCCTTCTCCGCCACCGCACTCAACGTGATCAGGCTCGACGCCCACTGGACCACAGGCCCCCTCGACCGCCCCCGCACCAGCAGGCTCGAACGACTCAGCTACCAACTCTCCGCCTGAACGAATTGCGCAGCAGAGTCCGCAAGCAGCTCAAAGCCCTTCCCTGGCAGCAGATTCCGCTCCAGAGCCGCATCCGCGAGAGCGGTCACGGCCGTGGCGAGATCCGCCGCATCAAGGTATGCACCGTGAACAACCTGCTCTTCCCCGGCGCCCGCCAGGCCGTCCAGCTCAAGCGGCGCCGCCTGCACCGCAAGAGCGGCAAGGTCAGCATCAAGACCGTCTACGCGGTCACCAGCCTGAGCGCCGGGCAGGCCACTCCCGCCCAGCTCGCCAACATGATCCGCTCGCACTGGCAGATTGAGGCCCTGCACCACGTGCGGGACACCACCTTCGCCGAGGACGCCTCGCAACTGCGGACCGGCAACGCGCCCCGCACCATGGCGACCTGGCGCAACCTTGCCATCGGCGCCCTGCGCATCGCCGGCACACAGAACGTCGCCGCCGCACTCCGGGCCAACTCCCGCGACCCGAAACGCCTGCTCGCCCTACTCGGCCTCACATGATCACAAACCGGATATCACGCGACTACGCCGAAGCCCTGGACTCCGCATGGCTAACGTATCTCCTCCTTCCTCCTCCACTGGCCTTCCTGAACGCTTCGTCGACGAGATCCGCGCCCTCGTCGAAGCCACCGCACCCCGACTCTTCGCCGTGGTCGAGCAGTTCGAAACCGACAGCGGTGAGCCTGACGCCCGTGTCGCCGCGTGGGGCCTCGCGCACGACGACGGGAGCGCCCAGGTCACCGCTGTGGACGGCGGGTTCCGGATGTCACTGCGTACTCCCGACCGTGCGACCCAGCTGATTTCCCTGCGCCCGGGAAGCATCGGATGCCTGGTGTGGCCGGAACCAACCAGCCGAATTATGCCTGCGAGTTGACAGAGATCAACTCTCTCGCCCTGTACCTGCTGAGCCTCCGAGGCGGGGATGGTTCTGCATCAGGGTCTAGCGACAGCGCCCCCCGCCTCGCGGCGGGGGGCGCTGCGGTGTACTCGGCTTGGTGTGCGTGACGCAGGTCAGGGTGGGCACCTCCCGTGCGTACCCGCCCTGACCCGCGCTCTGCCGAGGTTTGCTCGAAGTTGGCCCTCGCCCGCTCGTAGTGGGCCGACACTGCGAACGTCGGTCGGCGAGGCACTCCCGTGCTCAGCGTAGTCAATGCCTACGTAAGTGCCCGGAACGGCTCCCTGATCGACGTGATCGTCCGCGAAGGCGCACGGCCGGTGTCGGCCGCCGCGTTTGAGACCGAAGTCAACTCCTGCGTAGCCGACCAGCGGGCGGTCGGGGCGCCGATCCAGTAACAGGCCGAATCAGCGACGTACACGGCGGACGGCTTGGCGCTGCTGTTCCGCTCGGAGAGGGAGCAGAGCAACGTGGAGCGGGTGGACATGGCCGAAGCGGAGGCGCGGGCGGGAAACCGCCGTCCCGGGCCGGCGACGCGGCGGCGGCGTCCACCGGAGCCGGAGGTATGAACAGGAGGGCCCTGACCAGTGTGCTGGTGTTCGCCGGAATCTGCTTCCTGGACGTCATGAGGCGGCGCCGAAGGGTGAACTGAGGGCGCGGGCAGTCCTGCGCAGGTTCGGACGGCAGCGCTGCAGCGGGCCGGTACCGATTCCGGGCGTTGATTTCGCCCCTTGAAACCAGAGAGCATGGCGGCCCGTCCCGGAGTGCCCGGGAACGGAGCAACGGGGAAGGGTTTCACCGATGGCGTGGGATGAGTGGGAGCAGCTCAAAACCGATGCGGCGGCGCGTGGTTCCGCACAGATGCAGCTGAATCAGTATCCGGCTGATCAAGGGGGTGGCCCTGCGGCAGGCTCGGCCTCAGGCGATCTGAAATCGGACAAGAAGGCATGGGTAAAGGCCGGCGAGGGCGTAAAAGGCCTGATGGACGGTATCGGCAAAGCATTGACGAAGCTGAGCGAGGGGCAGGCGGGGCTGGGTGACACCAGCGGGTGCCAAAGTGCGGCGGCGCAGAAGGATCTGTACGGCTCCTGGAGAAAGTATGTCGGCGATGTGAGCAGTCGTTGCGATGGATTGGGCGGGCTTTTGGAGGGGGCGGGACACGATCTGTCGAAGTCCGACCAGACGGTCAGGGAAGAGCTGGACAAGTTGCAGCTGAAGTACGAGGACACCGAGGCCGTCGGCGGCCAGACGAAGGTGAAGTGATTTGCGGTCATGGATCTCGCGACACTGAAAGCCTTCAAGCCGTCGGAGTACGAGGGCGCCGCGGACGCCTATCGGGCGACCGGTGACATGGCCAGTGCGGCCAAGGACACGGTCGACAACCAGATCTGCGCGGGGATACGCAACCAGCTCGAGGGCGAAGCGGCGACCGCCGCCTCGCGAGAGCTCGGGGAACTGTCGAAGAACTTCCACTACGTGCAGACCGAATGCGGCCTGGCAAGCACCGCGCTCAACGGTTTCGCCTTCGACATGGCGGTGGCCAAGCAGAAGCTGGAGGCGGCGATCGAGGACGCTCGCGCGGACCACTGCACAGTGAACGCGAACGGCTCGGTCACCTACCCGGCGGGCAAGAAGCCCGGAGACGAGAAGACCGCCGACGGCGGCACGGTGACCGGGAGCACCGGTGGCAGCCCGACGTCCGATGCCCTGGAACGCCAGGCGGCGAACATCCACCCGAACCCGAACTACGGCAAGGCCATGGCCTATGCGAACCGAATCGCCGACGCGCTGAAGGAGGCCACGGATGTCGACGAGAAGTGGGCCCCGAAGCTGCGCGCACTGAAGGCCGACGACGACCTGAAGGTCTCCAAGCGGGACTGGGCCGACGCGCAGTCGGACATGGGCGGGGTCCGCGAGGCGGGCAAGGGGTATCTCGACTCCCTGCCGGAGCCCCCGAAGGACGGCAGCCCGAAGGACAACGCATCGTGGTGGAACCGGCTCAGCCCGGAGGAGAAGGCAGCGTGGCTCTCCCTCCGGCCCGACACCGTGGGGGCACTCGACGGGCTGCCTTCCACGGTTCGGGACGAGGCGAATCGCGTCGTCCTCTCGGAGAAGCAGGGCGAGCTCCAATTGGAACTGGACTCCATCCCGAAGCCGCCTGCCAACGAATGGACGTGGATCACCGCAGGCCAGATTCCGTCCAAGGTGCACACTGACGAATGGATGGCCTGGCACAACAAGTACGGCGATCGGTACGAACAGCTCAACAAGTCCCTCAAGGGCATGCAGAGCATCCAGGACCGTTTCGCCCAGACCGGTGAGGAAGGCCTGCCCGAGGCGTACTTGCTCGGGTTCAGCCCGGAAGGAAATGGCCGTGCGATCGTCGCCAACGGGAATCCGGACACGGCCGATCACCAGGCGGTTTATGTGCCGGGTACGACATCGAACCTGGGCGGCATCGAGGGTGACATCAATCGGATGGTGAACGTGTGGCGTGTGGCTGACGCCGCGCCCGGCAGTGATTCGGTCTCCACGATCACCTGGCTCGGGTACGACGCCCCGCAGAACATCGTCAAGGACTCACCGTTCAGTCACTACGCGAATGACGGCGCGCCGGCCTTCAACCAGTTCATGGACGGGCTCGACGCGTCGCACACCGGCGATTCGGACCCGCACCGCACCGCGATCGGCCACTCGTACGGAACGACCCTCATCGGTTCCGCGGCCCGGCAGGGTGACCTGAACGCGGACGACGTGATCCTCGCGGGCAGCCCTGGCGTTCAGGTTCCCAAGGCCGAGCAGCTGGACGTGCCCTCGGGGCACGTCTGGAACCAGGAGGCCGACGGGGACCCCGTCCCCGACATCGGCCGCTACGGACACGGCGGAACCGACTGGGACGGCCCCTGGACGATCCCCAGTGACGAACGCTTCGGCGCCAACCAGATGACCACGGACACCGAGGGCCACAGCGACTACTGGAAAGAGAAGACCGACAGCCTGTGGAACCAGGGCCAGGTCGTGGCAGGCAACAGTGACGACGTGAAGTTGAAGCCACCGCCGAACTACTGGGCGCATGTGAAGTAAAGGTGCCGGTGCCTGCGGGCACCGACACTCGAAGCCCCGACGACCTGACCGGCCCTGCACCGGTCCGACGCATCAAGGCCCCTCAACTTGAAGAGCAAACTGAGCGCCCCGGCGCTCCTCCTGTCCCTCGCCCTCGCGACCCTCACTGGATGCAGCATGACTGACACCGATGACTCCCACGGCATCCCGTCCGCGGGCACCAGCACCTCGGAGAAAGCCGCTGATGAGGCAAAGAAGGTCTCCAGCGAGATCTACGACCTGATCGGAATCAAGGGAAAGACGTCCAAAACCGGGGCGGGCGTCACGGAGTGCGCGGGCAAGGACCGCGAGAAGTACTTCCAGATCTTTCACCCCTGGAGCTTCACTCCGGCATCGGCCGACCAGCTCGATGGGCTGATGGAACGGCTCAAGAAGGAACTGCCCAAGCACGGGTGGAAGGTCGTGGATTACGGGCCGGACACCAGCAAGAACAAGAACATCAACCTCACGGCCGACAACGATGCGAAGAGGCACAGCGTCAAGATCGTCGAGATGGCCAAGACCGACCCACCGAGCCTCAGCCTGATGGTCGTCTCCGGCTGCTACCAGGTACCGGACGGCGAAAAGATCCAGCGGTTCTGAATGTGGCAGCGGCCGGGCTGTTCAGGTCAGGTTGCGGTCGGACTTGGCGCTGACGCGGAGCAGCGCCCCTGCCTCATGGCGGGGGCGCTGTGGTGTGCTCGGCTTGGTGGACGGGACACGGCTCAGGGTGGGCACCTCCCGTGCGTGCCCACCCTGAGCCGTGATCTGCCGAGTTCTACTCGAAGTTGGCCCTCGCCCGCTTGTCGCCGGCGTGGTAAGAACCACCGGCTTCGCGCACCTTGCGCGAGATCTCGCTCAGGGCGTTGTGAATCGCCGTGGCGTCATTGTCCCAGCCCTTCTGAGCGGTGTCGTAGGCGCTCTTGGCCTCACCCACCCAGAGCTCGGACACATTGGCGATCATCCGCTTGATGGCCGCCAGGTCCTCCTGGAGCTGCTTGCTCTGCCGGTCGATGGCGCCGGCTGCAAGGTCCAGGCTCGCATAAGTGACAACCATCGTGCCGTCGTTGTTGCCCGACATGCGGTCCTCCCGTGTTAACTAGATTTGGTATGAAGGCCTCGTACGTGGAACGTGCGCGTCGAGGTCAGAAGTTGTTGAGGTTCGAGGTCCTGGCCTCAGCGCCGGCGTCACCCGAGTAACCGCCGACGACATCGACGCCCTGGAGAGCCGCCTTGATCTCGTCCTCGGTGTTTCCCTTAATGGTGCGCGCCGCCTTGATGGCCTCCTGGAAGTTGAGCAACCGATGGGCAATGCTGACCATCTTCCGGTTGACCTCTTCCTGCTTCGTGTTGAAGGCGCCGGCGCCGATGCCCTTCCAGTGACCTTCCAGGCTGTCGATCGTCCCCTGGAGCACCTTCAGCTGGCCCTTCACCGAGTCGAATCGCGTGGAGAGCTCGCCCTCCAGCTTGAGGAGTGCGGCATCTGAGAGCTTCTGATCAGCCATGATCTCGGCTTCCTTCCTGGTGCTGTTGTTCGTCCCGGCTTTGCTCGCCGGTGGGTACGGGTGAAGAACGTACGGTTGGTCAGGCGGTGCGGCGCTTACGAGTGAGCACGAAGGCTCCGCCGCCCAGCACGACGACCGCTGCCGCTCCGCCGATGATCAGGCCGAGCGAACTGCCGTCGTCCTTCTCTTTGCTGGAGCCTGCCACGACGGCATCGCCAGCCGTTTCCTTCTTCTGGGGCTGTGACGAGCCTGGTGCGGAGGCGGCTGGGGAGGCCGAGGAACCGGACGTCTTTTCCTTGGTGAGGGGGCTGATGTCCGGGGCGCCGGGGTTTCCCTTGCCCTTCAGAACGTTCATGGAGGGACGGATCAGGCCATGACCGAGGTACTTGCTGAGCGTGCCCTTTTCCCAGTCACGGCCTGCTGTGTCGAAGAGGACGTTGAGAACCTGGTTCGCGGTCCAGTCGGGGTGGGCGGACCACACCAAGGCTGCGGAGGCAGACGCGATTGCGGTGGCTGCACTGGTGCCGCCGTCGCCGTCGCAGTAGCTCTGAAATTTGGAGTCACACCAACGCGGAATTTCATTACCAGGAGCAGCGATATCCACAATGTTGCCGTTTTGGGAGTACTCGGCTACCTTGCCGTCGCGGTCAGCCGAGGCGACACCGACTACCTGCGGATACGAGGCGGGAAACTGTTCCTTGTTTCCTTCCTCGGCATTGTTTCCAACTCCAGCAAAGAAGAGCTTTCCCTTGCTTTCTGCGTACTTGACTGCTTCCCGCTCTCCCCGGCCTGGGAAGTCGCTCGCCATCGACATGCTGATGATCCGCGCATCGCTGTCCGCCGCAGCCCGGATAGCATCTTCAGTGTCTTTGGCATTCACCGAATGCTTGTTCTGAAACTCCGTATCGGTGACTCGAAACGGGATGATCTTCGCGCCTGGAGCAAGGCCTTGAAGTCCTCCGCCCTTGCCCGTGCCGGCAATCAGCTCGGCCATATCCGTGCCGTGCCCGGCATAGTCGTCGTACTCGTCGCCGTCGGCTCCCGTGGCGTCGAATCCTTTCAGGACCTGCCCCTTCAGGGAAGGTGTCGATGGGTTGACACCGGTGTCGATGACAGCAACCTTGATGCCTTCGCCCGTGGTGACCTTCCACATCTCCTCCGCCTGCATGGCGCTGAGATACCACTGCTTCGATTGCACATCTGCGGCTATCGCGGAGGGGGCGCCCCCCGCAATTCCCGCACTCCAAGCAACAACCACGGCCATCGTGCCGAGCAGATGTCCTGGCAATCCGACAGGCATGCGGCGCTTCCGGGTCTGGCTCATTCTTGCTGTCATCCTGACTTCCGAACCCTTCCCTGTACCTACTCGATCACCGGAGGTGCGGCTCCACGCCGTCCGGCCTCCCACGTCTCTCTGTCTTCCACCAGGTAGTCCGGGCGCGCGGCGCCACCGTCCTGGTCCTCGTCGTTGGAGTCCCGTCGCCCTGCGGGACTACGCACGAGGCCCGCGCCTCCAGCGGTGAAGCCCCTTGCACCCGCACCGAATCCGGCATTGCCACGAGGTGTACCCACGATGCCCTTTGAGCTGGGGGTCCCACGCCCGCCAGGTCGAGTCACAGCGTTCGTTCCACTGGCTCCAATCACTCCGCGCTGTCCAGTGCCGATAGCTGTTCCGCGCGGACCACGAGTCCCGCCAGACGAGTCCGTGCCCGGAACGGTGCGCTGCGGGGTCCCACCTACGATGGCCCTGGCTCGCCCAGTACGCGGGCCAGGGGACTTGGAGGTATTTGCCGGACTACCTGTCATTGGCCTGCCACCAGTCACAGGAGACCGACCAGCAGTGGGTGGCTGACTTCCGCCTCCACCAGGGCGTCCAGGCGTGCCTGAACCCGGGCCACCGCCAATGGGAGCCGGACGTCCAACCGGAACTCCGGGGCGCCCCGTCATCGTAGGCCCACTGCTCGTGGGGCCGCTCTTTCCGGGCTGCCCAATTGTTCTGGGCAGCCCGGTTGGTGGCGTGGAACGTTGCGAGCCACCTGCCACAGGGTTCACAAACTCATTCATCATGGGCGGATTCGGACCTGTATTTGGGCCCGTAGGATTTATAGTCGGCGGCGCGGGGGACGTGTCGGGAACTGTCACAGGGGCCGGTGGCGCCTTCACACTGTCGATCTCCGTCGAAGTGCTTGTGTCCGGCGTCGGTGCAGTTCCGAGTGCCTCGATTGCAGCACGATTGCTGGTGACGCCTGGGGTGCCTGTGCCAGCCGTGGCAGCGCGCTCTGAGTGGCCCTGTGCCGTGCGGTTGCCCAATTTCTCCGAGCCTGCGGGAGGGACGTTGGGTTCGCTCCCCTTTTCGATTTGCCCCAGCGGCTTCGGCATCGCAACATCAAGCTTCTTCTCAAACCGCGGCGGCTCCTGCGCCGCCAGCGTCTCTTCCGAAACCGAGTAGTACGACGCCAGACGGTTCGCCTGGTTGATGGCCTCCTGGCGGTCCTTCTCGACCTTCACCGCCGCGGCGTATTCCGGGTTCCCTTCGATCCGCTTCGGAGTCTCGATCTCGTCGACTGACTTGCGCACCAAGCGGCTGTCGCGCGGCGGCAGGGACTTGCGCACGGAGGCGAGGCCGGCGCCCGCGACCGTGATCTGGGTCCCGGCGGCCTCTGCGAAATCGCCCAGCTTCGTGGCATGGGCGACCAGGCCCTTGCCCCAGTCGCGGAAGGCAATTCCGGACTCGCCCTCCCAGTCGACGTCCCTGATGAAGTCGCCCAGCTCCTTTGCGGCGTCCTTGATGGCTGTCCTCGCCTTCAAGAGCGCCTCACCCGCGTTCTCAAGGTGCTCGGGACTGGAGTTCTCGATCAGGTCGATCATCGCGTTGAGCTCGTGGCCCTCGAACGAAGTCCGTCCTGAGGTGCCCGAACCTCCGAAGGGGAACAAGTCCATGACGTCCTGGACCCGCCGGTTGACGTCAGTGACGATCAACTGGTTCTGGACGCGCTGATGGTCCTGTGCCTGCTGTTCCTTGGGAGTCAGCTCCGGCTGCTTCGAATCACTCATTCGGCTGCCCACCCCGAGTCACTCTGGTTGTCAGTGCTTCCGTGCTCAGGCTTCTCGGTCTTCTCCGCCTGCGCCTTCTCCTGCTCCTTGTCCAGGCGCGCCTGGATCTCGTAGAACCGGCGCCGCACATCGTCGTCCACGTTCTCGAAGCCGACGGCCGCCGCGTGTACGCCCAGGCTCAAGTACTCGATCTGGTCGCCGAGCGACTTGGAGAGCGAGACGAGCGCCTCGTGGACGCGGTTGTACTGCGTGTACAGCCCGTCCGCCTCCGCGAAACACGCGTTCTGGCCGCTCAGTGCGGCGCGTGACACCGTCTGCGCCGCGATCTTCGACTTGCCGGCTGCCGACCCCTCAAGGTCGGCGAGCAACGTGTTGACACGACTTTGGAACTTCTCCAGCGCACCAACACCACGCCGGAGGTCGCCTGGACCGGCCACGATCCTGCCCTCCCCGTTTCCCCGAATCCCCGTTTGCTCGGACTGTCACTCGTTGCTTTCGCACTCACGTGAACAAGTCCGACCTCATTCCAAACCCTAGTCACTGGCTACGACAGGGCCAACCTTCTTATCCATCACGTGACTTCCGCAGATCGATTACCGGCCGAGAACCGCCTTGACCGCCGTCGGGCATCACGCACGGCCACGGCGACGCCCGCTATCGCGGCGACCAGCACCGCCCCGCCCACCACCACGTAGGTCGCCAGGCGGGCGTTGCGTTCGTCCGCCGTTTCGCCCAGGTGGAGTTCGGCCGGTGTCGGCGCTTCGCCCTTGCTCACGCCCTCGTGCGCCGCCGGGCGCTCGATGGGCTTGTCGTCCTCCGTCAGGGCACGCACCGGGTCGACCACGCCCCAGCCCACCAGGTGGTCGTGGCCCGCCACCGAGCGTTCCGCCGTCTGCTCGATCTGGGCGACGATCTGTTTCTGCGTCCAGTCCCGGTGCTTGGCCTTGATGAGGGCGGCGACCCCCGCGACGTACGGGGCCGAGAAGCTGGTGCCGTTGTCGGCGCAGTGTCCGCCGCCGGGGACCGTCGAGATCATGTCCACGCCGGGGGCGGCCACGCCCACGAAATCGCCGGACTGGGAGAAGGCCGCCCGCTCGTTGTTGCGGTCCGACGCGGCCACGGCCAGGACACCGTCGTACGAGGCCGGGTAGGTCTTCTTGACGTTGCCGCCGAGCCCGTCGTTGCCTGCGGAGGCGACGATCACGATGTTCCTCGCCAGGGCGGCGTCCACGGCGTCCTTCAGAGCGCCTTCGGGCATCACCGCGTTGGCCGTGTCCTGGGAGATGTTGATGACGTCCGCGTGGGCGACATCGGCCGCGTAGCGGATGGCGTCGGCCAGTGTTTTGGCCGTGCCGTGGCCCTCGGCGTCGTTCTGCTGGATCGGGATGATCACCGCGTCGGGAGCCAGGCCGGTGAAGCCGGTGCCCTTCACCTCTCGTGCGGCGATGATTCCGGCGACCTTGGTGCCGTGACCGACTCTGTCGGTGGTGCCGTTCTCGTTGCCGCGCTCGATCTTGTTGCCGTTGTCGTCCTTGATGTCCTTCCGCAGGAAATTGCGGCCGCTCTTGGTGTCCACGGCCCCCTTGAGTTGAGGGTTCTTGATGTCCACGCCCGTGTCGATGACCGCCACCCGTACACCCTTGCCGGTGGACTGCTTCCACAACTCGTCCATCAGGACACGCTGCAACGACCAGGGGCGGCCCGCGTACTTCGCCGAGGGGAAGGTGCACTGGGTGGAGTCGTCCGCCGCCGCGGGCAGTACCGGCAGCGTGACGAAGAGGACGGCGGTGGCGGCCGCGGCCGTCAGCGGACGCCGGTACGGATGCGAAGAGGAGTGCGTCGTCATGTGGATACGCCCCTCAGGAACCCTGCGGCTGGCGGGCCGCGCCCGTCGACAGGCGTGGTCCCGTGGGCAGGAACGAGGACCAGGCGGCCGGGACGGGAGCGGGCACGACGTCCTTGTATCCGAGCCGGTTCTGCGCCTGTTGTGCCTCCTGCTGCCGCTGCTCCCTCTCCTCCTTCGTGCCCGATTCACCGATGCCGGAGTCGCCCTGCTCGCCGTCTCCGTTGGACTGCATGGCATAGCGCAGACCGGTGTCGGTGACCAGGAAGAGCGGCCCGGAGTCGGCGCTGGACCCCTTGAACTGCCGGAAGAGCTGCCCGGATCCGGGGGTGACGTAGGCGCTGCTGGAGCCGGTGGGGAGTGTTGCGGGGAAGCTCGTGCCCGCCCATGTGCTGAGCGTGGTGGCGCCGTTCTTCGTGTCGACACCGCGCAGGACGTTGCACACGGTGTTACGGCTGCCGGCCTTGGGGCTCGCGGAGTTGACGCGCTTCGGCTCGCTCTTGGGCCAGTCCAGGTTCTGCCCGAATCCCTTGCCGGGCACGAACGCTCCCGCGCTGACGGACCTCGCCTTGCCGTCCTGGCCGAGCTTGACCAGGTCCCGGCTGCTGAGCAGGAGCTTCGCGACGAAGTCCGACACGGGGGCGACCCGGCCGGGCAGGACCACGTACTTCTGGGTCCTGGTTCCGGACGTCGCCGCGAGGACCATGCCCACCTTGTTCGCCTCGCTCGGCAGCTCCCCCTGGATGCCCGCGTCGGTGCCGGGGGCTTCGGGGAGGGCCGGGAAGTCGACCGCGTCCCCGGTGTGCAGGGTGTCCAGCCACGCGGCGGAGACCCGCTGCGGGGTGCGGCGCTCGCCGAGCAGGGCGCGCAGCAGCAGTTCGTCCTTCTTCACCTTGTACGCCTTGCCCTCGGCGTCCACGATGTAGCGGGTTCTGTCGGGTCCCGGTCCCTCGACGTACATCAGCTCACCGCCGTGCAGCCGCCCCGTGCCCTCGGTCTTCTTCCGGTCGCGCTCCGCGAGGACGAACGCCGCCTTCAGGATGGCCCTGCCGCCCTGGCCGGGCCGCTCGCAGACGGCCCACCGCTTCTTCGAGCCGGCTTCGCCCTTGTCCGGCAGCCGGTCGGGGGCGTACGGGATGCCGAGTGTGGCGCCGTGCGGGATCTTGCCGTTGTCGAGCACGGATTCGTCGACGTTGATGACCGTGCCCTTGTCCGGGTCGAGCAGGAGCTTGGCGGAGGACATGTTCAGCACCGGGTGGAGCTGCGTCTTGCCATCGGTCTTCAACACCACATAGCGCGTGGTGGATTTGCTGGCGATGATGACGTTCTCGTAGGGGGTGTCCCACTTCTGGGGTGCTACGGGCTTGAACATCCCCCAGGCTCCGAACACCGCGATGATGACGACGCCGACGATCGTGCCGGGCACCACCGCACGCAGGGGGCGCGGCGCGCCCTCCTCCGAACCGCTCGGGTTGGGTTGCAGGAACTGTGCGATCAACCTCCGCTTCGCGAAGGTGTAGGCGTTGAGTTCGTCCCGCCGTGATGCCATCTGTCCGCTGCCCCTTTTCCCCAGTGAGCGACCAGGTTCCCACACGCACCGGGGACCGCTGTCGCCGACTGGGCACTCCGCTATGCCTGTTGGCGGTCGACCGTCACTGCTCAGGTAGGGTGATCGCCCGGTCAACACCCGTGAAAAAACTGTACAAACGGACACAAGGGGGCAACGCGGCGATGGGTGCAGCGACGCGCGAACGCACGGGGCGGTCTACCCATCGAGCGTCGGGCCCTTCACGACGGCAACGTGGCAACGAGCAGGCCGCCGCCACTCCCGCCCCGCCGGTGGGCGCGCCCGCGAAGACGACGCTGCGGTCGGTCTCGCGGACCGGCAGCCCCGCCGGCCTGCTGCGGCGGATGGTGCTCGTCGAGGCGGCCCTGGCGGTCGCCGCGGTGGGTTTCGCGCTCGGCGGCCCCTGGCCGGTGCCCACGGTCTCGGTCGCCTGCCTGCTGGTGCTGCTCGCGGTGGTACGTCGCCGGGGCCGTGCCGTGCAGGACTGGCTGTCGACGGCGCTCGCGCTCCGCGACCGCAGGCGAACGGCCACGGCGTCCGACGCGGATGCGGAGCCGCAGCTGGCGCCGGTGGCGGAAAGCGTGCCGGGCTTCGCTCCGTACATCTACGTCGACCGGGACCGCCGCACGGTGGGCATGGTCGGGGACGGTACGTTCCTGACGGCTGTCGTACGGGTGGAGGCCAGCGGTGAATCGCTGCGCCAGGCGCGCGGTGCGCGGGCGCTCCCGTTGTCCCTCCTGGGCGATGCCCTTTCGGTGGACGACATCGTGCTGGAGTCCGCGCAGCTCGTGCAGCAGGTACGCCCCGCTCCGGCGCAGCACCTGCCGCAGCAGTCGGCGGCACGGCTCTCCTACGCCCCGCTCCAGGAGCAGATCGGGGCGCCCGCGCTGCGCATGACCTGGGTGGCCGTGAAGCTGGATCCGGAGCTGTGCCGGGAGGCGGTCGAGGCGCGCGGGGGCGGCATCGGCGGGGCTCAGCGTTGCCTGGTCCGGGTCGCGGACCATGTGGCGAGCCGGATCACCGGGGCCGGCTTCCGGGCCGTGGTGCTGGACCAGGAGGAGTTGCACTCCGCCGTGGCCACATCCGCCTGTGCCAATCCCATGCTCTCGGCCCGCGCCGGACGCCCGGACGCCCCGGCGCAGCAGCGGACGACGGAGACGACGAGGGTCTGGCGGTGCGACGACCGCTGGCACACCGCCTACGCGGTGGACCGCTGGCCCGAGTTGGGCCGAGGGGCGACCCCGCTCCCCCGTCTCGTCTCACTGCTGACCTCGGTTCCCGCGTATGCGACGACCTTCAGCCTGACGGTGCGGCCCGGTTCGCACCAGGGCGAGGTGTCGGTGTCCGGCCATGTGCGGATCACGGGCGGGTCCGACACCGAACTGGTCGGAGTACGAAGGACGTTGGAGCAAGCCGCACGGCACGCCAAGGTCGGTCTGGTGCGGTTGGACCGCGAGCAGCTGCCGGGCGTGCTGGCGACGCTCCCGCTGGGAGGCGCACAGTGACGAATCGCATCGGGCCCAGGCGGGGACTGCGCGGCCCGCAGCACGCGGGGCACACTCTGACGGCGGAACACCTGGGTGCGCTGTCGTTGCCGGTCGGGGACGACGGCGTCATCATCGGCACCGATGCCGAGGGGCACCCGCAGTTGATCGGGTTCCACCGCCCGGCCCCGTATGACGTCCTGCTGATCGGCGGCCTGTGGACGGCGCAGGTGCTGGCGCTGCGTGCGGCGGCCACCGGGGCACGGGTGGCGGTCGAGACCGGGCGCACCCAGGCGTGGACGACGCTGGCGCAGGCCGCGGGCGCCGGTCTTGAGTGTGTCTCCCTCCATGACGTGGGACGCGTTCCGCCGACCGGGGCGACCGTGGGCAGTCCCGTGGTGGTCGTGCGGGACTGCGGGATGCGCCCGCCCCGTGGCCGGGTGGTGTCCTCGCCCTGGCAGTCGGTGCTGACGCTGCTGCCCTATCTGAGTCCGGTGGCGCCCCGGCTGATGCGGGCGTCGACACTCGTGGGCGTCCAGCGGGTCTCGCCCGCCGAGGCGGACCAGATCGGCCGGATCCTGGGGCTCGCCCGGGCGGAGATCGAGGCCCTGCCCACCCTGGCGGACGGTGTCACGCTCTGGGTGGCGGGCGGCGAGCGCCACTGGGTGATGACGAGTGCGACGGACATAGAGACCGGACTGCTCGGCACTGCCCGCCGGATGGACTGAACTCTTCCGTTCGCGACCCTGGGCCCTCCGCTTCCGGGAGGATGGCGGGGAACGACACGGTTCGATCGAAGGGACGCCGACATGGGCACCCAGCAGGAAAAGGAAGAGCTCTACGCTCTCGACATCTCCGATGTGGAGTGGCTGAGCGCACCGGGGACCGAGAACGTCGAGGAACGGGTCGAGATCGCGCACCTGCCGGACGGCGCGGTCGCCATGCGCTCTTCGTTGGACCCGGGGACCGTGTTGCGGTACACGGAGGCCGAGTGGCGCGCTTTCGTACTGGGTGCGCGGGACGGTGAGTTCGACCTCAAGTAGGCAACGGTCCGGTGAAAGGGTGGCTGTCCGAACCGGGCGGTCACCCTTTCATCGCGCCTGGATATATTCACAATCGACCGCTTTGGCCTGTGTGCTCTGCCGCACTCGGGGCGCTCGAAGGCGGCGCGTGACCTACTGGACAGTTTCTGCCGTGCGATACGGCCTGCCGCAGTGAGCCCGATGACGATTAGGGTGGGTCGGGGCGCAGCGGAAGAACCTGCGGGCAAGCGATGCGCGTCCCGAGGGGGAGAGCCGGGCGGATCAGACAAACGGGAACGGTCGCCCCCACCCACCACGGCACAAGGGTGCTCGACCACACCAGGAGGCAAAGTGAACGGCGATCGGGACGAGATCCGCGGGGGCTGGAACAAGCCCGTCGACGAGTCGTCCGACGCGGAGCCCGCCGAGATGACGGGTGAGTTCACCATCGACTACACCCCGCCCGCCTGGTACACGCAGAACGCGCCGGGGGACTCGTCGGGCGGTGCCGGTACGCATCTGGCGCCTCCGCCGCCGAGCGGAGCACCGCTGTCCGTGCCCGCGCCGCCCTCCGGGGGCGGTTTCGACTCCGACTGGACGCCGGCGCCGCCCGCGCCCATTCCCGCGCCGCCCATTCCCGCGCCGCCCGCGCCCGCCGCCCCCATTCCGGCGCCGGTTCCCGCCCAGGCCTCGACGGGTGACGCCGCGCCCGCTCCCGCGGGCGGCAACACGGGGGATTCCGGCGGTGCGCCGGACCCGTTCGGGGGCGGCGACGTGGAGAGCGGCTCGACGATGCGCTTCTCGCCGGCCTCGTTGAAGCGGCAGATCGCGGAGATCGAGGGGCGTTCGGCGGACGTGGCCGGGGACGGGGACGGGAGCGATGCCGGGGACGGGTCCCGGGCCGCCTCGGGGTCGGGTGTCGCCGAAGCCCAAGCCGGTACCAGTGCCGGTGCCGGTATCGGTGGTGCTGACGGTGGCTCGGGTACGGGCGAGGCGCCTGATTCCGGCTCTGCTCGGACCTCCGACGCCTCCGCCGAGGAGCCCGCTGCCGCTGCCGCCCCGGACTCCGGCACGGACCCGGCCGATGCCCCGGCGGACGGGCCGCAGGACTCCGCGCCCGCCGACGCCGTCGCGGATGCGGCGCCCCAGGACGTACCGCCCGTCGGCGTACCGCAGGGTGCCGTCGCGCCCGTCGCGCCGAGCCCGTGGGCCCCGGCACCGCCGCAGGGCGGTCTGCCGCCACTGCCGCCCGCCTTCCAGCCCGCCGCGCCGCAGCCCACCGCGCCCCAGCCGGCCCAGCAGTGGCCCGCTCCGGGCCCGACCGGCCAGGCGGTTCCCGGCGGCTACGGATTCCCGCAGGGCCAGGCGCCGCAGCAGCAGCCGCAGGCACCCATGCCGCCGCAGAGCGGTTACGGATTCCCGCAGCAGCCCGGTCCCCCGGCTCAGCAGACCCCGTCGCAGGGCGGCTACGGCTTCCCGCAGGGCCAAGTGCCGCAGCAGCCGGGCGCACCCCTGCCGCCGCAGGCTCCGCACCAGCCGCAGGCACCTCAGCCGCCGCATACACCTCACGCACCCCAGCCTCCGCAGGCCGCCCAGGTGCCTCAGCCGGCCCAGCCGTCCCAGGGTGCTCAGTGGCCCGCGCAGCCGGGCGCACCCCTGCCGCCGCAGGCCCCCCAGGGCGCCCTGCCGCCGGCCCAGCCCGCGCCCCACCTCCCCGCGCAGGCCACCCCGCAGCAGCAGGCCCAGCCCCAGGCTCCCCAGCAGCCGCAGCCCCAACACCCGCAGCAGGGGCAGCCCGTGGACCCCCGCACCGGTGGTGCCTGGCCGACCCCGGTCACGCACGATCAGCGCGAGCGTTCCGTTCCCGGCGCCCCGCTCGGGTACACGGCGGCCGTGGAGCTCTCCTCCGACCGGCTGGTCCGGGGCAAGCAGAAGGCGAAGAGCAGCCGCAACCCGTCCGGCGCGTCCCGCTTCAAGCTGGGCGGCAAGAAGGAGGAGGCCGAGCGGCAGCGCAAGCTGGAGCTGATCCGTACGCCCGTGCTGTCCTGCTACCGGATCGCGGTCATCAGCCTCAAGGGCGGCGTCGGCAAGACCACGACGACCACCGCCCTCGGCTCGACCCTGGCCACCGAGCGGCAGGACAAGATCCTCGCCATCGACGCCAACCCGGACGCGGGCACGCTCGGCCGCCGGGTGCGCCGCGAGACCGGTGCCACCATCCGCGACCTGGTCCAGGCGATCCCGTACCTCAACTCGTACATGGACATCCGCCGGTTCACCTCACAGGCGCCCTCCGGTCTGGAGATCATCGCCAACGACGTGGACCCGGCGGTCTCCACGACGTTCAACGACGAGGACTACCGGCGCGCGATCGACGTGCTGGGCAAGCAGTACCCGATCATCCTCACCGACTCGGGCACCGGCCTGCTCTACAGCGCGATGCGCGGGGTGCTGGACCTCGCCGACCAGCTGATCATCATCTCCACGCCGTCGGTCGACGGCGCGTCAAGCGCGTCCACCACGCTGGACTGGCTCTCCGCGCACGGCTACGCGGACCTCGTGCAGCGCTCCATCACCGTCATCTCCGGGGTCCGCGAGACCGGCAAGATGATCAAGGTCGACGACATCGTGCAGCACTTCGAGACGCGTTGCCGGGGCGTGGTCGTCGTACCGTTCGACGAGCACCTGTCGGCCGGCGCCGAGGTCGACCTCGACATGATGCGTCCCAAGACCCGCGAGGCGTACTTCAACCTCTCCGCGATGGTCGCCGAGGACTTCTCCCGCGCCCAGCAGCAGCAGGGGCTCTGGACCTCGAACGGCTCCACCCCGCCGCCGCAGTACGCCCCGCCGATGCCCGGACAGCAGCAGTACCCCCCGCAGCAGCCGCAGCAGCCGCAGCCGTACCCGCCGCAGCAACAGCAGCCGTACGGTGGCCAGCAGCCCCTGCAGCCCTACCCGCCGCAGCCCGGCCCGGCCAGGCCGCAGCAGAACGGCTGGCAGCAGGGGCAGCCCGGCCGGCCGGGACAGCCGGTTCCGCCCGAGCTGCAGGGTCCCGTCCCGCCCGCCGGATGGCCGCAGCAGCCGCCGCCAGCGCCTCAGCAGTAAGGCATCAGAGGTCTGAACCAATGAGGGCCCGCACCGTCTCCTCGGTGCGGGCCCTCTGCACATTCCCGCAGCCCACACGCCGTTTCGATGACCGTTGACGCAGCTCGACCACCGCTGATAAACCTTCGCTTCACCAGCTGGCGAACCACAGATCAACCCGCCTTCTCCGTGCGAGTCATGACGCGAGGTCCCTGACCATGGTCGAAAGAGTTCCACCACGCTCCGCCAAGCCACGCTCACGTCTGCGTGTCCTCCTGGCCTCCGGTGCCGCCGCACTGGCGCTGGCCGCCGGATCCATCGTCCCGGGTGTGCCGCTCGGCGCCGCGCCTCAGCAGGCGCAGGCCGCCGACAGCGGAAAGTCGACACTGACCGTCGCCGTCGCACAGAGCGTCGACTCGCTGAGCCCGTTCCTCGCTCAGCGGCTCATGAGCACCAGCATCAGCCGGCTCATGTACGACTTCCTCACCAACTACGACCCCAAGGACAACCACGCGATCCCCGGCCTCGCCACCAAGTGGGAGCCGTCCGCGGACAAGTTGACCTGGACGTACACCATCCGTTCCGACTCCAAGTGGTCGGACGGACAGCAGGCCACCGCCGAGGACGCGGCCTGGACGTTCAACAAGATGATGACCGACGAGGGCGCCGCGCAGGCCAACGGCAACTTCGTCGCGAACTTCAAGAAGGTGACGGCTCCCAGCCCGACGCAGCTGGTCATCCAGCTCAAGGAGCCGCAGGCCACCATGGCGGCACTCGATGTGCCGATAGTGCCCAAGCACGTCTGGGAGAAGGTCGGTGACTTCTCCAAGTTCAACAACGACAAGACGTTCCCGATCGTCGGCAACGGGCCGTTCATCCTGACCGACTACAAGGTCGACCAGTATGTGAAGCTCAAGGCCAACAAGGACTTCTGGCGCGGCAAGCCCAAGTTCGACGAGCTGGTCTTCAAGACGTACAAGGACCAGGACGCCGCCGTCGCCGCACTGCGCAAGGGCGAGGTCTCCTTCGTCGCCGGCTCCCCCGCGCTGACGCCCGCCCAGGCCGCGTCCCTCAAGGGCGAGAAGAACGTCAAGGTCAACGAGGGTCCGGGCCGCCGCTTCTTCGCGCTGGCCACCAACCCGGGCGCGCAGACCAAGGACGGCAAGAAGTTCGGCAACGGCAACAAGGCCCTTCTCGACCAGAAGGTGCGCCAGGCCCTGTTCCTGTCCATCGACCGCAAGACCATCATCGACAAGGTCTTCCAGGGCCACGCCGTCGAGGGCCAGGGCTACATCCCGCCGCGCTTCTCCGCGTACCACTGGCAGCCGACCGCCGATCAGAGCCTGGCGTACGACCCGGCCGAGGCGGCCAAGCTGCTCGACGAGGCGGGCTACAAGCTCAAGGGCGACCAGCGGGTCGGCAAGGACGGCAAGCCGCTCGACCTGCGCATCCTCTGCCATGCGACGGACCCGAACGACAAGGCGATCGGCAAGTACCTCAAGGAGTGGTGGGGCAAGCTCGGCATCGGCCTGAAGGTCGACTGCCTCGACGACGTCTCCGTGCCCTGGTACGCGGGTGAGTACGACCTCGCCTTCGACGGCTGGTCCGTCAACCCGGACCCCGACTTCGTCCTCGGCATCCACACCTGCGCCGCGCTGCCGGCCAAGGCGAAGGACAGCGCCCCCACCGACAACTTCATCTGCGACAAGAAGTACGACGAGCTCTACAAGAAGCAGCTCGCCGAGTACGACCCGGCCAAGCGTGCCGAGATCGTCAACCAGATGCAGTCGTGGCTGTACGACTCCGGGTACATGAGCGTCATCGCGTACCCGAACGCGGTCGAGGCGTACCGCACCGACCAGATCAAGTCGATCACGACCATGCCCGAGGCGGCCGGCAACATCTACGGCCAGGACGGGTACTGGAGCTGGTGGTCGGCGGCTCCCGCGTCCGGTGACGGTTCGGACAGCTCCGGCGGGTCGGGCTCCGCCGGCGTCGTCATCGGCATCATCGTGGTGGTCGTGGTGCTCGCCGGTGGCGGGCTGTTCATCGCGAGGCGCCGCCGCAACACGGCGGACGACCGCGAGTAATCACTCGGACGGGTCGAGAGAGGGGCCGACCGGGGAGCACCCGCCCCGTCGGCCGGCCCCTCCACGTGCAGCACGAGTAACGAGAGTTCCCCATGACAGCTGAAAGCACTCCGGCGCTCGTGCAGATCGCGGACGCGGACACCGACGGCGCGGCTCAGGCCGGCCCGTCGGCCGCCCGCGGTCCACGGGCGCGCAACACCAAGGCATATCTCCAATACGTGGCGGCCAAGATCGCGGGAGCAGCGGTCTCGCTCTTCGCCGTTCTGGTCACCAGCTTCTTCCTCTTCCGGCTCATTCCCAGCGACCCGGTGAAGCAGATGACGGGCGGCCGGCCCGTATCCGCCGAACAACTCCAGTCGCTGAGGCACCAGTTCGGCCTCGACCAGCCGATGTGGCAGCAGTTCACGTCGTACGTGGGAGACGCCCTCACGGGCGACTTCGGCACCTCGTTCCAGTTCCACGCGCCGGTCATCGACAAGATCACCGAGGCGCTTCCGGCGACCCTGCTCCTCACCGGCACGTCGTACGTCCTCTACACCGCGCTCGGCATCTGGCTCGGCACCCGTACCGCCTGGCGCAACGGCTCCCTGAGCGACCGCTTCAACACCGCGTTCGCGCTCACGCTCTACTCGGTGCCGTCGTTCTGGCTGGGCCTGCTCCTGATCATCGTCTTCGCGGTGGGCATCGGCCCGATCCCCGGGATGTTCCCGACGGGCGGTCTGGAGTCGGGCAACGAGACCGGGTTGGCCTACGTTCTCGACGTGGCGCACCATCTGGTCCTGCCGGTGATCACGCTGGTCGCGGTCGGGTACGCGCAGACGCTCCTGGTGATGCGTTCCTCGCTGCTCGACGAGATGGGCAGCGACTATCTGACGACGGCCCGCGCGAAGGGGCTGCGGGACGACGTCGTGCGCCGCAAGCACGCCGTGCCGAACGCGATGCTGCCGACCTTCACGCTGATGTTCGTGAACCTCGGGCATGTGGTCGCCGGACAGATCCTGGTGGAGACGGTGTTCTCCTGGCCGGGTCTGGGCGGCCTCTTCTACCAGGGGCTCAGCGTGCCCGATCTCCCACTCGTACAAGGGCTGTTCTTCGTCTTCGCCACCGCGGTGATCCTGGCGAACACCCTTGCCGATGTGCTCTATCCGCTGCTCGATCCCCGGGTGGGCCGATGACGACCGAATCCATGCCCACGCCCACGAAGGCGGAGACCGCGCAGAATCCGCGCGCCCTGGCCCGCGCGCGCAAGCGCCGGTCCATGGCCCGCTTCTGGCGGGAGTACCGCGGCCACCGGAGCGGACTGTGGGGGCTGGCCGCGCTCGTCACGATCGCGTTGGTCGCCCTGTTCGCGCCGCAGCTCGTCGGCGCCGACTCGCAGAGCGTCACCGGTGCCCCCGGTGGTGCCCTGGAGTCGCCGAGCGGCGAATTCCCGCTCGGCACCGACCAGTTCGGCCGGAGCGTGCTGGCACTGCTGGTGTGGGGCACCCGGGTGTCGCTGACGGTCGGCCTGCTCGCGGCGTTCCTGTGCGTCGCCATCGGTACGGTCGTCGGCATCGTCGCGGGGCACTTCCACGGCTGGTACTCGACGGTCCTGATGCGGGTCACCGACTGGTTCCTGGTGATGCCGACCCTGGTCCTCGCCATCGCGCTCGCCACGGTGATGGACCGCTCGATGTGGACGGTCATCATCGCGATCGGGGTCACGACCTGGCCGACCACGGCCCGGCTGGTCCGGGCCCAGACGCTCGCCGTGGAGTCCCGCCCGTACATCGAACGCGCCCGCGCGCTGGGCGGCGGCCACGGGCACATCATGGCCCGGCACGTGCTGCCGAACGTGATGCCGCTGGTGCTCGCGCAGACCACTCTGGTGATCTCCAGCGCGATCCTCACCGAGGCCACCCTGGCCTTCCTAGGTCTCAGTGACCCGACCACCACCTCCTGGGGCGGCATGCTCCAGGACGCCCGCGAGGCGGGCGCGGTCAGCGCGGGCGACTGGTGGTACCTGGCACCGCCCGGCATCGCCATCGCCCTGGTGGCGCTGGCGTTCACACTGTGCGGCCGAGCCATCGAGTCCGTCCTCAATCCCAAGCTGGGGGTGGCCCGTTGAGCACGACGAGCATCATCCGGAAGACACCGCTTCTCGACGTGCGGGACCTCACGGTGACATACGCCGGCGGAGCGCAGGCCGTCCGTGGCGTGAACCTCTCCGTCGACGCCGGGCAGAAACTCGGCATCGCCGGTGAGTCGGGCTGCGGGAAGTCGACGCTGGCGCTCGCGCTGCTGCGGCTGCTGCCCGCCGGCACGAAGGTCTCCGGCGAGATCCTGCTGAACGGCGAGGATGTCCTCACCATGAAGTGGGGCCAGGTCCGGGCGGTGCGCTGGGCGGGCACGTCGATCGTCTTCCAGGGCGCGATGCACTCGCTCAACGCGGTGCACCGGATCGGGGAGCAGATCGCCGAACCGATCCTGCTGCACAAGAAGGCGACGCAGGCCGGGGCGGCGAAGAAGGCCGGCGAGCTGCTGGAGCAGGTGGGGCTGCCCGCCGCCCGCGCGTCCGCCTATCCGCACGAGCTCTCCGGCGGGCAGCGGCAGCGCGTGATGATCGCGATGGCGCTCGCCTGCGACCCGGGGCTGATCATCGCGGACGAGCCGACCACGGCTCTCGATGTGATGATCCAGGCCCAGATCCTGCGGCTGATCGAGCAATTGGTGTCCGAGCAGGACCTCGGTCTGATCATGATCAGCCATGACCTCGCGGTGCTCTCGGACACCTGCGACCGGCTCGCGGTGATGTACGCGGGCCGGGTCGTCGAGGAGGGCCCGGCGTCCGAGGTCTACGAGAACGCGCACCATCCGTACGGCAAGGCCCTGTCCGGCGCGTTCCCGCGCATCGGCGACCCGGCCTCCCGGTTCGCGCCCCGCGGGCTGCCCGGCGATCCGCCGGACCCGTCGGCGCTGCCCGGCGGCTGCACCTTCCACCCGCGCTGTCCGGTGGCCCTGGAGTCCTGCACGACCGAGGACCAGGAGCTGCGGGTCGCGGGGCCGGAGCGGCGGGCCGCCTGTGTGCTGGTGG
This sequence comes from Streptomyces sp. NPDC058240, assembly GCF_042882135.1. Taxonomy (NCBI): domain Bacteria; kingdom Bacillati; phylum Actinomycetota; class Actinomycetes; order Kitasatosporales; family Streptomycetaceae; genus Streptomyces; species Streptomyces sp. NPDC058240. The sequence continues at coordinate 45,240 of NZ_JBHVWT010000035.1, forward strand.
AGCCGGGGGCGGTCGCCGTCCCGGCCCGGCCGGGCGCCGAGGAAGCAAGGAGCACACCATGAGCACCACCACTCCCCTGCTCAGCGCCGAGGGGCTGGAGGTCACCTTCCCCGGCCGGCGCGGGGCCGCCCCGGCGCGTGCCGTGGACAGTGTCGACCTGGACATCCACCCCGGCGAGATCGTCGCGCTGGTCGGCGAGTCGGGCTGCGGCAAGACGACGCTGGCGCGCTCCCTGCTGGGCCTGGTCCCGCCGACGTCCGGGCGGGTCACCTTCGGCGGCAAGCCGCTCGACTACGCGAGCCGGGCGCTGAAGACGTACCGCAAGCGGGTCCAGCTGGTGCTCCAGGACCCCAGCGGTTCGCTCAACCCGAGGCACACGGTGTACGACGCCGTCGCCGAGGGCCTGCGGATCCATGGATACGCAGGGGACGAGCGGGAGGCGGTCGCCGGGGCGCTGTCACGGGCCGGGCTGCGGCCGCCGGAACGATTCTTCCTGCGGTATCCGCACGAGCTGTCCGGCGGTCAGCGCCAGCGGGTCGTGATCGCGGGCGCGCTGGTCCTGGAGCCCGAACTGATCGTGGCCGACGAGCCGGTGGCCTCGCTCGACGCCTCGGTGCGCGGCGAGATCCTCGCCCTGCTGCTGCGGCTGCGGGACGAACTGGGCCTGTCCGCGCTGGTGGTCACGCACGACCTCGGCCTGGCGTGGAACATCGCGGACCGGGTCGCGGTGATGTACCTCGGACGGATCGTGGAGACCGGCAAGGTGGAGGAGATCCTGACGGCTCCTCAGCATCCGTACACCCGGGCGCTGTTGTCGGTGCTGCCGGAGTCGGGGGACGAGCCGGTGATCCTGACCGGTGAGCCGCCGGACCCGTCCAGGGTGCCGTCCGGCTGCCGCTTCCATGCCCGCTGCCAGGTGCTCGCCTCGGGCGAGGCGGAACGGGCGGGCGTCGCGGAGGACTGCCGTACGAAGGATCTGCCGGTGCTCGCGGGCGGCGGGCGGACACAGGTGGCGTGCCACTGGGCCCTCGCCGCCGCGAAGGCCGGGACGTAGCGCGGCGGCGGTGCGACGAGGCGGGGCCGGGACCGTCGAAACGGTTCCGGCCCCGGTCGGGTACGAGGCGGGGTTCAGCCGCGCTCGTTCGTACGCGTGGAGATTCGGCCGCACTCGCACCCGGCGGTGGTTCGGCCCTGCTCGGGTGCGCAGAGGTTCAGCCGCGCTCGTACGCGGAGATCAGCTCGCTGCACCGCTTCACATCGGCGGCCATCGCCACGAGCAGCTCGTCGATCGAGTCGAACTTCAGCATCCCGCGCACGTACGCCAGGAAGTCCACCGCGACATGGAGCCCGTACAGGTCGAGGCCGATGCGGTCGATCGCGTACGCCTCCACCGTCCGCTCCGTGCCGTCGAACTGCGGGTTCGTGCCGACCGAGATCGCGGCGGGCATCGCCTCGCCGTTCACGTCCAGCCAGCCCGCGTAGACGCCGTCGGCGGGGATCGCGGTGTGCGGCAGCGTCTCCACGTTGGCCGTGGGGAAGCCGAGCTCACGGCCGCGCTGCGCGCCGCGGACCACGATGCCCTCGACCCGGTGCGGACGGCCCAGGATCTCGGCGGCGCCCGCGACATCGCCCTCGGCCACCAGTCGCCGGGTGAGGGTGGAGGAGAACGGCTCGCCGCCGCCCGCCTCGCCGCTCACATACAGGTCGATGACCTCGACGCGGTAGTCGTAGGTCTCACCGAACTCGGTGAGCAGCTGCACGTTCCCGGCCGCCTTGTGGCCGAAGCGGAAGTTCGGCCCCTCGATGACCAGCTGCGCGTGCAGCTTGTCGACGAGCACCTTCACGATGAAGTCGGCCGGCGCCAGCCTGGAGAACTCGGTGGTGAACGGCAGGATGAGCACCGCGTCCACCCCCAGCTCCGCCATCAGCTCGGCGCGCCGGTGGTGCGGGGCGAGCAGCGGCGGGTGGCTGCCGGGGCGTACGACCTCGCTGGGGTGCGGGTCGAAGGTCACCACGACCGACGGCACGCCCAGCTCACGGGCGCGCTCCACGGCCCGCCCGATGATCAGCTGGTGCCCGCGGTGCACCCCGTCATAGGAGCCGATGGTGACGACGCTGCGTCCCCAGTCCTGGGGGATGTCCTCCAAGCCACGCCAGCGCTGCACTCTGACCGCTCCTCGCCCGAACCTGTGTACGTGGGTTTGTCTCTTACGCAGGTCTAAGACTGCCATGCTCACGCCGCGCGGCCTGCATCGGCATCGTCTTCGGGCTTCCCAGCGCCTCCACGGTCCGCCGTGCGCTCGGGCCGACGAGCGTCGCCCATTCCTGCGGGGCGTCAGCCAGCCACCCAGTGATCAGGGCGGCGAATCCGGGCAGCTCACGGGCGAGTTCGACCAGCCGGCCGTCGAAGCGGACCGCGCCCTCGGGGGTCCGGACCAGCAGTGTCCCGGTGCGGTGGACCAGGGCGCGGGTACGGGCGGGGGCACGCCCGCCGGAGCCGGCCGCGGCGGCCCGCAGCAACGCGTCGAGCACGGCCGGATCCCGGTGGGCCTCCTGCTCGAAGTCCAGCAGGACCTCCAGCAGCTGCTCCCTCAGCGGCCCGGAGGCGGGACTCCCGGGCGCGGCGAGCACCCCTGCGAGCGCGCCGCGTACCGGCGGCGGCACGGGGCGGTCCCGCAGCAGCCCGGTCACCAGGGGCAGCAGCAGGGCGCGGGCGGCGGGGCCGCGCTCCAGCCTCCGGTCGACGTACGAGGCCGGGTGCACGGCATCGTCCGGGTGGCTGTCGATGTAGGCGCGCACGAGCCCGGCGGTGTGCAGGGCGAGCGCGGGGGCGTCGATCCCGGCCAGCGCGCACAACACCTCGCCCGCCCCGTCGTCCGGCCGGGTGAGCCGCTCCCGGAACGCGGCGAGCACCGGTTCCGGGTGGGAGGGCAGCACGACGGCGAGCGCGTCCGCGGACGGCCCGGACTCCCCCGCGACGAAGGCCCGGAGCGCCTGCGGGAGGTAACGGTCCCTGGTCCGCGGGTCCTGCACGAGGAGGGCGAGCGCGGCCCCGTGCAGGGCGGCGTCCGCCGGGCGGGCCAGCAGGGCCAGGGCCGATCCGCGCAGCAGCTCGCGGTCGGCGTCGAGGGTGGCGTGCGCCGAGGTGATCAGCGCGTACGAGGCGGCGGCGGTGCGGCGGGCGCGCCGGTCCTCGTCGTGGGCCCAGCGGTGCACGGCCCGGCACAGCGCGGCGGGCTCGTCCTCGGCCAGCGCGGTGAGCAGTTCCTCGGCCCGGGGGTGGGGGGTCGAGACGAGTGCGTCGGTCAGATCGTCGACGGCCAGGTCCCGGCGGGCGTAGAGGAGCGCCTGGGCGGCGGCTCCCACGGTCGGCCGCATCGCGTTCCCGTCCCCGGCGGGAAGCGGGCGCTCGTCGGTGAACCAGCCGCAGAGCAGTGGCTGCACGGTCCTGGGCCGGTCGACGAGCCGTCGCGCGACGGCGTCCAGGAACCGTTCGCCGCCGTCGCCGTCGGGGTACGTGCCGCAGGAGCGGTCGCGCTCGGCACGGGGCTCGCCGCGGGGCGGGCCGTCGGCGGGGACGAGACGCCGGAACAGATCGATCCGGTCCTCCTCGGGCAGCCTGAGCCGCCGCCAGAACCACGGCCCGAACGCGGCGTACGACCCCGGGCCTCCCGGGGAGCCCGCGGCGGCCCGGCGCACGACCCGGCCGGCCAGGAGCCGCAGCACGCCGAGGTACGGCCGGGCGTCGGGCACCCGGAGCAGGGTCTCCGAGAGCAGACGGACCGTCCACCAGCGGGCGTCGTGACGTGGTGCGCCGTTCTCCCTGTCGTGGCCGGGGGCGGTACACAGGGCCGCGGCGCCGGCCGCCGCCCCCGCGTCCACCTCCACCTTCGCCTCCACCTTCGCCTCCGCCTCCGCCTCCGCCGACAGCCGGTCCAGCGCCTCGATGAGGTCGGCCAGCTGGTGGGACAGGGCGGCGGGCCCCTGTCGGCGGCCCAGGAGCAGCAGGGCCTGGATCACCGGGCCGATGCGATGGCGCGGCACGGGCAGGGTGCGTGCCCCGGTCGCCGCCCGCGCCTGCACCGCCGCGTCCGGCAGGTCCGCACGGCCGGGCTCCGCTCGCGGCCCCGTGGGCACCGCCGCGGTCGCCTCGCGCCCCGTACACGGCCTCCTCGGCTGCGGAACACGGTGCTCGGCGCCCGTCGCCCCCGGCCCTTCGCCCGGCCCCTCCTGCGCGTGCCGGCGGTGGACCAGCGCGTGCAGCGCCGCGTCCACGTCCAGGTGGGCGCCCTGCACCCAGTCCCCCAGCTCCTCGTGCGCGAAGCGGTAGCCGGCGCCCGCCGGGACGAGCAGGCCCTCGGTGAGGACGGCCGACGCCCAGCCCGTGCGCCAGGGGAAGACCTCCTCGAACGCCGCCCGGCCCAGCTCCCCCTGCCCGGGACCCAGACAGCGCCGCGCCGCCTCGTGGACCTGCCCCGCCACCCGCGCGGCCAGCCTGCGGACCGCGCCGCCCCCCGGCGCCGGGCCGGACACCGCTGCGATCCGGACCGCGATCCGCAGGCACATCAGGTCCAGGTGGGCGCCGAAGACCTGCTCGGTGTCGGGCTGCCCGGCGACGTCCCCCGGCAGCGCGGCGCGCACCTCCGCGAGCAGGCGCAGGGTGAGCGGGTGCCGGTCGTGGCCGGGGGCGAGCGCTTCGGGCGGGATGGCGTACCGCTCCTTGGCCTGTCCTGCCTGGCCTGCGGTGAGCTCGCCCAGGCGGACCGCGGAGGGCAGCCGCCTGGCCGGCCTGGCGGGGCGGTGCAGCGCGCCGGGCGGGCAGAGCGCACCGGCCGTCTCCCAGTGCTCGGGCCCACAGGCGATCACGAGCCGCGCCCCGTGCCCCCGCAGCCATTCGACGGTGGCGGCGGTCCACCGGGCCGGCTCGTGGGCCAGCGCGGGAGGCATCTCCTCGGGGCCGTCCAGCAGGACGAGCAGCGGGCTCCCGGACTCCTCGGCCAGCCGGGCCACCCGCTCGGGGGTGGCGCTCGCCATGTCGCCGCCGGCTCCGGCGGCGCTGACGATCCGCCCGGCCCGGCGCAGCGTACGGGCGACGGCGTCGGCGACCGAGGTGTCGTCGGCCAGCAGATCGGCGCCGCGCAGCCAGAGGGTGGGCGCGGGTACCGGGCCGCGCGCCCGGCGGGCGGTGAGTGCGGCCAGTTCGGTGGTACGGCCGGTGCCCGGCGCTCCGACGAGACCGAGGACCACGGCAGGGCCGTCCGGTGCCGACGCGGCTCGGACCGGGCCCGCGAAGGCGGTGAACTCCGCGATGACATCCGGGCGTTCGACCGGATCGGGCCAGGCGGCGGGGCCGTCCGCCGAGCCGAGCGAGGTCGCGGTGAGGTGCAGGGCGCCCGCGAGATTCAGATCGCGTCCGTATCCGGGAACGCTCGTCGCGTTGCGCCGCAGCAGGGCGTCGAGCGGGCCGCCGGTGCCCGCTTCCCGGAGCGGCACGGCGAACCCCGCGCCCGCGTGCCCGGCGCGCAGCGCACTGCCCAGCACGGCGATGACCGCGCCGCTCTCCGGGTCGAGGACGGGCCCGCCCACGGCCGCGCCGCCGAGCCGCAGGGCGTCCCTGCCGTCCGTACCGAGCGCCAGCTCCAGCGCCGCGCCGATCAGGTGGGAGTGGCCGTTCGCGGTGTACGTCACGTCAGCCGTGCCGAGCACCCGGGCCTCGCGCCAGCCGTGCGCGGCGATCGTCACATACGTACCGGCGTCGATCCGGTCCCGCCGGGCGATCGGTACCGGCTCCACGCCCAGCTCTCCGGGCCCCGCGGTGTGCAGCAGGGCGAGATCCAGCTCGGGCAGGGCGGTGATGTCGTCGGCCTCGACGGTGCGGCTGCGACCGCCTGTTCCGTGCAGGACGAGCCGGGTGGTGCCGTCGACGGCTTCGTGACTGGTGAGTACCGTGCCGCGGTCGTCCGCGATGAATCCGGTCCCCCGCGGCCGGCCGGCCGGATCGCAGATACGTACCAGCGCTGCCCGGTCCCCGCTTCCCATGGTCCGACGTTAGGTCCGATGATCACCGCATGGGCCACTCGGAGTAAAAGCGCCCCCGAATGCACCCCCGTTTCACTCCGAGCGCCTGCCCATTGGGGTGAATTGATGGCGTCCGGTGGACAGACCATGTGGGGGGATCGTGGAGCGGGCGCAGGGACTGCCCCGCCCGCTCCACGATGCGGGTCCCGAAGGACCGGTCCGCCCGTCAGGCGAATACGGCGAGGCTCTTGGCCTTGCCCTTCTGCTCCTCGACGAGGACCAGGAACCGCCCGTCGGGCCCGAAGACGCCGACCGGTCCCGGCGGGAAGGCCGGCATGTCCAGCCGCACGCCGTTCAGCAGCAGCTTGGCGCGCTTCTCGTCCACGTCCCAGCGGGGGAACGCCGAGGCGGCGGCCTCGGCCACCGGCATCACGGTCAGCTCCTCCTGGTGCTGGTCGAGCGTCCGCGCCGCGTCGAGGCCGTAGGGACCGACCCGGGTGCGCCGCAGCGCGGTCAGATGCCCGCCGACGCCGAGGCCGGCGCCGAGGTCCCGGGCGATCGCACGGATGTACGTACCCGAGGAGCAGACCACCGAGACGACCAGGTCGACGACCGGCGTGCCGTCCTCAGCGACCTCCGGGCGGACGTCGTAGACGTTGAAGGACGAGATCGTCACCGGCCGGGCCGGGATCTCGAACTCCTCGCCGCCGCGCACCCGCGCGTAGGACCGCTTGCCGTCGATCTTGATGGCGCTGACCTTGGACGGCACCTGCATGATCGGTCCGGTCAGGGCGGCGACCCCGGAGTCGATGCCGTCCCGGGTCACACCGGACGCGTCGGTGGACGAGGTGATCTCGCCCTCCGCGTCGTCCGTGATGGTGTCCTGGCCGAGCCGGATCGTGCCGAGGTACTCCTTCTCGGTCAGTGCGAGATGGCCCAGCAGCTTGGTGGCCTTCTCGACACCGAGCACGAGAACGCCGGTCGCCATCGGGTCCAGCGTGCCGGCGTGGCCGACCCGGCGGGTCCGGGCGATGCCGCGCATCTTGGCGACGACGTCGTGCGAAGTGAAGCCGGACGGCTTGTCGACGATGACAAGGCCGTCCGGCGTTTTCTGCGATGTCATTCGGAGGCGGCGTCCTCGTCGTTCTCGTCGTCCGCCTTGCGGTACGGGTCGGCACCACCGGCGTACGTGGCGCCCGAGGACGCCTCGCGCACCCGTGCGTCCGAGGCACGCGCCCGGTCGAGGAGGTCCTCGATCGCCTTGGCGTTGCCCGGCAGGGCGTCCGCCACGAAGGCCAGGGTGGGGGTGAACTTCGTCCCCGCCGCCGCTCCGACCGCCGAACGCAGGATGCCCTTGGCGCTCTCCAGACCGGCTGCGGCGCTCGCCCGCTCCTCGTCGTCGCCGTAGACCGTGTAGAAGACCGTGGCCTCCCGCAGGTCACCGGTGACCCGGGTGTCCGTGATGGTCACGTGCGTACCCAGACGCGGGTCCTTGATACCCCGCTGCAGTTTCTCGGCGACCACCTCCTGGATGAGGTCCGCCAGCTTCTTCGCCCGCGCGTTGTCGGCCACTGGTCCGTCTCCTTCTTCGCCTTGCTCAATCGTCTTCGTCGCTGTGTACCCGCCGTCGTACGGACAGCAGCTCCACTTCCGGGCGTGCGGCCACCAGCCGCTCGCACCGGTCCAGAACATCTGTGAGGTGTCCGGTGTCCCCGGAGACCATGGCAAGCCCGATCTCGGCCCTGCGATGGAGATCCTGACCGCCCACCTCCGCCGCGCTCACCGCGTATTTGCGCTGGAGCTCGGCGACGATCGGACGGACGACTGAGCGCTTCTCCTTCAACGACCGTACGTCGCCGAGAAGCAGATCGAAGGACAGTGTCCCCACATACATGTGTGTCCGGATGTCCCGCCGGTTCGGGTTCGCGCCCTGCCAGTGCTTGGCAGGGACACCAGAACCGTACACGGAACGGCCGGGGCCGATCGACGGAAATACGACCCGTCGACCGGCCCCGACTGTTGAAGAGAGATCCGGGGGTTGCCCCCGGAATTCCCCGTGGATCAGCCTCGCGGCTTCTCGCGCATCTCGTACGTCGCGATGACGTCGTCGATCTTGATGTCGTTGAAGTTTCCGAGGTTGATACCGCCCTCGAAGCCTTCGCGGATCTCGGTGACGTCGTCCTTGAAGCGGCGCAGACCGGAGATGTTGAGGTTCTCCGCGATGACCTTGCCATCGCGCAGCAGGCGCGCCTTGGTGTTGCGCTTGACCTCGCCGGAGCGGACCAGCACACCGGCGATGTTGCCCAGCTTGGACGAGCGGAAGATCTCGCGGATCTCCGCCGTACCGAGCTCGACCTCTTCGTACTCCGGCTTGAGCATGCCCTTGAGGGCCGCCTCGATCTCCTCGATGGCCTGGTAGATCACCGAGTAGTAGCGGACGTCGACACCCTCGCGCTCCGCCATCTGCTGGGCACGCCCGGCAGCGCGGACGTTGAAGCCGATGACGATGGCGTCGGAGCCGGTCGCCAGGTCGATGTCCGACTCGGTGACCGCACCCACACCGCGGTGCAGGACCCGGATGTCGACCTCGTCGCCGACGTCGAGCTGGAGCAGCGAGGACTCGAGAGCCTCCACCGAACCGGACGCGTCGCCCTTGATGATGAGGTTGAGCTCCTGGACCAGACCGGCCTTGAGCGCCTCGTCCAGGTTCTCCAGGGAGAACCGGACACCCTTGCGGGCGAAGTTGGCGTTGCGCTCACGGGCGGCACGCTTCTCGGCGATCTGACGGGCCGTACGGTCCTCGTCGACCACCAGGAAGTTGTCGCCGGCACCCGGGACGTTGGTGAGACCGAGCACGAGGACGGGGGTCGACGGACCCGCTTCCTCGACGTTGTTGCCGTTGTCGTCGAGCATCGCCCGGACACGGCCGTACGCGTCGCCGACCACCATCGTGTCGCCGATGCGCAGCGTGCCGCGCTGGACCAGGACGGTCGAAACGGCACCGCGGCCGCGGTCGAGGTGGGACTCGATCGCAATACCCTGCGCGTCCTGCTCCGGGTTGGCCCGCAGGTCGAGCGAGGCGTCGGCGGTGAGGACGACGGCCTCCAGAAGGGACTCGATGTTGAGGCCCTGCTTGGCGGAGATGTCGACGAACATCGTGTCGCCGCCGTACTCCTCGGCCACCAGACCGAACTCGGTGAGCTGACCGCGCACCTTCGTCGGGTCGGCGCCCTCGACGTCGATCTTGTTGACCGCGACCACGATCGGCACGTCGGCCGCCTTGGCGTGGTTCAGCGCCTCGATCGTCTGGGGCATCACACCGTCGTTCGCCGCCACCACGAGGATCGCGATGTCGGTGGACTTCGCACCACGGGCACGCATGGCGGTGAACGCCTCGTGACCCGGGGTGTCGATGAAGGTGATCCTGCGGTCCTCACCGTTGACCTCGGAGGAGACCTGGTACGCACCGATGTGCTGCGTGATGCCGCCGGCCTCGCCCGCGACGACGTTCGTCTTGCGGATCGCGTCCAGCAGTCGGGTCTTACCGTGGTCGACGTGACCCATGACGGTCACGACCGGCGGACGCGAGACCAGGGCCTCTTCGCCGCCCTCGTCCTCGCCGAACTCGATGTCGAAGGACTCGAGCAGCTCGCGGTCCTCCTCCTCGGGGCTGACGATCTCGAGGACGTAGTTCATCTCGTCCGCGAGCAGCTTGAGGGTGTCGTCGGAGACGGACTGCGTCGCCGTGACCATCTCGCCGAGGTTCATCATCACGGCGACGAGCGACGCCGGGTTGGCGTTGATCTTCTCCGCGAAGTCGGTGAGGGAGGCACCGCGCGACAGACGGACGGACTGTCCGTTGCCGCGAGGCAGCATGACGCCGCCCACCGACGGGGCCTGCATGGCCTCGTACTCCTGGCGCCTCTGCCGCTTCGACTTGCGACCACGACGCGCGGGACCGCCGGGACGGCCGAACGCACCCTGTGTGCCACCACGGCCACCGGGGCCGCCGGGACGTCCACCGAAGCCGGGACGACCGCCGAAGCCACCGCCACCGCCGGGACGGCCTGCGCCGCCACCGCCGCCACCGGGACGACCGGCGAAACCGCCGCCACCGCCACCGGGACCGGCCGGACGGCCGGCGAAGCCACCGCCACCGCCGGGACGGCCTGCGCCGCCACCGCCGCCGGGACGACCGCCGCCACCGGGACCACGGCCACCGCCGGGGCCACCACCGGGACGCGGGCCGGCAGCGGGACGCTGCGGCATCATGCCCGGGTTCGGACGGTTACCACCGGGGGCACCGCCCGGACGGGGAGCCTGCGGACGGGGCATGCCGCCCGGAGTCGGACGGGCACCGCCCTGACCCTGGGGACGCGGAGCGCCACCGGGGCCGCCCTGCGGACGCGGGGCGCCCGGACGGTCCTGGCCGCCACCGGGACGCGGGGCGCCGCCGGGACGGGGCGCCTGCGGACGGGCCATGCCCGTCGAGCCACCGGAGGTGAAGGGGTTGTTGCCCGGACGGGGACCGGCCGGACGGGAGCCGCCGGGGCGCGGAGCGCCCTGGCCCGCGGGACGTGCGGGGCGGTCGCCGCCACGCTCGCCACCACGGCCGCCGTCGCGCTGGCCACCGTCACGCTGACCGCCGGCCGGGGCCGGACGGGCGGGACGGGGCCCGGGGGTGGCACCCGCGGGACGCGGGGCCTGCTGCTGCGGGGCAGCCTGCTGGGCCGGAGCCGGAGCCGAGAACTCGGCGGCGGGCACCGGAGTCACCGGAGCGGGCTTGGGCGCGGGCTTCGGGCCCGGACGCGGGCCGGCAGACGGCGCGGAAGGCGCTGCGGGGGTGCTGCTCACCGGGGCGGCGGGGGCCGGCTTGGGGGCCGGGGCGCCGGGCTTCGGGGCAGCGGGACGTGCCGCAGCGGCCGGGGAGGGCGCTGCGGGCTTTGCGGGCGTCGCCTTGCGGGGCGCGCCAGGCTTTGCAGCGGACTTGCCGGCGTTGCCGCCGGGCCCCTGCAGTGCGTCAGTCAACTTGCGTACAACCGGCGCCTCGATCGTCGAGGACGCCGAACGGACGAATTCACCGAGTTCTTGGAGCTTGGCCATGACGACCTTGCTCTCGACGCCGAACTCCTTGGCGAGTTCGTATACCCGGACCTTAGCCACTTCGCTCCTTTTAGGTCCGGGTTACCGCCGGACCGTCGCTACTTCATGGGCGTACTCATCGCGTACTCATCGAGTGCTCATCGCAATCTCGACCTACTTCCAACTCGCGAGGTACCTGACCGCACGGGGTCCCGTGCCGTTCATTTCTTACGGTGTCACCCGCTCGACGAACCGCTGCACTGCGGCGGGGTCGAACGGCCCCTTGGCCTTGAAGGCCCGGGGGAAGGCCCGGCGGCGAACCGCCAGGTCCAGACAGACGGAGGCGGGGTGTACATAGGCACCCCGGCCGGGCAGCGTACCGCGAGGATCGGGAACGCAGGCGTCCCCGTCCACGACGATGCGCAGCAACTCGCTCTTGGCCGCCCGCTCCCGGCATCCCACACAGGTTCGCTCAGGGCAAGCACGGGCCTGCGTCCGGCCAGACACGTCCAAGTCTACCTCCCCGCACCGACCTCACCCCTTTGGGGTAAAAATCGAACGGATGTTGTCGTGATCTGGGCGGCATGCCGCCCAGATGTATTCCCTGCGGGCCGGGTCAGCGGCGCTCGGACCGCTCACGGGCCCGCTCGGCCCGCTCCCGGTCGGCCACGTCGCGCTCGGCGTCGGTCTCGGTGTCCGGACGGATGTCGATGCGCCAGCCGGTGAGACGGGCGGCGAGGCGGGCATTCTGCCCCTCCTTGCCGATCGCCAGCGAGAGCTGGTAGTCCGGCACGGTGACCCGGGCGGACCGGGCACCGAGGTCGACGACCTCGACCTGGCTCACCCGTGCGGGCGACAGCGCGTTGGCGACCATCTCGGCGGGGTCGTCCGACCAGTCCACGATGTCGATCTTCTCGCCGTGCAGCTCGGCCATGACGTTGCGCACACGGCCGCCCATCGGGCCGATGCAGGCACCCTTGGCGTTCAGCCCGGAGCGGGTCGAACGGACCGCGATCTTGGTACGGTGACCGGCCTCGCGGGCGATCGCGCAGATCTCGACGGAACCGTCCGCGATCTCCGGCACCTCCAGCGCGAAGAGCTTCTTCACGAGGTTGGGGTGGGTCCGCGACAGCGTCACGGAGGGGCCGCGCACGCCCTTGGCGACCCGTACGACGTACGTACGCAGCCGCAGGCCGTGGGTGTACTCCTCGCCGGGCACCTGCTCCTGCACCGGCAGGATCGCTTCCAGCTTGCCGATGTCGACCAGGACGTTCTTCGGGTCCTTGCCCTGCTGGACGACGCCGGTGACGACATCGCCCTCGTGGCCCGCGTACTCACCGAACGTCTTGTCGTCCTCGGCGTCGCGCAGCCGCTGCAGGATGACCTGCTTGGCGGTGGTCGCGGCGATCCGGCCGAAGCCGGACGGGGTGTCGTCGAACTCCTTGGGCTCCTGGCCCTCTTCGAGGTCGGCCGGGTCCTCCTTCGCCCACACCGTCACATGGCCGCGCTCGTCGAGCTTCACTCGCGCGCGGCGGTGGCTTCCGTCGGTACGGTGGTAGGCGATGAGGAGGGCCGACTCGATCGCCTCGACGAGCACGTCGAAGGGGATCTCCTTGTCCTGTGCCAAGCCCTTCAAGAGCTTCACATCGATGTCCACGGCTACGCCTCCTCTTCCTTCTTGTCCTTGCGGCTGAATTCGATCTCCACGCGTGCCTTGGCGATCTCGTCGAAGGCGACCCGGCGGGACGTGGGCTTGCGGCCCTTGACGCCCGGCACTTCGAGGTCGAGGCCTTCTTCGTCCACGGCGAGGATGCGGGCCACCAGCTCGCCGCCCTCGTGCAGATGCAGCTTGGCCAGGCGGCCCGTGGCACGTACGTAGTGGCGGTGCTCCGTCAGCGGACGGTCGGCACCGGGGGAACTGACTTCGAGGACGTACTCGCCGTCGCCCATCGCGTCGGTCTCGTCGAGCTTCTCGGAGATCGCGCGGCTCAGCTCGGCGCAGGCGTCCAGCTCGACGCCCTCCTCGGAGTCCACGATGATCCGCAGCACGCGGCGGCGACCGGCCCGGGACACCTCGATCTCTTCGAGATCCAGCTGTTCGGCGCTGACGAGCGGTTCGAGCAGCCCGCGCAGCCTCTCGCTCTGGGTGGTGCTCATCCGGGTGACTCCTCGGCCGCGTGTGCTGTTGTGGGGATCGTCGCGTGTCAGGTCAAAGGGTATCCGGTCCCGAGGGGTGTTGCCGTCCGCCGGCTCCCCGGCCGCGGGTACGCTCGCCTGCGGTGATCACTTCAGGACAGATCCAGTCAAGTCAGGTACAGGCCCGAAGGAGAACAGGTGCGGCGCACGGGGACGACGCGCAGAGGTGCGTTCACCGCGACGGGAGCGCTCGCCCTGGGGGCGGTGCTGGCCGGCTGCGGTGACGGGCCGGGGCGCGGGAAGGACTCCGCCCGGTCCGGGGCGGCGACGGCGGCCGAGCAGGCCTCCGCGGCGCGGGCGGAGGAGAGGATCCGGACAGCCGCCGCTCGTACCGGCCTGGAACTGCTCGGCGGGTACGAGCAGGTGATCAGGGCCCACCCGGCGACCGCCGCCGGGCTCTCGCCGCTGCGGGACGCCGTACGCGCCCATGCCAAGGCGCTGGCACCGGCCGACGGGCAGGCGCCCGCCCTCCCGCGGTCGCGGGCGGCCGATGCCGAGGCCGGTCTCAAGGAGCTGGCCGCGGCGGAGCGCCGTGCCGCGGACGCGCACCTGGCGGCCCTCATGGAGGCCCCGCCGGAGCTGGCCCGGCTGCTGGCATCGATCGCGGCGGCGGGCGCGGCCCACGCCTATCTGCTGACCGAACTGGCCAAGGAGACCTCGTCATGAGTGCCGGGACACGGAAGGCCGCACAGGCGGCCCTGGCCGCCGAACACGCGGCGGTGTACGGGTACGGGGTGGTCGGCGGCCGGGTCGCCGAGGGCCGCCGGGCCGAGGCCGTGGCGGCCTATCACGCGCACCGGGCCCGGCGCGACGCGCTGACGCGGACCGTGCGCGGACTGGGCGGCGAGCCGGTGGCGGCGCAGGCCGCGTACGCTCTGCCGTTCGCGGTGCCGGACCCGGCCGCGGCGGTGCGGCTGGCGGCCGTGCTGGAGGACCGGGTCGCGGGTGTGTACTCCGATCTCGTGCGGGCCGCCGAGGGTCCGCTCAGGCGGGAGGCGGCCGACGCGCTGCGGGAGGCCGCGGTGCGCGCGGTCCGCTGGCGGGGCAGCGGCGTAGCCTTTCCCGGGCTCGTCGAGCGGTCCGCCGACGGCACCGGTGCGAAGGCGGGGACAGCCACGAACGCCGGGTCCGGTGCGAAGAACGGGGCCGATGTGACGAACGGGTCCGGCGCGGCGCACTGAAGAAGCTCTGAAAGGGAACAAAGCACGTATGGGTTTCGAACCGCCGCAGCGTCTGGTGCGGGCGCTGGGCGAGTCGTACGGGGATGCGGCCGCCGCCGACTGGCTCGCGCAGCTTCCCGCACTGACCGAGGAAGCGCTGTCCGCCACCGGACGGAAGCCGACCGTGGAGCGGGTCGCCGCCCCGGGGGGCCGCAGCAGTCTGGTCCTGCTGGTGACGGGTTCCGACGGCACCCCGGCCGCCCTGAAGATCGCGCCGCCCGGGGCCGCACCCGAGCTGGAGCGGGCGGCACTGGCCCACTGGAACGGCTGGGGCGCGGTCCAGCTCATCGCCGCCGGCCCCGGCTCACTGCTGTTGGAGCGGCTGCACCCCGAGGTGTCGCTGCGCTCGCTGCCGGAGGCGAAGGCGCTGCTCGAAGCGGCGGGGACGGTGCGCCGGCTGTGGGTCGAGCCGCCGGCCGGGCACGGTTTCGAGACGGTCGCCGAACGGACCGGGCACCGGATCGGGCCGATGCGCGCCTGCGCGGCTGCCGCCCCGGGCCTGGAGCCGCTGGTCTCCGCGGCGCTCGCGGCGCGTGAGGAGCTGGTCGCCCACTCCCCCGAACTTCTGCTGCTGCACGGCAACTTCCGCCAGAGCAAGGTGTTGGCCGGCGAGCGGGCACCGTGGCTGACGGTCGGCCCCGAGCCGCTGGTCGGCGAGCGCGCCTACGACCTGGCCCGCCTGGTGCGCGACCGCGTCGAGGACCTGATCGCCTCGCCCGGCGGCCCGGTGACGGCCCGCCGGCGGATCAAGAAGCTCGCCGATTCGCTGGACGTGGACCGGGAGCGGCTGCACGGCTGGACGCTGTTCCGCGCGGTGGAGTCGGGGACCCGGGCGCTGACGGCCGGCCGCCGCCAGGAGGGCGAGCTGACGCTGGAGTTCGCGAGCTGGCTCTGAGGACCGACAGGCCGCAGGCCCCCGCGCGGTGCGCGGGGGCCTGCGGCTTTCTGCGGGGTCAGGCGGTGAGGCGGGCGATCGCCTCGTCGACGGTGAGCTCCTCGCGCTCACCGGTGCGGCGGTCCTTGAGCTCCAGGACGCCCTCGGCCGAACGGCGGCCGGCGACCAGGATCTTCGGGACGCCGATGAGCTCGGAGTCGGTGAACTTGACGCCGGGCGAGACGCCCGGACGGTCGTCGACCAGGACGCGCAGGCCCGCGGCGTTCAGCTTCTCGGAGACATCGAGCGCCAGCTCGGTCTGGAGCGCCTTGCCCGCCGCGACGACGTGCACGTCGGCCGGGGCGATCTCGCGGGGCCAGCACAGGCCCTTGTCGTCGGCGGTCTGCTCGGCGAGGGCGGCCACCGCGCGGGAGACGCCGATGCCGTACGAGCCCATCGTGACGCGGACGGGCTTGCCCTGCTGGCCGAGGACGTCGAGGGAGAAGATGTCGGCGTACTTGCGGCCGAGCTGGAAGATGTGCCCGATCTCGATGGCGCGGTCCACCCGGAGGCCGGTGCCGCAATTGGGGCAGGGGTCGCCGGCCTCGACGACGACGACGTCGAGGTGGTCGGCAACCTCGAAATCACGGCCCGCGACGACGTTCTTCGCGTGCTTGCCCTCCTTGTTGGCGCCGGTGATCCAGGCGGTGCCGGGGGCGACGCGCGGGTCGGCGATGTAGCGGACCTTCTCCAGGCCCTGCGGGCCGACGTAGCCGCGTACCAGGTCGGGACGGCCCTCGAAGTCCTCGGCGGTGACGAGCTCGACGACGGCGGGGGCGAGGTGCTCGCCGAGCTTGCCGAGGTCGACCTCGCGGTCGCCCGGCACGCCCACGGCCACGATCTCGCCGTCGACCTTGACCAGCAGGTTCTTCAGGGTCGCGGAGGCCGGGACGCCGAGGTGTGCGGCGAGCGTCTCGATGGTCGGGGTGTCGGGAGTGTCCAGCTCCTCGACGGGGCCGTGCGCCGCGCCGTCCGCGGGGGTGGCCTTGAAGGTCACGGCCTCGGTGTTGGCGGCGTAGTCGCAGGCGGGGCAGTCGACGAAGGTGTCCTCACCGGCCGGGGCGGGCGCGAGGAACTCCTCGGACGCCGATCCGCCCATGGCACCGGAGACGGCGGAGACGATGCGGTGGTCGAGGCCGAGCCGCTCGAAGATCCGGATATAGGCGGCGCGGTGGAGCTGGTACGCCTCGGCGAGACCCTCGTCGGTGGTGTCGAAGGAGTACGAGTCCTTCATCTGGAACTCACGGCCGCGCAGCACGCCGGCCCGGGGACGGGCCTCGTCGCGGTACTTGGTCTGGATCTGGTACAGGATCACGGGCAGGTCCTTGTAGGACGAGCACATGTCCTTGACGACCTGGGTGAAGATCTCCTCGTGGGTGGGGCCGAGGAGGTAGTCGGCACCCTTGCGGTCCTTGAGCCGGAACAGCAGGTCGCCGTACTCGTCGTACCGCCCGCTCGCCTCGTACGCCTCCTTGGGCAGCAGCGCGGGGAGCAGGACCTCCTGGCCGCCGATGGCGTCCATCTCCTCGCGGACGACGCGGGTGATGTTCTCCAGGACCTTCTTGCCGAGCGGCAGCCAGGTCCAGATTCCGGCCGCGGTGCGACGTACGTATCCGGCCCGGACGAGCAGCTTGTGGTTGAGCGTCTCGGCGTCGGCCGGGTCGTCGCGCAGTGTCTTGATCATCAATCGGGACATGCGCTGGACCTGGGCCATGGTGAACTCCTGCTTGGAAAGGGTGATGTGCAGGAGGTTAGCCGGGCGGTACGGGTGGGCGGAAATCCATTGTCCGCGGTGCCGGTGCCGTGACCGGCGAGGTGCGGCACCGGGCACGCGAGCCCGGCCTGATCCAAACGAAAAGCCGTGCGTGCCAGACGCCGCACGGCAGACGGCAGTTTGACGGCAGGGCCTAGCCCTTGCGACGCAGCGGGAGCGGGGCTCCCATCACGGCGTACGGCTTGGGGGCGCTGGGAAAGAGCACCTGCCGGGCCAGGTCCTGGTAGCCGAGACTGCGATACAGGCCACGTGCCGGGCTCTCCGTGTCGATGGCGGAGAGGATGGAGCGGGGCTGGTCGACGGCGTCGGTGATGGTGGTGATCAGCGTGCGCCCGATGCCCCGGTTCTGGAACTCCGGCAGGACGTGCAGTTCGGTGATGACGAACGCGTCGTCGAGCCAGTGCACGCAGCCGGTGGCGCGGAGGTAGGGCTCGACGACGGTGGACCACCACTGGCCGCGTTCGTTCGGCATGCCGTAGACGAAGCCGACGAGCCGCTCGCCGGCGGTGGTGGCGCCGAGGGCGCGGGCGCGGGGGTGGTCGAGGTGTCTGAGGACGATATGGCGCCGTACCTCGACCTCTTCGGGACCCAGGCCGAAGGCGACGGCCTGCACGGCGAGCGCCTCGTCCACGCGCGCTGCGAGATCGATCGGCCCGATCCGGACGCTGGGAGTGCGGGGGCCGCCCCCGGGAACTGCTGCCATGCGCCGACCCTACTGGCCGGGGCGGGGTGCGAGGTACGGGGCGGTGAAGCCGGTGGCCGGCCGGTCAGAACAGCACGCTCATGAACGCGCCGGTCTCCCGGAAGCCGACCCGGGCGTAGGCCCGGCGCGCGGGGGTGTTGTAGTCGTTCACGTAGAGGCTGACGACGGGGGCGACATCGGCCAGCGCGTAGCGCAGGACCGCGGCCATGCCGGTTTCGGAGAGTCCGCGGCCGCGGTGTTCGGGGGCGACCCAGACGCCCTGGATCTGGCAGGCCTGCGGGGTCGCGGCGCCGATCTCCGCCTTGAAGAGGACCTTGCCGTCCTCGATCCGGGCGAAGGAGCGGCCGGCTCCGATGAGCTCGGCGACGCGGGCCTGGTAGAGGAGTCCGCCGTCGCCCGCGAGCGGGGAGATGCCGACCTCCTCGGTGAACATCGCCACGCAGGCCGGCATCAGGACGTCCATCTCGTCCTTGCGGATCCGGCGGACCAGGGGGTCGGGGGTCACGTCGGCGGACGGGCTCTCGGTGACCATCAGCGGCTGGTTCGCCCGGACTTCGCGGGCGGGTCCCCAGCCGGGTTCGAGCAGCCGCCACAGCTGGGCGGTGGGTTCGGCGGGGCCGACGATCGAGGAGCAGCGGCGGCCGGCCCGGCGGGCCCGGTCGGCGAAGGCCCGGACGGCCTCGGGGGTGGCGCAGATGGGGACGAGGTTGGCGCCCGAGTAGCAGAGCGAGCGGAGTCGGCCGTCGGCGTACCAGCCCCACATCTCGCCGCCGAGGCGCCAGGGATCGAGACCTGCGATCTGGACCCGGGACGTCACGAAGGCGTTGGCGACGGGCTCGCTCTCCAGGACGGCGAGAGCGGCACCGAGGTCGCGGGGTTCGAGGACCCGGGTGGTGGTCTGCGTCAACACGAGGGGGCCTCACCATACGGTCTGCTGATTTCCGCACTTTAACCGAAGCGGCTCATCCGTGCCGCCCGTGCCTGCGAACAGGCTCCGCGGCGGTCCGTGAGGTCGCTCACGGCGGCGCCCCGCCGGTCGGTGTCCGTCCGGCGGGGCGCTGTGGTGCGAGTCGTGGTTCAGCCGACGTCGTGGTTCAGCTGACGTCGTGGTTCAGCTGACGGAGACCTCGGGCTCGCCCGAGGCGATGCCGTCCTTCTCCATCTGCTCGGCGATCTTCATGGCCTCTTCGATCAGCGTCTCGACGATCTTCGACTCGGGCACCGTCTTGATGACCTCGCCCTTCACGAAGATCTGCCCCT
>NZ_JBHVWT010000036.1:0-42240 GCF_042882135.1 Streptomyces sp. NPDC058240
GTCGACGTCGGCGTGGTGCCCGCGGTCCGTGGGCCGCCCGCCGCGTCGACACCCCGGCCGGGCTCGGATCGTCTGCGTCGCCGCCCCTGGCCGATCCGCAGCCGGGCGAAGAACCCGGCCGACACCGAGGGTCGTTGAGCGACATCCGTCAGAAACACGCCACTGCCGGACCACACATTTCAAGCCATGGTCATCTGCGGTACCCCGACGGGCCATCCTGAGCGGAGACACTGCCCGCGTCCCATACGCACGGGGTGCACAGACGAAGGAAGTACCGATGGATCGCAGATCGTTCATGGCCACCACAGGCAGCGCGTCGCTGGTGGGCGGTGCGCTCGCCGCCGGCGCGGGACTGGCGGCGCCGACGGCCGAGGCCGCTCCGCACCGGCCCGACAAGGGCCGGACGGTTCGGTTCAACATCATCAGTGACATCCAGGGCGACCTCGCCGACTTCGGCAAGGCCCTCGATGATCTGCACCGCATCAACCCCGGCAGTGCCGGCCTCGGCATAGCCGGCGACATCACGCCACGCGGCTACGACTTCGAATACGCGGCGGTCCGCCAGACCCTCGCTCGGCACCCGCACCCCAAGAACGTCGCGTGGGCCATCGGCAACCACGAGTTCTACGTACCGAAGTACAGCGACCCGAACACCCTCGCCCAGGACACCTGGCCCAACGGCACCACCGAGGACTCCCTCTTCCGCAGCTTCTACAACTTCGCGGAACGCAACAAGGTCTACTCGGAGACCTCGTTCGGCGGCGTTCCCGTGCTCAGCCTGGGCACCGAGCGCTACTCCCACTACCACGACGCGAAGCTGTGGGACGAGGTGTGGATCAGCGACGAGCAGTTCGCCTGGCTGGAGGACCGCCTCGCGTACTGGGCGCGCCGCCGTCGGCCCGTCATGGTGCTGACCCACCACCCGCTGCCCAACACGGTGTCGGGCACGCACAACAAGCTCTACCTCAACGACTACCTCCAGCCCGACCGGCTCCTGTCGATCCTGGGCCGCCACAAGGACGTGTTCCTCTTCTCCGGGCACACGCACTGGGACCTCAATCTGTCCGACTGGGTGGTGCGCCGCGTGGTCCCCGGCACCGGCAACCTCGAAGGGTTCACCGTCGTGAACACCTCGGCCGTCCAGGTGGGCTGGATGGACGACGGCAAGGGCGGCGAGGTCTCCCTCGGCGATGCCTTCAACCAGGGGCTCCAGGTCGAGGTCGGCCCCCACTCCGTCGTCATCAAGGCCCGCGACTTCACCACGGGAACCTGGCTCAAGCAGCTGACGGTCCCGCTGCACACCAAGTCCTGACACCCTCCGGTTCCTGACGCGCACCAGGTCCTGACCCGCCGCGGGGCGGATGCCACACCGATGTCCGGTGCGGCATCCGCCAGGGCATCCGTCGGACCAACGGGGCGAGCCCGATGCTCACTTCGCCAGCCACGCCCGCCACGTGGACTCGTTCTTCCGCACCCACCGTGCCGCGGCCTCCTCGGGCGACAGCTTCTGGTCCGCGATCATCAGCGCCACCTCGTTCTGTGCCCGTGTCGTCCAGTGGAACTTCTTCAGGAACGCGGCGGCCCGGCCGCCCCCGTCGGCGAACCGGGCGTTGAGGAACTTCCGCAGCGGGGTGTGCGGATACGCGCACGCCACCTTCTTCGGGTCGGCGTCGCAGCCCTCCTTGTACGCGGGCAGCTTCACCTCCGTCATCGGAACCTGCTCGAACAGCCACTGCGGCTTGTACCAGTAGGTCAGGAACGGCTTCTTCTCCTTGGCGAACTGCTTGATCTGCGTGATCTGCGCCGCCTCGGAGCCGGAGAAGACCACCTGGTAGTCCAGGTCCAGATTCTTCACCAGCGCCCTGTCGTTGGTGACGTACGACGGCGAGCCGTCCAGGAGCTGCCCCTTGCCGCCGCTCTCCGCCGTGCGGAGCCGGCCGGCGTACTTGTTCAGGTTCTTCCAGTCCGTCACGTCCGGGTTCGCGTCGGAGAAATACTTCGGCACGAACCAGCCGATGTGGCCGGTCACGCCGAGCTCCCCGCCCGGCGCGATCGTCTTCTTGTCCGCGACGTAGCGTTCCTCCTGCTCCGGGTGGCCCCAGTCCTCCAGGATCGCGTCGACGCGGCCCTGGCTGAGGGCGTCCCAGGCGGGGACCTCGTCGATCTGGACGGTGTCGACGCGGTATCCCAGCTCGTGTTCGAGCAGGTACTGGGCGACGGCGGCGTTGGCCTGCGCACCCACCCACGACTGGACCGACAGTGTCACCGTCCTGGCGCCGTGCGCGTCGGCGTACGGGGACGCCTGCTTGGTCATGTCCGCCGCGCCGCAGCCCGTCAGGGCCAGCAGCCCGAACGCCGCGGCGGCAGCGGCGATGGTGCGCCTACGCATCCCGAGGCTCCCTTCCGGTCGGCTGTGTGACCCGGTCCAGCATCAGTCCGAGGCATACGATGGCCGCGCCCGCGACCAGCCCGGTCGCCAGGTCGCCCTGGGCCAGCCCGAACACCACGAGGTAGCCGAGCGCACCGCCGCCGACCAGGCCGCCGATGATGACGACGGCGAGGACGAGGACCACACCCTGATTGACGGCCAGCAGCAACGCGGGCCGGGCGAGGGGCAGTTGGACCTGGCGCAGTTGCTGCCAGCCCGTCGCGCCGAGCGAGCGGGACGACTCCATCGCGACCGGGTCCACGGCGCGCATGCCCTGGGTGGTGATGCGGACGACGGCGGGCAGCGCGTACACCACGGCCGCGACGGTGGCGGGTGCCCGGCCGACGCCGAACAGCGCGACCACCGGGATCAGGTACACGAACTGCGGCATCGTCTGGAAGACGTCGAGCACGGGCCGCAACAGCCGCTCCAGGCGGGGGCTGCGGGCCGCGGCGACGCCGGTGGCGACACCGGCGACGAGTGTGACGGCGACCGCGGCCAGCACCTGCGAGAGGGTGTCCAGCGCCGGCTCCCACACCCCGAGCACCCCGATCGCGGCCATCGCGAGCACGGCGGTCAGCGCTGTGCGCCAGGTGCCGATGAGCTGGGCGAGGACCCCCACCAGGAGCAGTACGGCCCACCAGGGCAGCCACTGAAGACCGTCGCGCACCGGGTCGAGGACCCAGGTGGTGAAGCGGGCGGCCCAGTCGGCGGTGCCGCCGATGACGGGAACCCCGGAGTACAGGTGCGCGGTCATCCAGTCGACGGCACGGTTGACGGAACCCGCGATGTCCACGGTCCAGGCGTCGGGCCACGACAGCCGGCCGGCGTAGCGGCCGGCGAGCGCGACGGCGACCGTACCGGCCGCGGCGACCGCCCAGCCGAGGCCGCTCCCCCGGGCGGGCACGGCGCCGATCCGCTCGCCCGCGGCAGCGGTGACACGGTCGAGGACGACGGCGAGCAGGACGACCGGCACACCGGCGGCGAGCGCCGCGCCGACATCGACGGAGGCGAGGGCCTGGTACACGCGGTCGCCGAGACCGCCCGCGCCGATCACGGACGCGATCACGGCCATCGAGAGCGCCGTCATGATCGATTGGTTGACCCCGAGCAGTAGTTCCTTGCGGGCCAGCGGGAGCCGGGCGGTCAGCAGCCGCTGCCGGCCGGTCGCGCCGAGCGAGGCCGCGGCCTCCATCACCCCGGCGTCCGCGCCGCGCAGACCGAGCGCGGTCAACCGGGCCATGGGCGGGGCCGCGTAGACGACGGTGGCGAGGACCGCGGCCGGTACGCCGATGCCGAAGACCAGCACGACCGGGAGCAGATACGCGAATGCGGGCAGCACCTGCATGGTGTCGAGCACCGGGCGCAGTGCCCGGTGCACGCGGTCGGACAGCCCGGCGGCGAGCCCGAGCAGCGCCCCGAGCAGAACGGACGCGGCGACGGCGACCACCATCAGCGCGAGGGTCTGCATGGTGGGCACCCACATGCCGAGCAGCCCGCACAGGGCGAACGCTGCGACGGCGGTGAGCGCCGGGCGGATGCCTGCGAGGCGCCAGGCGACGAGGCCGGCGGCGGCCGTGACCCCGGCCCAGCCGGCGGCGAGGAGCACGAGGTAGACGGCGCGTACGGACAGTACGACGGCGTTGCTGATGTGGCCGAAGAAGTACAGGAAGAGCGGGTGGCTGTCCCGGTTGTCGATGATCCAGTCGCTGGCGTCGCCGAGCGGTCCGGACAGGTCTACGGCGAACCGCGCGGGCCAGCTGCCGCCGCCCAGGAGTACGGCGCCGAGAAGGAATGCGACGAGGGCGACGCCCCCGATGATCGCGGTGCGGTGCCGGGCGCGGGCGTCGCTCAGCGGCACGCGCGCCGGGGGCGCGCCCGTCCCGGCGGCAGTGGTGACGGTGGTGCTCATCGTGTCCGCCTCCCCGTCGTGTCCGCGGAGCAGGCGGGCAGGGGCGCATGCGGGCCGGGCGGTCCCCAGGTGGTGTGCGCGGGCATCAGGCCGCCTCCTTCTGCGGGGCGAGCCCCGCCACCACGCCGAGCAGGTCCGCATGGCCGACCACGCCCACGCAACGGCCGTTCTCGACGACGCGGGCGGTCCGGCCGCTGCGGACGACGGCCTCGATGGCCTCGTGGACCGTCGCGTCGGGGGCCAGCGCCGGGCCGTTGTCCGTCTCGACGGCTCCGGCCGGCCGCATCGCCGAGCGCACCGTCATGACCTGTTCACGCGGCACGTCGCGGACGAAGTCGCGTACGTAGTCGTCCGCGGGGGCGCCCACGATCTCCTCGGGGGTGCCGAGCTGAACGATCCGGCCGTCCCGCATCAGCGCGATCCGGTCGCCGAGCTTCAGCGCCTCGCCGAGGTCGTGCGTGATGAAGACCATCGTGCGGCCCTCCTCGCCGTGCAGCCGTACGACCTCCTCCTGCATGTCGCGCCTGATCAGCGGGTCCAGTGCGCTGAACGGCTCGTCGAACAGCAGCACTTCGGGGCCCACGGCCAGTGCGCGGGCCAGCCCCACCCGCTGTTGCTGCCCGCCGGACAGCTGAGCGGGGCGGCGGTGCTCCATGCCTTCGAGGCCGACCTTGGTGACGAACTCCGCCGCCCGCTGCCGCCGTTCGGCGCGCGCGACCCCCTGGATCTCCAGCCCGTACGCGACGTTGTCCAGCACCGACCGGTGCGGCAGCAGCCCGAAGTGCTGGAAGACCATGGCGGCGCGGTGGCGGCGCAGCTCGCGCAGGCGTGACGCGTCCATCGACAGCACGTCCTCGCCGTCGATGGCGATCGAGCCGGACGTGGGCTCGATCAGCCGGGTCAGGCAGCGCACGAGCGTCGACTTGCCGGAGCCCGACAGGCCCATGACGACGAAGACCTCGCCCTTGCGGACGTCGAAGGTCACGTCGCGCACGGCGGCGGTGCAGCCGGTGTGTTCACGCAGTTCGGCGGGGCCGAGTGCGGCGAGGGCCGGATCCGCCGGCACCCGGTCGGCCTTCGGGCCGAAGACCTTCCACAGTTCACGTACGGAAAAGACAGGCGGCTCGGTGTTCATCAGGCATTGCCTCCCAGAAGGTCCGCGCATTTCTCCCCGACCATCAGCACGCCGATCATCGGGTTGACGGTCGTCATGGTCGGGAAGACGGACGCGTCGGCGATCCGGATGCCGTCCAGGCCACGGATCCTCAGATCGGGTGTCACGACAGCGAGTTCGTCGCCCGCGGCACCCATCCGGCAGGTCCCCGCCGGGTGGTAGACGGTGTGCGCGACCTTGCGCGCGTACTCGCCGAGCTCCTCGTCGGAGGTGACCTCGGGCCCGGGGCAGACCTCGCGCTTGAGCCAGCCGGCGAGCGGTTCCTGCTCCGCGATGCGGCGTGCGATGCGGATGCCGTCGACGAGGGTGCGGCCGTCGTAGTCCTCCTCGTCGGTGAAGTACCGGAAGTCGAGGGCAGGCTTGACCTCGGGGTCGGCGCTGGTCAGGTACAGCCGGCCGCGGCTGCGCGGCTTGGGGATGTTGGGGGTCATCGACACGCCGTGCGGGGGCCGCTGATAGCCCAGCCGTTCGGGGTTGTCGGTGAACGGGATCTGGTAGAAGTGGAACATCAGGTCCGGCCCGTCGGCGTCCGGGTCCCTGCGTACGAAGAGGCCCGCGTCGCTGTCCATCGCGGAGTTCTCCGGTATCGGCCCGTCGGTCTCCCAGACGATGACCGACTCGGGGTGGTCGAGGAGGTTCTCCCCGACGCCCGGCAGGTCGTGCACGACGGGGATGCCGAGCTTCTCCAGGTCGGCGCGGGGTCCGATGCCGGAGTGCAGCAGCAGCCGGGGGGTGTCCACGGCGCCCGCGCACACGAGCACCTCGCGCCGGGCCCGTACGACATGCTCCTCGCCGTCCTTGGTGCGCACGTGCACACCGGTGGCCCGGGTGCCGTCGAGCTCCAGCCCGAACGCCCAGGTCTCCAGGGCGATATGGAGGTTGGGCCGGTCCAGGAACGGGTGCAGATACGCCACGGAGGCCGAGGAGCGCTTGTTGTTCTCCGGGTGGTAGGCGAGGTCGAAGAAGCCGACACCCTCGTGGAACGGCTGTTTGTTGAAGCCCTCGACGCGCGGTACGTCCAGCGCGATCCGTGCGGCGTCGACGAAGTCGCGGGCGATGGCGTTCCGGTCGGCCTCGTCGACGGGGACGATGTTGTTGCGCAGCCTGGCGAAGTACGGGTCCATCGACGCCGCGCCCCAGCCCTCGGCGCCCGCGTCGGCCCACTCGTCCCAGTCGGTCGGCAGGGGCTTGAAGGCGATGAGGGTGTTGTGGGACGAGCAGCCGCCGAGCACGCGGGCGCGGCTGTGGCGGATGTGCGAGTTGCCGCGGGGCTGCTCGGTCGTCGGGTAGTCGTAGTCCAGTTCACCGCCGAGGAGACCCATCCAGCGGCGCAGGGTGAGGACGTCGTCCCGTCCGACGTCGCTGGGGCCGCCCTCGATGACGGCGACGGTGGTGTCCGGGTTCTCGGTGAGCCGGGAGGCGATCACCGATCCGGCGGTGCCGCCGCCGATGACGACGTAGTCGTAGACGTGGTTGTCGGTCATGCGCTCGTTTCCCTCTGCTCCGTCGGGTCCGATGCGGACGTTGCATCCGCCGCGTCCGGTGCGTCCGTCACATCCGGTGCGTACGTTGCGTCCAGTGCCCTTGCGCCTTGCGTCACGTGTGGCATGTGCGTCGCGTCCGTGCTTCAGCGCTGTGCCTCAGCCCGCGAACCAGCGCACGGGGCGCGGAGCGAGGTTCTGGTAGATGTGCTTGGCCTCGCGGTACTCGGCGAGGCCGGTCGGGCCCAGCTCACGGCCGATGCCCGACTTCCCGAAGCCACCCCATTCGGCCTGCGGGAGGTAGGGGTGGAAGTCGTTGATCCAGACGGTGCCGTGGCGCAGGCGCCCGGCGACCCGCCGGGCGCGGCCCGCGTCGGCGGTCCACACGGCGCCCGCGAGCCCGTACTCGGTGTCGTTGGCGAGGGTGACGGCCTCGTCCTCCGTACGGAAGGTCTCGACGGTCAGGACGGGGCCGAAGACCTCCTCGCGCACGACGCGCATCCGGCGGTCGCACCGGTCGAGGACGGTGGGGCGGTAGAAGTAGCCGGGGCCGTCGGGCCGTTCGCCGCCGGCCCGGAGCACGGCGCCTTCCTCGATGGCGGATGCGACGAAGTCCTCGGTCTTCGCGAGCTGTTGCGCGGAGACGAGCGGCCCGCATTCGACGCCGGGGTCGGTGCCGCGGCCGAGGCGGATCCTGTCGGCGCGACGGGCGAGTTCGGCGACGAAGCGCTCGCGCAGCGACTCCTCGACGATGAGCCGGGATCCGGCGGAGCAGACCTGGCCGCTGTGGATGAAGGCGGCGTTGAGCGCCTGATCGACGGCGGTGTCGAAGCCCTCGTCGGTGGCGCAGGCGTCGGCGAAGACGACGTTGGGGTTCTTGCCGCCGAGTTCGAGCGCGACCTTCTTGACGGTGTCGGCGGCGGCGCGGGCCACCTTCGTACCGCTGGCCAGCCCGCCGGTGAACGATACGAGGTCGATGTCCGGGTGCTCGGCGAGACGGGCGCCGACGGTGGCACCGGCGCCGGTGACGATGTTGGCGGCGCCCTGGGGCAGTCCGGCCTCCATCAGGAGCCCGATCAGCGCCACGGTGGTGAGCGGGGTGATCTCGCTGGGCTTGACCACGAAGGTGTTGCCGGCGGCTAGCGCCGGGGCGATCTTCC
Organism: Streptomyces sp. NPDC058240; assembly: GCF_042882135.1. Classification (NCBI taxonomy): domain Bacteria; kingdom Bacillati; phylum Actinomycetota; class Actinomycetes; order Kitasatosporales; family Streptomycetaceae; genus Streptomyces; species Streptomyces sp. NPDC058240. Next base: position 8,156 of record NZ_JBHVWT010000036.1, read on the forward strand.
AACTGGCCTGGAGCAGTGGGTAGTTCCAGGGGGTGATGAGTGCGCACACCCCGACCGGCTCATGGACGACGACGCTGTGGATCTCGTCGTTCCCGGCGTCGACGACTCGTCCGCCGCTCTCGTTCATGACGAGGTCGGCGAAGTAGACGAAGGCGTCGCGCACACAGTCGACGTCGACACGCCCCTCTTCGAGGGTCTTGCCCGCGTCCCGGCTCTCCAGGGCTCCGATCTTCTCCCGGTCCCGCTCCAGCAGTGCCGCGACGCGACGCAGCAGGGCGGCCCGCTCGGCGACGGGCGTGCGCGGCCAGGCACCGTCGTCGAAGGCGGCACGCGCGGCGGCGACGGCGTCATCGGTGTCGGCAACGGCGCCCTCCGCCACAACGGCGAAGACGCCGGCGTCGACGGGGTCGATGATGTCGCGCGTGGCACCGGAGACGGCCGAACGCCACTCCCCGCCCACGTGGATGGTCTGTTGTGCTGCCGACACGTCGTGTTTGGCCTTTCGGTTCCGGATGTGCGTCCTGCGCCGGTCACACCCCGGCAATCTGGCCGCCTGCCCCGGGTCCGAAGAACCATGCCCTGCTTCCGGCGGAAAGTGACCCGCCTCACGCCGCGACGTGGGGCCGCGCCGCTGTACAGCCCAAATCCGCGCAGCCGCAGGTGAATCACGCCGTCACCTGCGTGTCCCGCCCCGTCCGTCGCGTCCGTCCCCGGAAGTCGGCCGGCGCAGCGTCGCAGCCCCGTCGGATTTCCGTGGTTCACACCTCGCACACCGAAACACGGCCTGCTGCGATGATGGACGCGATCACTGCTTCGAACCGACAACTGTTGGGGCCTTCACCATGGATGGATTCGTCCTGGGCGACACGGACTTCGCCGTCGACCGATCGGAATCGTCGGTCCGGACGGCACCGGACGGCCTGGTGACGGTCGACGTCCGGGGAACCACCGAGGCCCTTGACGCGCAGGGGGACACGGGCCCGTTCGGCTGGGCGATCCATCCGCCGCGTCTCTACCTCACGGCGGTTCCCGCCACCTGGACCGGTGGTGTGGCGGCCGTAAGGATCGACGACAGCATGTCCGGCCTTTGCGACATCGGTCTCTACCTCCACGAACACGGCGACGTCACCGGCGAGCTGACGCTCGATCCGGCGCGAACCCTGCGCATCAGCGGGTCGGCGCAGATCGGCGGACGCGCGGAATCGATCGACGTTCAGGTGGACCTCCCCCTGCTACTCCCCGAGTAGGCGCGAGTCCACCGTGGCGAGCCAGGCATCGGCGACGATCCTGTGGCCGAGGGGACTCGGGTGGACCCCGTCCGGAGCCAGCTCCGAGGCCTCCTTCGTCTCCGCGGCGCGGAGCAGGGCAAGGTCCGCGCGGACCACCTGGGCTCGGTTGGCCTGCGCGGCACGGAGAACGGCATCGGTACGGGGCGTCAGGTCCTCGAACCATTCCTTCTGGTCCGGGGTGACCGGGAGCAGGAACGGGGTGATGACGACCAGTCGTGCGGACAGTTTGCGCGCGGTGTCCGCGAGGAGGCGGTCGAGGCATGCCTCGAACTCGTCGACCGGGCTGAGCAGTCCGCGGTCGTAGCGCCGCCAGGTGTCGTTGATGCCGATCTTGACCGTGACCACGGTGGGCCGGTGGTCGATGACGTCGGTGGTCCAGCGGGCTTCGAGGTCGTACACACGGTTGCCGTTGAGACCCTTGTTGATGACGGCGGGGCCGGGTCCGTCGCCCGCCCTGGAGTGCAGGGTCTGTGCGATCTCACGGACGTATCCGCTGCCGAGCGATGCGGAATCCGTACGGTCGCGGCCCGCGTCGGTGATGGAGTCACCGATGAACAGGAGTGTGTCCGTCTCCTTGATGTGCATGTCCGCGATGTGCATGTCTGCCGTCCTTACGTCGGGGTGGTGGGTCGGGCGTCGCTCATCGTCGAGCCGCGACGCGCCGCAGCGTATCGGCCTCGCGCGCCAGCACCGCGGGGTCGTCGCCGGGCACGAACTCCAGGAGCGCCTCCAGGGGGACGCGTCGTTCGTTCAGCAACTCGAAGACCCCGGTCCACAGGTCCTCACGGTCCGCCAGTCGCAGTCGGCGGTTGCCCGGCCACCACGAGAAGACATGCACCGCGCTGACCCGCTCGACGAGCTCGGATAGCCCCGCCAGCGCCTCCTCGTCGGGAGCGTCCTGCGGCGGCTGCCAGTAGGTACGGAGGTTGTCCGCGCCCACCTCGTCCAACAGCCGGACGGTCGAGGCGACGGTGTCGGTGAGGGTCCTGGAGTGGAACTCCAGCGCGAGCTCCAGCCCATGGTCCGCGGCGACCCGGGCCGCCTCCCGCAGACAGGCGGCGGTCCCGCTCCGCTCCTGCGGTGTTGCGGTCAGCGATCCGACTCCGCCCGCCCAGACCCGCACCCGCGGCGCCCCCAGGAGCACCGCGGCGCGGGCGATCCCGGGGAACTCGGCCCGTTCGCCCCGCGTGGCGCGGAAGTAGGAGCCGTACGAGCAGCAGGTGAGCCCGTATCTGTCGGAAGCCTCGCGGGCCGCGCGGACGGTGTCGGGATCCCCCGGAGGCGCGTGCACGTCCGCTCCCCACTCGACCACCTCCAGGCCCGCCTCGGCGGCCCGGCGTGCGACCTCGGCGGCGGGCAGCCGCCGGAAGGTGACCGAGCACAGCCCCGGCCTGGCCACGGTGGTGTCCGAGCCGGTCGGCACGAGGCCCGAGGCGCGGTCCGCCGCACTGCGCCCCTGCTCCTCGCGGTCACGGCTCTCCCTGCCTGTCACGGCGTTCCCTCCCTGCGGTCGCCTCGCGGCGGTTCTTCCCTCGCCCTTCTCCGGGCCGTTCCGAAACGGTCCGCCCGCGGTGGCGGGCGGACCGGATCACGAGTGACACCTCACGATGCGTTCGGACCCACGTCCGCGGTCGTGAGGGGGTGCCGGAGCGCGGGCGCGGTCGAGTACTCGTCGGCACCGATGTCGCGGGTGCTGCCTCGCGAGTCGCCGTCGATGTCGTCGGCCACGGCCGGGCTGCCCAGGGTGGCCGCGCCGATCGCCGGACTTCCCGCCGACAGCCGGGCGATGCCGTCCTGGCCCGTCACCAGCTTCGGGTCGGCCCGGGTGTAACCACCGGACGGGATATTGCCGTTGGACGCCGCACCCCACACCATGTTGCTCTGCCAGGTGAAGTTGGTGGTCGTCCCCATCGCGACGAGGCTCCCGGAGTCACCGACGAGCAGGTTGTCGGCGATGACCACGTCCCGGGGCTCATACGTCCGGGTCTCGCCCGAGAGCGTGCTGGAGTTGCCGATCAGGGTGTTGTGGACGATCACCGCGCGGTCGCAGGCGTCGTTGCCCCGCCTCTCGTCCTGCGTCTCGCCCGAGTTGTGGTCGCGGGTGGTGCCGCTTCCGACGACCAGGGCCCGGCTCGACAGTCCGCCGAGGTAGTTGTTGACGATCAGGTGGTCGTTCCCGTACAGCCGCACCCCCTCGCTGCCGCCGATCAGGTAGTTGCCCTCCACCCTGGAGCGGTTGCCGTGGCGCAGCACGATTCCGCCGCGGCTGTTGCGGATCGTGTTGTAACGGATGGTGTTGTCGGAGGACTTCACCGAGATGGCCTCCGGGTCACCGTTGGCACGCTCGAACAGGTTGTACTCCACGACCGCGTGGGCGCCGGACAGCGCCCGCCCGCTGACGCCGAGGCGGATCGACTCACCGCCGTTGGCCCCGGAGAAACTGTGGTCGGAGAAATAGTTCCTGAAGATCTGGATGTTCTGGGCCATGTCGGTCGAGCCCGGACCGTCGACGACGAGGAAGATGCCGGCGGTGGTCTTGTCGTGGAAGTGGTTCCGGTCGATCTTCGTGTCGTTCGCCCGGACGACGAGCCAGTACGGGTCGCCGCTGTCCGCGTGCTGGAAGTCGTTGCGGGTCAGCCGGATCGACGAGCAGTTCTCCGGGATCTCCATCGTGGTGCTCTGCCGGAACGCGAAGCCGCTGACGGTGATGTTGCTCGAATTCGCGAAGACGAAGCTGCGTTCACCGCGCAGCACCGCGCCGCCGCGGGTCTTCGAGACGATGGTGATCTGCGCGGCGCTGGTGCCGTTCTTGCCGGAGACGTTGATCGCGCCGCCCGACGGAACGGTGTAGGTGCCGTCGGCCACGACGATCCGGTCGCCGGGTGCGGCTCCGTTGATCGCGCTCTGGAGTTCGGCCAGGGAGCTGACCGGTGTGTCGGCCGCCGAAGCGTCGACCGACATCGAGGTGCTGAGGGGCACGGCGGCGAGTGCTGCCACCGCGGTGCCCCTGAGGAACGTGCGTCGTTGCATGATGCCTCCTGTGGCGACAAGGACGTGACGGGCCGGTCCGTACAGCCCCCGCGCTGGACGTGCCGGCTGATCGATGGCGGGGACAGCCGGGGGCGAACCGGACCGGCTGTCCCTCTCGGGCGTGTGCTCAGCGGGCCTGGGGACCGACGTCGGCCGGGGTCAGTGGCCGGTGCCTGGGTGCCCGCTTCGCGTACTGGTCGGCACCCACGTCCCGGGTCCGGCCGCGCGGGTCCCCGTCGATGTCGTGGGTGACCGGTGACCGCCTGAGCGTGCCCGCGCCGATCGCCGGGCTGTCCGCGGCCAGCCGGGCCACGCCGTCCGGGCCCGTCACCAGCTTCGGGTCGAGACGGGTGTAGCCACCGGACGGGATGTTGCCGTCGGCGGCGGCGCCCCACAGGATGTTGCCGGACCAGGTGAACCGTACGGTGTTCGCCATCGCGACCAGCTCGCCCGAGTCCCCGACGAGGAGGTTGTCCGCGACGGTCACATCACGCGGCTCGTGGGGACGCTGGCTCTCGCCGGAGAGTGTGCCCTTGTTGTTCACAAGGGTGTTGTACGCGATGAGGACCCGGTCGGGCGCGTCGTTGCCGCGGCGCTCGTCGGGCGTCTCGCCGGGCAGATGGTCGCGCTCCGAACCGCTGCCGATCACCAGGGCCCGCCCGGACAGACCGGCGAGGTGGTTGTTGACGATCACATGGTCGTTGCCGTAGATCCGCACGCCTTCCGTGCCGGCGACGAGATGATTGGCCTCCACCCGGTTGCGGTTGCCGTGCCGCAGGACGATCCCGCCGAAACTGTCACGGATGGTGTTGTGCCGGATGACGTTGTCCGAGCTCTTGACGGAGATGGCCTCCGGGTCGCCGTTGGCACGCTCGAACAGGTTGTACTCCACGACGGCGTGGGCGCTGGACAGTGCCCGGGGGCTGACGCCGAGCCTGATGGGCTCTCCACCGTTGGACCCGGCGAAGGTGTGGTCGGAGAAGTAGTTCCTGAACACATGGACGCGCTGCGCCATCTCCTCCGTGCCCGCGCCCTCGATTCCGAGGTAGATGCCGAGCGTGGACTTGCCGTGGAAGTGGTTGTGGTCGACCTTGCTGTCGTCCGCACGCACCATCACCCAGTGCAGGCCCTCGATGTCGGCGAGCTGGAAGTCGTTGCGGGTCAGCCTGATGTGCGAGCAGTTCGGGGGGATGTCCAGGGTGCTGCTCTGGCGGAAGGAGAAGCCGCTGACCGTGATGTGGCTGGACGCATCGAGGACGAAGCTCTGTTCACCGTCGAGGACGACGCCGCCGCGCGACCGGGCCACGATGGTGATGGGCGCGCGCTCGGTGCCCTGCTTGTTCCGGATGGTGAGGGGCCGGTCCGACGTGACGGTGTACCTGCCGTCGGCCACGACGATGCGGTCACCCGGTCGTGCCCGGTCGATCGCGGCCTGGAGCTCGTCCAGCGAACCGACGGCGGCCGGGGCCGCCGTCGCGCTCGCGGTCAGGAGACCGCCGGTGGGGGCGACGGCCAGCGCCGCCCCTGCCGCGGTGCCCATGAGGAACGTGCGGCGTTGCATGATGCCTCCGTGAGTGTGGTGGTGGATCGGGGGCCGGACCTGTCTCGGCCGGCGACCGTCTCAGCCGGCGGCCGGGTCGGCCGGAGTGTCCAGGTACAGCTCGATGACGGGAACGGGGGTGTCGGGGCGCTGGACGGGGATCTCCAGCGTGAGCGTTCCGGCGGGCTGCCCGCCCATTTCGGTGTTCTGCGCGGGCCGGTCCGGGTCGATGTGGACCTGGCCGATCTCCGAGGCGTCGTTCAGCAACTGGGCGTAGCGCACCCGGCCGGCGAGTCCCGGCAGGTGCAGATGGCGCAGCGGCCAGGCGAGCAGGTGGACGTACAGCCGGTCGCCGCGCTGGGTGTACCGGCATTCGGCGGGTGCGGTGTACGGGGACGGGCCGCAGCCGCGGACCGAGCGCTCGTGCAGGTCCATCCACCGGCCGATCTCCCCGAGGACGGCGACGGCGCGTGGTTCGAGGTCGCCGCGGCCGGTCGGGCCGACGTTGAGCAGCAGGTTGCCGCCCTTGGACACCCCGTCGACGAGCATGCGGATCAGCAGGTCGGCGCCCTTGTGGTCCAGGTTGTCGCGGTCGTAGCCCCAACTCCCGTTGAGCGTCTGGCACGCCTCCCACAGCACGGGCCGGCCGTCCTTGGTCATGGGTCCCGAGGGCTGGTACTGCTCGGGGGTGATGAAGTCGCCGGGAAGGCCGGTCCTGTCGTTGACGAGCACATGCGGCTGGAGTTCGCGGACCATCTCCAGCAGCTTGGGGGAATCCCAGTCGTCCGGGCCCTTGCCGCCCCACCAGGTACGGCCCGCGTACGAGAAGTCGAAGAACAGGTAGTCGACGCGTCCGAAGGACGTCAGCAGTTCGCGGACCTGGCCGTGCAGATAGCGCTGGTAGTCGCGGATGTCGCGGTCGGCGGCCGCGGCCTTGAACTCCTCGTCGTCGCGCTGCGGATGGGTGCCGTCCACGGGAAAGGACGGGTGGTGCCAGTCGATCAGGGAGTAGTAGAGGCCGACCTTGAGCCCTTCGGCACGGCACGCCTCGACGAACGGCCCGACGAGGTCGCGGCCGTGCGGGGTGTTGGTGACCTTGTACTCGGTGAGGGCGCTGTCCCACAGGCAGAAGCCGTCGTGGTGCTTGGCGGTCAGGACGACGTACCGCATGCCCGCCGCCCTGGCCGCCCTGGCCCACCCGACCGGGTCGTAGCGGTCGGGGTCGAAGTGGTCGAAGTAGACCTGGTACTGCTCGTCGGTCAGCTTCTCCCGGTTCTTGACCCACTCGTGCCGTGCGGCGAGCGAGTACAGGCCCCAGTGGACGAACATGCCGAACCGGTCGGTGGTGAACCAGGTCGTGTCGGGGGCCGGCGCGGGAGCCGGGGTCGCAGCGCTCGGGGTCATGGGGCATCGTTCCTTGTCGTCGGCGTCCGGTGACGTGTCCCGGGCGCTGTCGGCGGGCTGGTCGTACGGGGGTCGCGTGCGGACCGGCTTGCCTGGTCAGCCCTTCAGGGCACCGGAGGACAGGCCGTGCACGAAGGAACGCTGGAAGAACAGGAACACGATCACGGAGGGGAGCAGGGCCAGCAGGGAGGCGGCCATCACCACTCCGGGAGTGACGGCGGGGTCGATCCGCAGGGTTCGCAGCGCCAGCGGGAGCGTGTACGAGGAGGAGTCGGTGGAGACCAGGAGGGGCAGCAGGTACTGGTCCCAGATCATGGTGAAGCCGAAGACTCCGATGACCCCGAGTGCGGGCTTGCACATCGGCAGGATGATCTGGGCGAAGATGCGCAGGTCACCGGCGCCGTCGATACGGGCGGCCTCTTCGAGTTCCCGGGGTACGTCCTTCATGAACTCGGTCATCACGAGGATGGAGAATCCCCAGGCGCCCAGCGGGACGATCATTCCGGCCAGGGTGCCGATGAGGTTGAAGTGGACGACCGGCAGGTCGGAGAGGATCACGGACAGCGGGAGGGCCAGGATCTCCTCGGGCAGCATCAGCGTCGCCAGGATGGCGACGAGCACCAGCGTCATCCCCGGGAAGACCTTCCTGGCCAGGGCGTATCCGGCGAGGACGGAGACGGCCACCTGGAGCAGCAGCCCGAAGCCGACCACGAAGAACGAGTTCAGCAGGTACGCGAGCACGCCCTGGTCGAAGGCGATCCTGAAGTTGTCCAGAGTGGCGCCGGAGGGAATGACGCTCAGCTGTGTCGGGTCCTTGACCTGGCTGAAGGCACTGACCAGCAGGGCCAGCAGAGGCCCGGCAAAGACGATCAGGACCAGCAGATAGGTGACGGCCTTCAGGATCCGCCCGCCCGGACTCCTGCTCTCCGTCAGGCCCAGCGCGGTCTCGGTCGGCGCGTTCATTTGCTCTCTCTCCGTCGCAGCAGGTGGACGACGACTGTCAGGATCAGCGTCGCGATGAACAGCAGGACGGCTCCCGCCGCGCCGACGCCGAGTCTGTTCTGCTCCAGCCCGAGCTTGTAGATCAGGGTCATGACGACCTCGGTGGAGCCGTCGGGCCCACCGTTGGTGAGCAGGAACACCTCGGTGAACACGCGCAGTCCGCGGATCGCGGCGAGGATGAACAGGATCGAGAACACCGACCGCAGTCCGGGCACCGTCACATGCCAGACCCGCTGCAGCCTGGAGGCGCCGTCGACCTTCGCCGCCTCGTACAGACCGCGGTCCACACTGGTGAGGCCGGCGAGGAAGATCATCATGTCGTAGGGGGCGCCCCGCCAGATGCCGGTGAGCATGATGGAGGCCATCGACGAATCGGGGTCGTTGATGAATCCCGAGGGGCCGAACCCCACCAGGCCGAGGATGGAGTTGAGCATGCCGTCCGCGGTCGGGTGATACATGATCCGCCACAGTTCGGCGACGACCGCGATCGGCACCACTACCGGCAGGAACGCCGCGGAGCGCACGAACCCCAGCCGGCGGCCCTGGCCTTCCATCAGCAGCGCGAGAACGAGGCCGAGGGCCATCGAGCCGGCCGTCTGCCCGGCGGCGAGGACGACGGTGTGCCACGCGGCCTCGCGGAAGCCTGCGGACTGGAGCACCGTGGCGTAGTTCTCGGTGCCGACCCACCTGTTGCCGAGGTAGGGCTGGACGTCCTGGAAGGACATGGTCAGCGCACTGACCATGGGGATGAACTTGAAGTACAGGAAGAGGAGCAGTGCCGGTGCCAGGAACAGCCACGGCGTCCACCACCGGCCCGACCGGCGGTCGTGCCCGCGGCGGCCGGTGGCCGCGCGGCCCGTTTTCCGGGTGGCGGGTCCGGCCGCCGGGAGGGCGGCCGGATCCGCCTGGTCAAGACTCATGACGTGGCGATTCCCTGTTCCTCGAGGATGTCGGCGAGCTGCTTGTCGAGCTCCTTCAGCTTGGTCCCGGTGTCCAGGTCGCAGTCGGCCATCAGCGCGTTGACGGTATCCGCGGTCGTCTGCCGCACCGGAGTCCAGTTCGGGATGGACGGCGCGTACCGACCGGAGTTCTGGTAGATCTCGGCGTAGGTCTTCCAGCGGGGGTCGGGACGGACCTCGGAGATGTCCACCGTCTTGTTGACGGGTAGCTGTACGATGTAGCCGGATTCGCCCTCCATCCCGGTCTTCTGGCCCTCGGCGGAGAGCGCGTAGTCGGCGAAGGCGTCCTGGCCCGCCATGTTCTCGGAGCCCGCCATCAGGTAGACGGACCCGCCCTCGGCGAGCACGGTGGCGTCCTTCGGCCCCTTGGGCATCGGCACGACCTCGTACTTGTCCTTGCCGAGGGTCTCGTCGAAGCGAGGCAGCAGATACGGGCCGACAACGAACATGCCGGTCCGGCCGGCCTCGAACGTCTCATTCGTGGGCGGGGTCTCCATGGTCACGGCGCCCGGCTGGATGACCTTGTTCTTGCAGCCGAGGTCGCGGAACCACTGCACGGCCTGAGCCGATTCCTTCGTGGTCATCGCGGGCTTGTACTTGCCGTCCCCGGCCTCGGTGATGAAGTCTCCGCCCGCCGCCCAGAGGAAGTTGGAGAAGTACCAGGAGGCGTATCCGCGCTTGGTGGACAGCGGAGCGGCGAGTCCGTACGTGTTCTTCTTGCCGTCGCCGTCGGGGTCCTTGGTGGTGAAGGCTTCGGCCATCGCGGCGAAGTCGTCCCAGCTCTGCGGGACTTCGAGCTTCAGCTTCTCCCGCCAGTCCTTGCGGATGAGCAGCGCGGACGCCTGTGCCGAGTACGGCAGGCCGAACTGCTTGCCGTCCACGCTCTTGCCGGAGTCCAGCCCCTGGCCGACGACCTGCTTGCCGTTCTTGATCTTGTCCAGGTCGATCTCCCGGAGCAGGCCCTGGCTGTGCATGGCGCCGAGCTGCGTCACATCGTTCATGACGATGTCGGGCAGGTTCTTCTGCGTGGCCCGCTGCTGCAGCTTGGTCTCGAAGTCGTCGAAGATCGCCGTGACCTTGACCTTGAAGCCCGTGGCCTTCTCGAAGGCGGCAGCGAGCTTGAGCGCTCCCTGCTCTCCCGATCCGCCCGGTGTGGTCCGGGTCCACAGTTCGAGCGGAGCCTTTGAGTTCTGCTTGGCATCCACTCCCGCAGGCCCTGATGTACAGCTGGTGAGGACCAGTGCGGAAGCAAGAACACCCGCACCGATCCACCGCGTTCTCTGCATGACAACTCCTGTTTTCGCCGCATCACAGCCGGCCTGGAAAGCGCTTGCTGGGACGCTAACGGGGTCCGAATCCGTGGTCAATAGTCCGATGAATGCAAAAATCTCGCGATGGCTCACGAGAGTCTCGTCAGGACTCGCCCGCACTCGCCCCCTGCTCGCCGACACCTCCACAAGGGGATCGATCACCTCGCGAAAGCACCTGACAGACCGATAATTCGGCTGCCTGAGGCAACGATCGGCCGACCGCACATCGATACCGTCCGAACGCAACAGCCGCCGGGACGGCAAGCGGCGGCCGACTGAGCTTCATCCGAGGCCATTTCAATCATCCGATGTATCGTGCTGCAAGCACACTGACCAAGGCAACGAACAAGCCTCGCCAATCTTCAACATCCGGTCAGACATTTCCCCACGCACCCGATCAGGGTTCACAGGCCGATTCGCTGACGGCCTGTCAGCGGAGAGCTGAGGAGCGTAACGCCATGAACGAGCCGGCCCGCAGACCGACAGCCCTGTTGGTCATGGAGGAAGAACGCAGGGCGGACGTCTACCCCCGTGAGGTCCTAGCCGAAATCGAAGGTCTCGTGCACCTGCAGGGTCCGCCTCTCACGCGACAGCGGCTCGACGAGGATCCCGACGTGCTGCGAGAGGTCGATGTCCTGCTCACGGGCTGGGGCGCGCCCGTCCTCGATGCCGCCTTCCTGTCGCATGCCCCTCGGTTGCGGGCGGTCCTCGTCGCCGCGGGCTCCGTACGGCACCTGACCACACCCGTCTTCTGGGCACGCGGCATTCCGATCGTCTCCGCGGCCGCGGCCAATGCCGTCCCGGTTGCGGAGTTCACTCTCGCCCAGGTCCTCCTCGGGTTGAAGCAGGTACACCGCATCACCCGGGAGGTGGCGAGCAGTCGCCGCTTCCCCCACAACCCCCAGGTGCCCGGCGCCTACCGGTCACGCGTGGGCCTGCTGGGGCTCGGGCACATCGGCCGTCTCGTGGCGTCCCACCTCGGCCGCTTCGACATCGAGATCCTCGCCACGGACCCCATCGCCTCCCCGGACACCGCCCGCCGGGCGGGCGTCCGGCTCGTCGGCATCGAGGAGCTGTTCGCCACCAGTCATGTCGTGAGTCTCCACGCCCCCCTCCTGCCCGAGACCCGCGGCACGATCGGGGCCCGGCTGCTGAACTCCCTGGGGCCGGGTGCGACGCTGATCAACACCGCGCGTGGTGCGCTCGTCGACGAGACCGCCGCGGCTGAGGTCCTGCGCGCCAGACCCGACCTCACCGCTGTACTCGATGTCACGCACCCGGAGCCTCCCGCCCATGACTCGCCACTCTTCACCCTTCCCAACGTGGTCCTGACACCCCACCTCGGCGGTGCCCTCGGGGCCGAACGTCATCGTCTCGGAGAGCTTGTGCTCGACGAACTCCGACGCTTTATACATGACCAACCTCTCCAGTACGCCATCGACCCCGCTCGCGCGGCGTCGCTGGCCTGAGGCCGCGGAAGGCCTCGCCGCAGGTGCGGCCCCGGTACGGCGGGGCCGCACTCACGACGTCAGCGAAACGTCAGCGAAACGTGCGTGGAACGTCAGCACGGGGCAGGAGAGTTCGGGGCCCGTCGGTGTGTTCGCGTGGTCGGTGTTCGCGTGCCCCGGCGAGTCGGCCGTCGTCGCATCGCCGAAGGAGTCCGTCATCAAGCTGCGGAGGACCGGGGCCGCCGTTGTTGCAGCCACTGCCGTGGCGGGAATCGCCGTGGCGGCCACGCCGGCCCAGGCAAGCGCGTGCGAGGTGGGCGGCGGCTCCATCATCTGCGAGTACGGCGTCAGCTTCCATACGTTCGCCAACGGCACACGGCAGGAATTCGCGATCGGCACCGATCGGGCAGTGTGGACGCGCTGGAACGACACCGCCGGCAACCGGACCTCGTGGACGTCCATGGGCGGAGTGGCGACGAGCGGAGTCACCGTGGAACCGCTCCCCCACGACACCTTCTCCATCGTCATCACCGGCACCGACGGCCAACGGTGGGAACGCCTGCGCCACAGCTGTCCCGACGGTGCCTGGTCGGACCGCTGGGAGCCGTACCGCGGCTGACCGGTGGTCCGGGGCGCGGCACCCGGGGCGTGCAGCCGCACCGTGCACGCACCGGCTGACACGCGCAGCGCGGCGCCCCGCCCGCACCTCATCTGCGCGTGCCGTCGTGCCGCACGATCGCTGCGGGGCAACTCTCAGTGCGGCCTCCAGGTGAACTTGCCGCCGCCCACCCACCGCACCACGCCGGGGTCGTCCAGGTCATGGACCCTGATTCCTGCGGCCGAGGCGGCGGCGAGCACATCCATCATCGATGTTGCCGCGCTGACGAGCTCCCCGTCGATCTCCACAAGACGGAAGGGCGGGTCACCGGGCTGTACCCCCAGCACGGTGATCCGAGCCGTCGAGATATAAGGACTGCCACTTTCGGTCATGCGTAGATCGCTTCCACGCCACGGGCGACACTATGCCCGGTGGTAGAACGGGTGACGCCCCTTCGCGGAACAGTGCGTCTACCTGGGGCAACGGCGCGGGGCTCGCGGGACTCACCGCGTACCGCAGCAGCGGGTGCCCGGACGCGGATCCGCGTCCGCGTTGCCACCACATCCGGTATCCGAGCACGATCAGCGAGTGCGCCGGTGCGGCAGGCACGATCCGGTTCACGGACCGAACAGCTCCCCCGTGTGCACGTCGATGCCCCACGTCTGGCCGAGTGCTTCACACAGGTCACTGACCGTGGCACCGGCGTAGGTCGACCACGTCAGCCCTGTCACCGTCACGAACAACAGCCGGACCGCGACCCGGGCGCCGACCGAGCCCCGGCCGGTGTCGCGGCCGGGGCTCGGTCACATGTCGCTGTCCGGTGGTCCGGTCCCGGGCCCGGGAGTCAGTCCTCGCCCTCCAGGTTGCCCTCCGTCTCCAGGTATGCCTGGCGCAGGGCTTCGAGGACGGCCGGGTCGGGCTTGGCCCACATGCCGCGGGATTCCGCCTCCAGGAGGCGCTCCGCGATGCCGTGCAGGGCCCAGGGGTTGGCCTGCTGGAGGAACTCCCGGTTGGTCGGGTCCAGGACGTACGTCTCGGTGAGCTTGTCGTACATCCAGTCGGCGACCACGCCCGTCGTCGCGTCGTAGCCGAAGAGGTAGTCGACGGTGGCGGCCAGTTCGAAGGCTCCCTTGTAGCCGTGCCGCCGCATCGCCTCGATCCACTTGGGGTTCACCACCCGGGCGCGGAAGACCCGCGAGGTCTCCTCCACCAGGGTGCGGGTGCGGACCGTCTCGGGGCGGGTGGAGTCACCGATGTACGCCTCCGGGGCGGTGCCGCGCAGGGCGCGGACGGTGGCCACCATGCCGCCGTGGTACTGGAAGTAGTCATCGGAGTCGGCGATGTCGTGTTCGCGGGTGTCGGTGTTCTTGGCCGCGACCGCGATCCGCTTGTACGCCGTCTCCATCTCCTCACGGGCCGGGCGGCCATCGAGTTCGCGTCCGTAGGCGTAACCTCCCCACACCGTGTAGACCTCGGCGAGGTCCGCGTCGGTGCGCCAGTCGCGGGAGTCGATCAGCTGGAGCAGACCGGCACCGTACGTACCGGGGCGGGAGCCGAAGATACGGGTGGTGGCGCGGCGTTCGTCGCCGTGGGCGGCCAGGTCGGCCTGGGTGTGGGCGCGTACGTGGTTCTGCTCGGCCGGCTCGTCCAGGGAGGCGGCCAGGCGGACCGCGTCGTCGAGGAGGCCGATGGTGTGCGGGAAGGCGTCGCGGAAGAAACCGCTGATGCGGAGGGTGACATCGATGCGCGGGCGGCCGAGTTCGGCCGGCGGGATCGCCTCCAGGCCGGTGACGCGGCGCGAGGCGTCGTCCCAGACCGGGCGGACGCCGAGCAGGGCGAAGGCCTCGGCGACGTCGTCGCCGGCGGTGCGCATCGCGCTCGTACCCCACAGGGACAGACCGACCGAGGTGGGCCAGTCGCCGTTGTCGGTGCGGTAGCGCTCCAGGAGCGAGTCGGCCAGGGCCTGGCCGGTCTCCCAGGCGAGGCGCGAGGGTACGGCCTTGGGGTCGACGGAGTAGAAGTTGCGGCCGGTCGGCAGGACGTTGACCAGACCGCGGAGCGGGGAGCCCGAAGGTCCGGCGGGGACGAATCCGCCGTCCAGCGCGTGGAGGGCGTGGTCGAGTTCGTCGGTCGTGGCGGCCAGCCGCGGCACCACCTCGCGGGCCGCGAAGTCGAGGATGTCGCTGACGGCCCGCGGGTGCCCGGCCGCCACCCCGGCGACGGCTTCCGGGGACCAGTCCGCGTCCTCCATCGCCTGGACCAGGGCGCGGGCCCGCTCCTCGGCCTCGTCGGCGGTGACCCGGGTCGCGGCGGACTCGTCGAGCCCCAACGCCTCGCGCAGGCCCGGCAGAGAGGCCGTGCCGCCCCAGATCTGACGGGCGCGCAGGATCGCGAGGACGAGGTTGACCCGGTCGGCACCGGCCGGGGCGCCGCCCAGGACATGCAGGCCGTCGCGGATCTGCGCGTCCTTGATCTCGCAGAGCCAGCCGTCGAGATGCATGATGAACTCGTCGAAGCCCTCGTCCTCGGGGCGGTCTTCGAGCCCCAGGTCGTGATCGAGCTTGGCCGCCTGGATCAGGGTCCAGATCTGTGCGCGGATCGCCGGCAGCTTCGCCGGGTCCATCGCCGCGATCTGGGCGTGCTCGTCCAGGAGTTGTTCGAGCCGGGCGATGTCCCCGTAGCTGTCGGCGCGCGCCATCGGCGGTACGAGGTGGTCCACGAGGGTGGCATGGACGCGCCGCTTGGCCTGCGTCCCCTCGCCCGGGTCGTTGACCAGGAACGGGTAGATGAGCGGGAGGTCGCCGAGGGCGGCGTCGGGGCCGCAGGCGGCGGAGAGGCCGGCGTTCTTGCCGGGCAGCCATTCCAGGTTGCCGTGCTTGCCGAGGTGGATCATCGCGTCGGCGCCGAAGCCGTTGTCGTCGGCCGGGGCGGCGATCCAGCGGTAGGCGGCCAGGTAGTGGTGCGAGGGCGGCAGATCGGGGTCGTGGTAGATCGCGATCGGGTTCTCGCCGAAGCCGCGCGGCGGCTGGATGAGGATGAGCAGATTGCCGCGGCGCAGGGCCGCAAGGACGATGTCGCCCTCCGGGTTGCTCGACCGGTCCACGAACATCTCGCCCGGGGCGGGGCCCCAGTGCTGCTCGACGGCTTCGCGGAGCTCGGCCGGGAGGGTCGCGTACCAGCGCCGGTAGTCGGCGGCCGGGATGCGGACCGGATTGCGGGCCAACTGCTCCTCGGTGAGCCACTCCTGGTCGTGGCCGCCCGCCTCGATCAGCGCGCGGATCAGCTCGTCGCCGTCGCCCGATGCGAGGCCGGGGACCTCCTCCGTACCGAAGTCGTATCCCTCGGCGCGGAGTCGGCGCAGCAGGGCGACGGCGCTGGCCGGGGTGTCGAGGCCGACCGCGTTGCCGATCCGGGAGTGCTTGGTCGGATACGCGGAGAGGACGAGCGCGATCCGCTTCTCGGCGGCCGGGATGTGGCGCAGCCGGGCATGGCGCACGGCGATCCCGGCGACACGGGCGGCGCGCTCGGTGTCGGCGACGTACGCGGGCAGGCCGTCCTCGTCGATCTCCTTGAACGAGAACGGAACGGTGATCAGGCGGCCGTCGAACTCGGGGACCGCGATCTGGCTGGCGGCGTCGAGCGGGGAGACTCCCTCGTCGTTGCCTTCCCAGTCGGTGCGCGAACCGGTGAGGCAGAGGGCCTGGAGGATGGGTACGTCGAGGCCGCTGAGGACGCCCGCGTCCCAGGACTCGTCGTCACCGCCCGCCGACGCCTCGGCGGGCCGGGTGCCGCCCGCGGCGAGGACGGTCGTCACGATCGCGTCGGCGGCGCGCAGCGCTTCGATCAGTTCGGGCTCGGGGGTACGCAGCGAGGCGACGTACAGCGGCAGCGCGCGGGCGCCCGCGTCCTCGACGGCACGGCACAGGGCCTCGATGAACGCGGTGTTGCCGCTCATGTGGTGGGCGCGGTAGTAGAGCACGGCGACGACCGGGCCGTCGGTGCTACGGGGGGTGCGCTCCAGCGGGCCCCAGGAGGGTGCCGGGGCGGGCGGCGCGAAGCCGTGGCCGGTGAGCAGGACGGTGTCGGAGAGGAAGCGGGCGAGCTGGTCCAGGTTGGCGGGCCCGCCGTGGGCCAGATAGGCATGGGCCTCGGCGGCGATGCCGATGGGAACCGTCGAGGCGGCCATCAGCTGGGCGTCGGGGGCCTGTTCGCCGGTGAGGACGACGACGGGGCGTCCGGTGGCGAGCACCTGGTCGAGGCCGTCCTGCCAGGCGCGTACCCCGCCGAGGAGGCGCACGACGACCAGGTCGACGCCGTCCAGGAGCTGTGGCAGGTCCTGGAGCGGGAGCCGGGAGGGGTTGGCGTAGCGGTAGGAGACCGGGCCCTCCGAGGCACGGGCGCTGAGCAGGTCGGTGTCGGACGTCGACAGGAGCAGGATCATGCGGCGTCGGGCCTTCCTCGGGGTGTCCACGCCCCGGGCGGTGTCGGAATGAAGCTCCCCGCTCGAACGGATCCGAGCGTGTGGGGAAGGGAGTTCCTGACTTGCCCGGCCGTGGCCGGACTCACAGTGGCGGGACCGTGCCGGACTTGCACCGGACTTCCTCCCCTGTCGCCGTCTGTGGCGACGACGTGCCGGATGGCCCGTCACTAGGCATAGTAAGGGCCGGTCAACCGATGGAGGACATACGGATCTGGTCAGATGGTCGGTATGCTCGCCGCCATGCCCCGACCTGCCACTTCGCCTTCACCGCCGGGAGACGCGTCTCCCCGGGACCGCGGTGACGCCTGCCCCGGCACGCTGCGGCTGCACCGGGCGGACGACGGCGCTCTGGCCCGCGTCCGTGTTCCCGGCGGTCTGCTGACCGCGGTGCAGGCGGACGCCCTGGGGGCGTTGGCGGGGAGCCTGGGCGATGGTGAGTTGCATCTCACTTCGCGCGGCAATGTCCAGTTGCGCGGGCTGGGCCCGGACTGCGGAGGCGAACTGGCCGACAGGCTGGGCGAGGCGGGGCTGCTGCCCTCCGCGCGCCACGAGCGGATACGCAACATCGTGGCGTCGCCGCTCTCGGGGCTCGACGGCCGCGGCGCACGGGACGTCGGCCCCTGGCTGTCCGCGCTGGACGCGCTGTTGTGCGCGGGCGACCGGACGGCGGGCCTCTCGGGCAGGTTCCTGTTCGTGCTCGACGACGGCCGTGGCGATGTGGACACGCTGGGCGGCGACGTGACATTGCTGGCGCAGGGCGACGGAACGGCGCTGCTGCGGATCGGCATGGCCAGGACCGCAGTACGGATACCGGGCGCGCAGGCGCCGCAGGCCGCCCTCCTGGCGGCCGGGACCTTCCTGGATCAGGCGTCGGGCACCGGTGCCTGGCGCGTGTCGGACCTGCCCGGCGGTGCCGGATCCCTCTTCGACGAGGTCGTACGACGGTTGCGGGCGACGGGTACCGGCACCACTTCCACCGAGGACCGTGCCTGCCCGCGGAGCTCGGACGGCCCCGCCCCCGGCGTCGTGACCGGCCCGCACGACGGGGCCGCGCTGTCCGTCGGCATCCCCCTGGGGCGCGTCGACCCGACGCAGTGGCGGTCGTTGACGGACACGGCGCGGCACCGGGGCCGCGGTGAGTTGCGGCTGACACCGTGGCGCGGGGTCGTCGTACCGGGGGTGGAGCGGCGGCGGGCCGCGGGGCTGCTGGACGATCTGGGGGCCACCGGCCTCGTCGTCGGACCCGGCTCCCCCTGGGCCGGGGTGGGTGCCTGTATCGGCCGGCCCGGCTGCGCGAAGTCGCTGGCCGATGTGCGGGCCCAGGCGGCGGACGCGGTGGGGGCCGTGGGCCCGCTTCCGGTGTACTGGTCCGGGTGCGAACGCCGGTGCGGCCACCCCCGCGGCGAGTGGGTGGACGTCGTCGCCACCCCCGGCGGACACCGGATCTCGCTCGTACGGGGCGAGGTACGGGACGCCCCCGTGAGCGTCCCCGACAGCCCCGGTGGGCTCGCCGCCGCGGTGGCCGCGGCCCGCCGCGCGCGCGGCTGATCCCGTACGCCCCACTCCCCTGTACCCGACCGTCGCACGCCCGAGGAAGAGAGCGAAAGCACTGTGCACCAGTACGAGAAGGACGGACCGGCGATCTATCGCCAGTCCTTCGCCACGATCCGTGCAGAGGCGGATCTCGCAGGCCTGCCCGCCGATGTGAGCCAGGTCGCGGTCCGCATGATCCACGCCTGCGGGATGGTCGACCTCGTCCGTGATCTCGCTTTCACCCCGGACGCGGTCGCCCGCGCCCGCGCCGCTCTGCGGGCCGGCGCACCCATCCTGTGCGATGTGGCCATGGTCGCCAGCGGCGTCACCCGCAAGCGGCTGCCCGCGGACAACGAGGTGGTGTGCACCCTGTCCGACCCGGCGGTGCCCGAACTCGCGAAGCAGCTGGGCACCACCCGCAGCGCCGCAGCGCTGGAGCTGTGGCGCGACCGGCTGGACGGCGCGGTCGTCGCCGTCGGAAACGCACCGACCGCCCTGTTCCGACTGCTGGAGATGATCGAGGAGGGCGCGCCGCGCCCCGCCGCCGTCATCGGCGTACCGGTCGGCTTCATCGGTGCCGCCGAGTCCAAGGACGCCCTGGCCGCGCACCCGTCCGGGCTGGAGCATCTGATCGTTCGGGGCCGTCGCGGCGGCAGCGCCATGGCGGCCGCCGCCCTCAACGCGATCGCCAGCGAGGAAGAGTAGACGTGAGCGAGCAGAAGACGGGCCGGCTGTACGGGGTCGGGCTCGGCCCCGGCGATCCGGCCCTGATGACCGTACGCGCGGTGGAGATCATCGCCGAGGCCGATGTCATCGCCTATCACAGTGCCCGGCACGGGCGGTCCATCGCCCGGTCCATCACGGCGAAGCACATCCGTGCCGACCATGTCGAGGAGCCGCTGGTCTA
Source organism: Streptomyces sp. NPDC058240 (assembly GCF_042882135.1). NCBI lineage: Bacteria > Bacillati > Actinomycetota > Actinomycetes > Kitasatosporales > Streptomycetaceae > Streptomyces > Streptomyces sp. NPDC058240. Next base: position 27,656 of record NZ_JBHVWT010000036.1, read on the forward strand.
CCCCGTCACGACGGAGACCACGGACCACCCGGGCGGTTACCGGGGAGCGATGGAGGAGTTCTACGCCGAGGCGGCGGCCCGCCTGGCGGTGCATCTCGACGCCGGCCGCACGGTCGCCGTGCTGGCCGAGGGCGACCCGCTCTTCTACGGCTCGTACATGCACATGCACAAGCGGCTCGCCGACCGCTACCCGACCGAAGTGATCCCGGGCGTCACCTCGGTCAGCGCGGCCGCCGCGCGGCTCGGCACCCCGCTCGTCGAGGGCGAGGAGGTGCTGACCATCCTGCCCGGCACCCTGCCGGAGGAGGAGCTGACCGCCCGGCTCGCCGCCACCGACGCCGCTGTGGTCATGAAGCTGGGACGTACGTTTCCCGCCGTGCGCCGCGCCTTCGAGACGGCCGGGCGGCTGCCCGAGGCGCGCTACGTCGAGCGCGCCACGATGGCCGGGGAGCGGGTGGGCGACCTGGCCGAGGTCGACGCCGGCTCCGTGCCGTACTTCGCGGTCGCGGTCCTGCCCAGCAGGATCGGAGCGCCGCGTCCCGAACGCGCCCCGGAGGGCGGCGAGGTGACCGTGGTCGGCACCGGCCCGGCCGGCCCGCTGTGGCTGACTCCCGAGACGCGCGGGGCGCTGGCCGCCGCGGACGACCTGGTCGGCTACACCACCTATCTGGACCGGGTGCCGGTACGGCCGGGGCAGGTGCGCCACGGCTCGGACAACAAGGTCGAGTCGGAGCGCGCCGAGTTCGCCCTCGATCTGGCCCGGCGCGGACGTCGGGTGGCCGTGGTGTCGGGCGGCGACCCCGGGGTCTTCGCCATGGCGACGGCCGTCCTGGAGGTGGCGTCGCAGGACGAGTACGCGCAGGTGCCGGTGCGGGTGCTGCCGGGGGTGACCGCGGCCAACGCCGCCGCTGCCCGAGCGGGGGCGCCGCTGGGCCACGACTATGCGGCGATATCGCTCTCCGACCGGCTCAAGCCGTGGGAGGTGATCGCTGAGCGGCTTCGCGCGGCGGCGACGGCGGATCTGGTGCTCGCGCTGTACAACCCCGGTTCGCGCAGCCGGACCTGGCAGGTCGGCAAGGCCCGTGACCTGCTGCTCGAACACCGCTCGCCGGACACCCCCGTGGTTCTCGGCCGGGATGTGGGCGGGCCCGCCGAGAACGTGCGGACCGTACGACTGGGCGATCTCGACCCCGCCGAGGTCGACATGCGCACGATCCTGCTCGTCGGGTCCTCGCAGACCCGCTGGGTACGGCGCGGTGACGGCCGGCAGCTCGTCTGGACACCCCGCCGCTATCCGGAGGACTGAGCCGGGTCGGCCGTGGGCCTAGAGCCGGCGGAGGACGTGTTCGCGGAGCCAGTCGACGGCCGGTTCGGGGCCGTCGACGACCGGCATGCCCTCGGGCACGGGCGGCCGCCGCACCACCACCACCGGGATCCGCGCCTCGCGGGCCGCGGTGAGTTTGGGGGCCGTGGCGGCGCCTCCGCTGTCCTTCGTGACGACGACGTCGACGCGATGACGGCGGATCAGCTCACGTTCTCCGTCCAGGGTGAACGGGCCCCGGTCGAGCAGGACCTCCATCCGGGCGGGGTACGGCGCTTCGGGGGCGTCCACCGAGCGCATCAGGAACCACAGCTCGTCCAGGCCCGCGAAGGCGGCCAGCCCCATCCGTCCGGTCGTGAGGAACACGCGCCGTCCCAGCGCGGGCAGCGCCGCCGCCGCCTCGGCCAGGGAGCCGGCCGAATGCCAGTCGTCGCCTTCGCCGGGCACCCAGCCGGGCCGCCGCAACGCCAGCAGGGGAACATGGGCGGCAGCGGCGGCAGCGGCCGCGTTGAAACTGATCGTCCCGGCGAAAGGATGGGTGGCGTCGATGAGCACGTCCACCTGGTGCGTACGCAGCCATGCGGCGAGCCCGTCGGCTCCCCCGAAGCCGCCGATGCGGACCTCGCCCGGGGGAAGCCTCGGGCCGGACACGCGTCCGGCGAGCGAGCTCGTCAGCCTGGCACCGGCCGGGAGCAGCTCCACCAGCAACCCGGCGAGGCGACGGGCCTCCGTCGTTCCGCCGAGTACGAGTACATGCATCGGATCCATCCATGGGTGAGAGTGAGGGCGGACGCAGCGCCCAGCTGAAGCACACCGGTCTGCGGCCCGGCTGGACCACCGGCGCCTGTGCGACCGCGGCGGCCACCGCCGCGTACACGGCCCTGCTGACGGGCGACTTCCCCGACCCGGTGACGATCACCCTACCCAAGGGGCAGACGCCGGCTTTCGCGCTCGCGGTGGAGGAGCTGGCTGCGGGGCGAGCGACGGCCGGGGTGGTCAAGGACGCGGGCGACGACCCCGATGTGACGCACGGCGCTCTCGTCCGGGTGACCGTACGGCGGCTGCCGCCGGGCTCGGGTGTGGTGTTCCGGGCCGGGCCCGGCGTGGGCACGGTCACCCTTCCCGGGCTGCCGCTCGATGTCGGGGAGCCGGCGGTCAATCCCGTGCCGCGCCAGATGATCCGCGACCACATCGCACGCGTCGCCGCGGAACACCGGGGTTCCGGGGACGTCGAGGTCACCGTCTCCGTGGACGACGGCGAGGAGATCGCCCGCTCCACCTGGAACCCGCGCCTCGGCATCCTGGGCGGTCTGTCGATCCTCGGCACGACCGGTGTCGTGGTGCCGTACTCCTGCTCGGCATGGATCGACTCGATCCGCCGCGGCGTGGACGTGGCCCGTGCCGCCGGGCACACCCACGTGGCCGGGTGCACGGGTTCCACCTCGGAGAAGACCGTGGTGTCCGAGTACGGGCTGCCGGAGATCGCGCTGCTCGACATGGGGGACTTCGCGGGCGCGGTGCTGAAGTACGTACGCCGTCACCCGGTGGACCGGCTCACGGTCTGCGGCGGGTTCGCGAAGCTGTCGAAGCTCGCCGCCGGACACCTCGACCTGCACTCCGCCCGGTCCCAGGTCGACAAGCCGTTCCTGGCCGAGCTGGCCCGGCGGGGTGGTGCGGACGAGGCCCTGGCGGCCGAGGTGGCGGTCGCGAACACGGGTCTCGCGGCACTCCAGTTGTGCCGCGCGCGCGGTGTGCCGCTCGGGGACCTGGTGGCCGTGGCGGCGCGGGACGAGGCGCTGTCGGTGCTGCGGGGTGCACCGGTCGCCGTCGACGTCATCTGCATCGACCGGGCGGGCGCGGTCGTCGGGCGCAGCAGCGTGCGCTGACCGTCCGCCCGGCCGATGCGGTCGTGCCGTCAGCAGACGTGGCGTTCACGTCCGGGCGAGTAGAGGTGGCTGTCGCGGAACTGCTCGGCGCCCAGTGTGCGGCCGACCATGATCACGGCGGTACGGATCACGCCCGCCGCCTTCACCTGCCCGGCGATGTCGTCGAGGGTTCCGCGCAGAACGAGTTCGTCCGGGCGTGAGGCCAGCGCCACGACGGCGGCCGGGCAGTCGGCCCCGTAGTGCGGCAGCAGTTCCTCGACGACGCGGTCCACGTACCTGGCGGCGAGGTGCAGCACGATCAGGGCACCGCTGCGGCCCAGCGTGGCCAGGTCCTCGCCCTCCGGCATCGCGGTCGCGCGGTTGGCCACCCGGGTGAGGATGACGGTCTGGCCCACGGTCGGCACGGTCAGTTCACGCTTGAGCGCCGCCGCGGCTGCCGCGAACGCGGGTACGCCGGGCACCACTTCGTAGGGCACACCGGCCTCGTCGAGCCGACGCATCTGCTCGTTGACCGCGCTGAACACCGAAGGGTCGCCCGAGTGCAGCCGCGCCACGTCGTGGCCGGCCCGGTGCGCGGCCGTCAGCTCGGCGGTGATCTGGTCGATGTCGAGCTGGGCGGTGTCCACCAGGCGGGCGTCCGGGGGGCATTCGGCGAGCAGTTCCCGGGGGACCAGGCTGCCCGCGTACAGGCACACCTGGCAGGAGGCGAGGGTGCGGGCGCCGCGCACGGTGATCAGGTCGGCCGCCCCCGGGCCCGCGCCGATGAAATACACGGTCATCTGTTGTCTCCTGGGTCTTGCGCGGGCTCTTCTGCTGAGCGTTCCGCATCGGTACTGATCGAGGGTTTGCGTACGGACCACTGGGTGACCGGCATGGCCTGCCGCCAGCCGGTGAAGCCGCCGACCGGCACGGCATGCGCGACCGCGAGCCGGACCAGGTCACCGCCGTGCAGGCGGTGCGCCCCGGCGAGCAGCGCCTCGGACTCCAGCGTGACCGTGTTGGCGACCAGCCGTCCGCCGGGCGGCAGCGCGTCCCAGCAGGTGTCGAGAAGGCCGGGCGCGGTCAGCCCGCCACCGATGAACACGGCGTCGGGCGTGGGGAGTCCGGACAGGTTGCCGGGGGCCCGGCCGGTGACCACGCGCAGGGCCGGGACGCCGAGACGGCCGGCGTTGCGCTCGATGCGTCCGGCCCGTGCCGGGTCGCGTTCCACGGTGATCGCGCGGCAGGACGGATGGCTCCGCATCCATTCGATCGCGATGGACCCCGAGCCGCCGCCGATGTCCCAGAGGAGTTCGCCGGGGGCGGGCGCGAGCACCCCGAGGGTCGCGGCCCGGATATGCCGCTTGGTGAGCTGCCCGTCGTGTTCGTAGGCCTCGTCGGGCAAGCCGGGGACGGCGCCGAGGCGCAGGGCTTCGGGGGCTCGCCGGCAGTCGATCGCGATGACGTTCAGCGGGTCGCCCGGTGGGTGCGGCCAGTGGTCCGCGGTGCCCTCCAGGCATGCCTCGTCCGCTCCGCCGAGCTGTTCGAGCACGCGCAGCCGGCTCGGGCCGAAGCCCTGTTCGCGCAGCAGTCCGGCCACCGCGGCCGGGGTACCGGCGTCGGCGCTGAGGACCAGCACCCGTCGGCCGTCGTGCAGCGCGGCGGCCAGCCGGGCGGCGGGGCGGCCGACCAGGGTGACGACCTCGGTGTCCTCCAGCGGCCAGCCGATCCGGGCACAGGCGTAGGAGACGGACGAGGGGTGGGGCAGGATCCTCGGCGCACCGGCGCCGAGCACTTCGGTGAGGGCCCGGCCGATGCCGTAGAACATCGGGTCGCCGCTGGCCAGGACGGCGAGCCTGCACCCGGCGTGCGCGGCGAGCAGGCCGGGGACGGCGGGCCGCAACGGCGAGGGCCATGGCACCCGTTGTCCCCGGCAGGACGGCGGGAGCAGGGCCAGTTGCCGCTCACCGCCGATGAGGACCTGTGCGTCGACGAGCGCCGTGCGCGCCGCGTCGGTCAGTCCCGCCCATCCGTCGGCGCCGATTCCCACGACGGTCACCGCAGGTGGGACGGGTTGTTCGGGTGGAGCGAGAGTCACGGCCGGTACCTCGGTGTTCAGGGGATGACGCAGCCGAACTCTACTGTCCGGCCATGATCGGGCAACGGCCAGGTGGTCACCCCCGTACCCTTATTGCAAGTCCTTCGCAATTAATCATGAAGTGCAGGAGTGTGCTGTGGGGTCTCCGGTGGTGCTCGGAATCGAGTCGTCGTGCGACGAGACCGGGGCGGGTCTGGTCCGCGACGGGCAACTGCTCGGGCACGCGGTGGCGTCGAGCATGGACGAGCACGCACGGTTCGGCGGAGTCGTTCCGGAGATCGCGGCCCGTGCGCATGTCTCGTCGCTGACCCCGGTCGTGTCCCGGGCCCTGGCCGAGGCGGGGCTGCGCATGAAGGACATCGGCGCGGTCGCCGTCACCACGGGTCCCGGTCTGTCGGGGGCGCTGCAGGTCGGCCTGGCCGGCGCGAAGGGGCTCGCGTACGCACTGGGCGTGCCGCTCCACGGGGTGCACCACCTGGCCGGGCACGTGGCCGCCGACACCCTGGAGCACGGCCCGCTGCCCGATCCGTGCGTGGTCCTGATCGTGTCCGGCGGGCACACCTCCCTGCTGCTCGTACGCGACCTGGCCCGCGATCCGATCCTGCATCTCGGGGACACCCTCGACGACGCGGCGGGCGAGTGCTTCGACAAGGTCGCCCGGGTCTTCGGACTGCCGTACCCGGGCGGTCCGGCCATCGACCGGGCGGCGCGCACGGGCGACCCGGACGCGGTGGTCTTCCCGCGTCCGCTCACCGGGCCCCGCGACGCCCCCTACGCGTTCTCCTTCTCCGGCCTGAAGACCGCCGCCGCCCGCTGGGCGGAGCAGCACCGGATCCGCGGGGCGCGGCTCCCGCTGGCCGACGGCGCCGCCGCGCTCCAGGAGGCCGTCGCGGACGTGCTGACCCGCAAGGCCGTGGCCGCCTGCGGCGCGTACGGCGTGGGGACACTGGTCGTGGTGGGCGGCGTGGCCGCCAACTCCCGCGTACGGGCCCTGGCGGAGGCGCGGTGCCGGGCCGCCGGTGTCACCCTGCGTGTGCCGCCGCTGCGGCTGTGCACCGACAACGGCGCGATGATCGCCGCGGTCGGGGACCTGCTGGTCCGCGCGGGCGCACAGCCGGCACCGCTGGATGTGTCCATCGATCCATCGGCGCCGCTGGAGTACGCCGCACTGCATCCGGTCGCCCGCACCGGTGCCGGGGCGGCGTGACGCCCGGACACCGATGCGCGGGGACGGGTCAGAGATCGACGTTCCTCAGATACGCGGCAAGTGAACTGATGGCCGCCGGATTGCGCGGACTCTCCACCAGGTCCGCGTAATCGAGGACGAAGACACGGTCGTTCTTGATGGCCGAGACATTCGCGAGCGGCGGATAGGACTTCAGGAACTTCTCCCTCTGCGCCGCGCCGTTGTCACCGTAGTCGTTGATGACGATCACCTCGGGGTCACGGTCGACCACGGTCTCCCAGCCCACGGTCACCCAGCTGTCCTTGAGGTCCTTCATGACGTGATCGCCACCGGCCTTGGTGATGATGTCGTGCGGCCCCGCGAAGGCACCGGAGGTCAGCGGCTTGTCCCGCCCGTCGTCGTAGAGGAAGACCCGGGGGCGGTCGGTACCCTTCGGCGCCTTCGCCTGCGCTTCCGCCACCTGCTTCCGGAACGTCGCGACGAGGGCCTCCGCACGGTCCTCCACATCGAATATCTTTCCCAGGTTCCGCAAATCGGTGTAGAGCGCGTCGAGCGGTGCCATCACTCCGCGCGCTTTCCCCTTGCCGTTGCGGCACGACTCGCTCAGCAGATACGACCCGATGCCCACTTTCCGGAGTTCGGCAGGAGTGAACCCGTCCCCCTCGCTGAATCCGTAGTTCCATCCGGCGAAGACCAGATCGGCACGGGCGTCGAGGACCAGTTCCTTGTTGATCCTCTCCTTGGAGAGCCACTTGGCCTTCCGGTATCCGTCCTTCCAGGGAACGGACGTGAGGTCGCCCTTGTCCTCGGGCATCACATAACCCGCCATGTGGTCCTCCAGTTCGAGCGCGAACATGATCTCGGTGATGCCGACGTCATTGGTGACCACGCGCTGCGGGGCCTTGTCGTAGGTCTTCTTCTGGCCGCAGTTCTCGATGGTCACCGGATAGTGGCCGGTGCTTTTCCGAGCGCTGTCCTTCTCTCCTTGGTCAGAGGGCATTTCCGCACCGCAGCCGGTGAGGACCAGGGCGGCGGCGATCACGATCGCGGCGGGGCGTACGAGGTTGTGCATGACGGCGGTGACTCCTCAGGAATCGGGTCGAGCGGGGCGAAGACGGTCGAAGAGCAGCTGTACGGCGCCGGTCTCCGGATGCGGGACGCGGTGTGCCCGTACGCCGAAGACCTCGGCCAGCAGGTCGGGGGTGAGCACGTCGTGCGGAGCGCCGGAGGCGACGATCCGTCCGCCGTCGATGACATGGAGCAGATCGCAGTGGAGTGCGGCGAGGTTGAGGTCGTGCAGCGCGGTGAGGACGGTCAGCCCGCTGTCGCGCACCAGCGCCAGCACTTCCAACTGCTGTGCGATGTCGAGATGGTTGGTCGGCTCGTCGAGCACCAGCAGCCGGGGCTGCTGAGCCAGCGCGCGGGCGATCAGCACCCGCTGCTTCTCGCCGCCGGAAAGAGTGAGGAAGCCGCGGTCGGCGAGGTGGTCGGCGCCCACTCCCGCCAGCGCGGCCCCGCACGCCTGCCGGTCCTCGTCGGTGGTCCGTCCCATCGATGACTGGTGCGGCAGCCGCCCCATCTCCACGACCTCGGCAACCGTGAAATCGAATTCGGTGGCCGCCTCCTGGGGAAGTGCGGCCAGCCGGCGCGCGCTTTCGCGCGCGCTCATGGCGTACAGATCCTCGCCGCCGAGCCGCACCGTGCCGCCCGAGGGACGCAGAGCCCGGTAGACACAACGCAACAGGGTGGACTTGCCACTGCCGTTGGGCCCGACCAGACCGACGAGCTGCCCCTCCCCCGCTCCCAGTGTGGCCTCCGCCACCAGCCGTGCGCCGGCGATCTCGACCGTCAGAGCATCGATGTCGATCCGCATCAGGCGCCTCCGAACGTGTAGGAGCGGCGGCGCATCAGGAGTACGAAGCACGGCACGCCGATGACCGCGGTCAGCACGCCCACCGGCAGTTCGGCGGGCGCGAGCACCACGCGGGAGAGGATGTCCACCCAGATCAGCAGGACAGCACCCACCAGTGGTGCGACGGCCAGCAGTCGGCGGTGGTCCGCGCCGACGAGCATCCGTACGGCGTGCGGCACCATCAGTCCGACGAAGCCGATCGCACCGCTCACCGCGACCACCGCCCCCGTGACGGCCGCGGAGACCAGGAACAGTTCCTTGCGCAGCCGCCCCGCGTCCACCCCCAGCGCGGCAGCGGTCTCGTCGCCCATGGCCAGGGCGTTCAGCCGACGCGCCGACCAGGCGAGGTGGGCGAGACCGCCGAGCACGGCCCCCGCGGCAATCGGTACGGAGGCCCAGTCGGCTCCGCCGAGGCTGCCGAGCATCCACATCATCGCGGAGCGGGCGGCCTCACCGCGCTCGGCCGCGAACACCATGAACGTGGTGACGGCCGAGAAGCCGTAGTACATCGCGGTGCCCGTCAGGACGAGCCGCAGCGGGGTCAGACCACGAGCGGTGCGTGCGATGGCGTACACCAGCATCATGGCGAGGAGCGCGGAAAGGAACGACGCCGTGGACAGCGCCCAGATACCCAGCGTGCCGAAGGCTCCGAAGATGAGCACGGCATTGGCACCGACCGCCGCGCCCGAGGAGATGCCGAGGACGAACGGGTCGGCAAGGGCGTTGCGGACCATGGCCTGCACGGCGACACCGATGGCCGAGAGACCGGCCCCGACGACCGCGGCCAGCACGGCTCGCGGAAAGCGCAGTTCCCAGACGATGGTGTACGCGGGCACCTGGTCAGGGGCTATTCGGCCGCCCGTCAGCCCGGCCCACAGACAACGCAGTACTTCGCTCCAGGAGAGCCCCGACGCCCCGATGCCCGCCCCGCAGACGAGGGAGACCAGGAGCACGGCGCACAGGGCGGGAAGGAGCAGCGACAGCGACACGCGCCGGGGCGGCGCGGGCCCGGCTCCGGCACGGGCCGTGCGCGAGGGCACGGCAGGCTTACGGACGAGGGGGGTGGCCACGGGCGGATCGCTTTCGCCTCGGGCCGTGCACCTACGTGATCAAAGGAGCAGCCCGGACGCGGAGCGCCCTGCGCAGCACCACTCGCAGTCCACGGCGAATTGACAGGAGCCTTCACCACCGCGGGTAATCGGGCTTACGGGGCCACATCTCGGGCTCCGCCTACCGTTGCGGGTCAGCGCCGGATTTCGACCGGACTTCCCCCGCGGGGCACTTGCAGCTTAGCGTGAATGGGTTGACGCACCGTCAGGGGGGATGGTCGGTGTGCACCGGTTTGCGCACGTGCGGCCAGGCCCTCGAAGACGAGGGCTCCGGTGACGGCGCCCTTCATCGCGCCGGCCATGCGCTCCCAGGTGATGGGCGTGCCCGCGTACAGAATCGTGGTCGGCGTCATTCCGGGGACGACGTCGAGGGCGCGGCCGAAACCGACCAGCATGGGCCGGGAGCCGGTGATGCGCTCGACGGCCTCGGCGTTGGCCGCTTCGATGCGCGCCGCGGTGGCGGGGGCTTCCAGGCTGTCCAGAACGGCGACGATCTCCGGGTTGCCGCCGCCGGGCGGGGTCCAGTCGAGCGTGGTGACGTTCGCGCCCTGAGCGGCGATGTCCTCCTCGAACATCGCCAGTCCGACGTTGATGACGTCGAGGTCGGCTGCGAAGAGGTTAGTGACGGGGCTGCTCATGCGGTCCGGGCCTTCCTGGCGATCTCACGGGCGAACTCGCCCGTCCCGTTGCTGCTGCGGGTCACGGTCACTCCCGCGGCCTCCAGGGCCGCGACCTGCTCGTCGAGCGCCGGGGTGTCGAAGTCGGTGCCGCGGACGTAGCCGACGATCTCCAGGTGGCGGCCGGCCTCCGCCGCGATCCGCTTGGCCTGTCCGATCGCCGGGAGGGTGACGCCGACCGGGTCCTGGTGGGCGCCGAAGCCGAGGACGAAGTCCATGACGACGACGGCGACTTGGGGGTCCTCGGCCTCCTGGACCGGGCATGCCAGGCGCAGGGAGGGGTCGATCATCGGGTGCGGGTGGCCGTTGGTGAAGTCGTCGTCGCCGAAGTCGAGGAAGGTGTGTCCGGTGCTGGGGCCGTCGGCGTCGAGCCGGCGGCCGGGGTCCTTCTGGATGTTGCTCCACACGTTGTCGCTGATCCCGAGCAGGGAGTACATCGACTCGTCGCACAGGGTGCCGCCGCAGAACAGGCCGCGGACGAACTGCTGGTGCGGTGCGAGGCGGGAGCACACCTCCTCCACCCGGTGGGTGTCGAGCGGCTCGACGTCCGCGTGGGGGTCGGCGCCGAGGCGGACGGCCTGGAGGGCGGCGTCCTGGCTGCTCGCGGCGAAGTGTCCGCCCGCGTCGGCGACGGCGTCCCGGGAGCCGCCGACGAAGTAGACGACGACGGGCTTGCCCGCGGTGGCGGTCTCGGCGAGGACCTTCTTCTGCTCACCACCACCGAGGTCGACGAGAGCGATCCCGCGTTCGAGCACCCCACCAAGCTGATCGGTCCCCAGTACTCGGCGCAGGACGCGGCCGAAGCCGCGGCCGAGTACCGCTGGACCATCGCGCGCGACGGCGCGGCCTTCCGCCGGGTCGTCCCCTCCCCCTCGCCCCTGCGGATCGTCCAGGCGCCCCTCGTGCGCATGCTGCTGGAGAACCGTCACCTCGTCGTCTGCGTCGGTGGTGGCGGCGTGCCCGTCCGGACCGACAGCAAAGGTCGGCAGACGGGCCTGCATGCGGTCGTCGACAAGGACCTCGCCTCCGCGGCCCTGGCGGCAGAACTCGAGGCGGACATGCTCGTGATGCTGACGGACGGTGACTTCGTCAGCGAGAACTGGGGGACATCCGAGCAGCGCGACATTCTCACCGCCTTGCCGGAGGCGATCTCGCGACTGGCCTTCGCCGAAGGGTCGATGAAGCCGAAGGTGGACGCCGCCGTGCGGGTCGCCAGGGCCGGCGAGCGGGCACTCATCGGTCCGCTGGAACGACTCGGCGACCTGCTCGACCGGAACATCAGGACGGAGATCCACCCGGATGTCCCGGACGGGATCGTCCATGTCTGAGCGCTCGCGGGGGCGGCCCGCCGCCGTGTGCGCCGCCCCGGCCGGTGCCTGAAGGGCCTCCGGCGTCTCGGGCCCGTCCGGCCCCGGTCCGGCGGACAGGCCCGGGGGCCGGCGGATCGGCGCGCCGGCCGGGCCGTACCGCTCAGCCCTGGTGCTTGCGGCGCGCGGCGGCCGCGTTGCGACCTGTCACCAGGTGTTCGTCGGCCAGCTTCTCGACCCGCGCGACATCACGCTCCGCAATCGCCTTGTACAGGCCTTCGTGCTCCTGCGCGACGCCCTCCAGGTCGTCGTGCTGCCCCAGCAGCCAGCGCATCCTGCTGCGAAGAGCGCTCTGGAGCTCGTTCAGGAGTTCGTTGTCGGCCAGTTCGGTGACCGTCTCGTGGAAGTCGGCAGCGGCCCGGTGGGCCCGTACGGCATCCCCCTTCTCCGCCGCCTTCAGCTCGGCGTCGAGATCCGAGCGGAGCTTCTCGAGTCCCGCGCGGGTGCGCCTTTGGGCGGCGAGCCGGAAGGTCAGCGTCTCCAGGGCCGCGCGGACCTCGTCGAGGTCCTCGACGTCCGCCGGTGTGAACTCCCGTACGACGGCCCAGGTCCGCGGCCTGGGTGTCACCAGCCCCTCGGTGACCAGCGCCTTCAGGGCCTCTCGGACGGGCAGCCTGCTCACCCCGAGCTCCGCGGCGAGCTCGCGCTCGACGAGCTTGCTGCCCGGCTCACGCACACCGTCGATGATCTCGTCACGCAACTGGCGCGTGACCCGCTCCGACTCCGGCTCGAAGTCTCCAGACCCTGTCATGTCCTCAATTCTCTCATCACTCGACGTACGTATTCGGTATGCCGTCCGCGGCACGGGATTCTCAGGCCGGTGCGTAGCCGCGCGCGCGGACCAGGTCGTGGGCGAGCCGTGAGAAGGCGCGCGCGGCGGCGCTCTCGTAGGCGCTCTCCCGGTGCAGCAAGGTGGCGACGCGGGCGGGCAGCGGAGGGTCGATGGGAATCGGCGTGAGGTGAAGGTGGTCGTCCGCGATCGCGTCGGGCAGCACGGTGGCCAGCGGGCCGGTGCGCCGGACGATTTCGGTGAGGGCCTGGATGGTGTTGGCCTCCACTGCGATCGGCGGGCTGATGCGATGCCGGGCGAAGTAGCCGTCGATATGGCTCCGGGTGGCGAAGTCGCTGCTGAGCAAGGCGAGTTGCTGGTCGGCCAGGTAGCTCACCGGCAGCGGTCGGTCGCCCCGGCCTTCGGTACGGTCCGTGGCGACGACGAGGCTGAGGGTCTCGGTGAACAGGGCGGTCGCGGTGATGCCGGGCAGATGGGATCCCGCGAAGGCGATCCCGAGGTCGAGATCGTCGGCCAGAAGGCTCGCTTCGATGCGGTCCTGGGTCATTTCCCGCAGGTCCAGCGTGATGCCGGGGTGGCGCGTGTGCAGCGCCTGCACGAGCGGGCCGACGAGATACGCGGTGAAGGTCGGCGTCACCGCCAGTCGCAGATGCCCCCGGGAGAGGTCCGCGACGTCGAGGACGGCGCGGTCGGCGGCCGCCAGTTCCCGCAGTGCCCGCTGCGCGTAGTGCACATAGGCCTCGCCCGCGTCGGTGGGGCGGACGCCGCGACCGCTTCGGTCGAGCAGCTGGACACCGACGGCCCGCTCCAGTTGCTTGATCTGCTGCGACAGTGTCGGCTGCGAGATGCGCAGCTCTTCGGCGGCGCGCGTGAAATTGCCGTGTTCGGCCACCGCGATCAGATAGCGGAGGTGACGTAGTTCCGGACCCATACGCGCAGCATAGCTCACACTATTGATGCGATCTATAAGGATCATGGATAGCAAGACTTGGACACTATAGATGGACGTCATGCATGGTGGATTTCGTCAGCCCGTCGGGCCGGCATTCACCGAAAGGAGTGACCGATGCATGACCTCACGGGCGGCCTCGCGCGTTTCCGCCGCGACGTCTTTCCCGCCAAGGCGGGGCTCTTCGCCCACCTGGCCACGACCCACCGGCCGAAGACGCTGTTCGTCGGCTGCTCCGACGCACGCGTGGTCCCCGAACTGATCACGCAGAGCGACCCGGGCGAGCTGTTCGTCATCCGTACCGCGGGCAATCTCGTCCCCGCGTACGCATCCGGCCCGGACGGCATCGCGGCAAGCGTCGAGTACGCCGTCGCCTTGCTGCACGTGACCGACATCGTCATCTGCGGCCACTCCTCCTGCGGCGCGATGACCGCCCTGGCGAAGGAGCACGACCTCAGCGCCGCGCCGGTCATCGCCGGCTGGTTGCGGCACGCCGACGCGGCGCGGGCCCGCGCCGCCGCCGAGCCGACTGTGTCCGGACCGGCCAAGGTCGCCGCGCTGGTGCGGGCGAACGTGGCCGCACAACTGCAGAACCTGACCACCCACCCCTCCGTGGCCCGCGCCCTGGCCGACCGGACACTCACGCTGCACGGCTGGGTGTTCGACATAGCCACCGGAACCGTCGAAACCATCGACACCGCCCAGGCCGCGGCCTGACCACCCACCCCCCTTCACCACGACGACCGCCCGGCCGCGCAACAAGGCCGGCGCCCCGAAAGGAATCCCTGTCATGACGCACGCCCAGTTCGACCCCACCGCCCGTCAGGCCCTCGCCATCGCCGCCGTCGAGGCCAAGACCCGCAAGGACCTCACCTGGCAGCAGATCGCCGACGCCGCCGGGCTGTCGGTCGCCTTCGTCACCGCCGCCGTCCTCGGCCAGCACGCCCTGCCGCAGAACTCCGCCGAGGCCGCGGCCGAGCTCCTCGGCCTCGACGACGACGCGGCGATGCTGCTGCAGACCATCCCGACCCGCGGATCGATCCCCGGCGGCATTCCCACCGACCCGACCATCTACCGCTTCTACGAGATGCTCCAGGTCTACGGCACCACCCTCAAGGCCCTGGTCCACGAGCAGTTCGGCGACGGCATCATCAGCGCCATCAATTTCAAGCTCGACGTGAAGAAGGTCGCCGACCCCGAGGGCGGCGAGCGCGCCGTCATCACCCTCGACGGCAAGTACCTCCCCACCAAGCCGTTCTGACCCTGCACGGAACGCAACGCGGCGGGCCGGGGGCGCGGTTGGTACCGAGG
>NZ_JBHVWT010000036.1:42250-59249 GCF_042882135.1 Streptomyces sp. NPDC058240
AGAGAGCAAGGCCCCCCCACACAGTCCTTTCTAACCCGGAGGGGAAGAGAAGGGGGGGGGCCAGAGACCGCCGGGCTCCCGCGTCCGTCCCGCCCCGGGCCACCCGCCCGCCCCACACCCACCGCCCCGCACCGGAGGACCCCCATGGACTTCGCCCAGCGCACCATCGACATCGCCCGCAAGAACGTGGAAGAGGGGGGACGCCCCTTCGCCACCGTCATCGTCAAGGACGGCGAGATCCTCGCCGAGAGCCCCAACAGGGTGGCCCAGACCAACGATCCCACCGCCCATGCCGAGATCCTCGCCATCCGGGAGGCCTGCCGGAAGCTCGGCACGGAGCACCTGGTCGGCGCGACCATCTACGTGCTCGCCCACCCCTGCCCGATGTGCCTGGGGTCGCTGTACTACTGCTCCCCCGACGAGGTCGTCTTCCTCACCACCCGCGAGGCCTACGAGCCGCACTATGTGGACGACCGCAAGTACTTCGAACTCGACACGTTCTACGGCGAGTTCGCCAAGGACTACACCGAACGACGACTGCCCATGCGCCACGAGCCGCGCGACGCCGCCGTGGATGTGTACCGGCTGTGGCAGGAGCACAACGGCGGCAGCCGCCGCGTCCCCGGCGCACCGACCGCGGCGTAACCGCGCGAAGTGCTTTCACCGCTCCCGGCCACGTTCACGATCGTGCTGTCCAGCAGAATCATCGGCTGGGCCGGACCCAGAACGCACAGCGCCCACCACCCGGTTGGGGTGCGGGGGCGGGAGACTGCGGGGCGATGTGGGACCAGGCAAGACTTTTTTGTATGCCAAATGGATGTACTGCGGCAACGCAGGTTCCTGTCACAGCCTCGATGCGGGCTGACATGGGCCCGTGCACCGCCACGAATGGGATACGAAGGTTTCCGGTGATCGACCTGATCCCGAGGCCGGGGTGGCAGGCTGGGAGTGGCGAGCACGCTTCGAACCAGTAGGGGGGAACACATGCCGGAGTCGGAATTTCCGCCCACGCGCGTGGCGGGCCGGGGGCGCGGTTGGTACCGAGGTGACTGTCACGTGCATTCGGTGCACTCGGACGGGAGCCTGACGCCGGAGCAACTCGCGGCCGGTGCCCGTGCGGCGGGGCTGGATTTCCTGGCGACCACCGAACACAACACCTCCGGGGCGCACGGTGCCTGGAACCGGCACGTCGGCGACGATCTGCTGGTGATCCTCGGTGAAGAGGTCACTACCCGGACCGGGCACTGGCTCGCGCTGGGTATCGGCCCCGGACAGGTGGTCGACTGGCGGTACGGTCTGCGGGACGATCGGGTCGGCCGCCATCTGGACGAGGTCCATCGAGCCGGTGGACTGTGCGTGGCGGCCCATCCGCACGCACCGTACGCCTCGGGCACGTTCATGTACCCGTACCAGGGCTTCGACGCGGTCGAGGTGTGGAACGGACAGTGGAGCTCGGACGTGCCGTGGAATGCCGACAACGAGGCAGCCCTGGCCGAGTGGGGGCGCGGCCTGGCCGCGGACATCCACCAGGGACACTGGCGTCCGGCGATGGGCAACAGCGACACACATCTGGCGGACCAGATCGGGATCCCGCACACCGTCGTGCTGGCCGAGGAACTGGGCACCGACGCGATCCTCGCCGGAATCCGGACCGGCCGGAGCTGGATCGCCGAATCGGCCGCTGTCGACCTGTCGTTCACGGTCTCGGCCGGTGACCGGAGCGCCGGAGTCGGTGAGCGGCTGAGGGTGGGTGACGTACCGGCCGAGGTGAGGGTGGACGTACGTGGTGTGCCCTCGGGCACGGTCAGCTTTCACACCGAGCGGGGAAGGGCACACCACGCGTCGTTGCCCGGGTCGGGATCGGGCGCCGTGGAGTGGCGCATCGGTACGGAGGAGTCGGCCTTCGTCCGTGTCGAGGTGCGCCATCCCGACGGGCGCATGGCGGCGCTCAGCAACCCGGTCGTCCTGACCTGAAGGAGCGGCGCCGTCCGGCAGATCGGCTGGAGGACGAGTCCCGTCCGGTCAGCCCGTGGCCGGCCGCACCGGTGGTGCGAGGTGCTGCCACAGGAAGGTGTGCACCAGGGCCTCGTTGTGGGCGGACTGTTCGTTGTCACTGGCGCCCGCGTGGCCACCGCCGGTGTTCTCGTGGAAGAGGACCGGGTGACCGAGCTCGCGCAGCCGTGCGGCCGCCTTGCGGGCATGGCCGGGGTGGACGCGGTCGTCACGGGTGGAGGTGGTCAGCAGAACCGGCGGGTAGACCCGGTCCGCGGTGAACTGGTGGTAGGGGGAGATTGCACGGAGGTGGGGGCGATCGGCTTCGGTGTCCGGGTTGCCGTATTCGGCCATCCAGGACGCGCCTGCGAGGAGCTTGTGGAAGCGGAGCATGTCCAGCAGCGGTACCTGCACGACGATCGCGCCGAACAGGTGCGGGTAGCGGCTGAGCATCGCGCCCATGAGCAGGCCACCGTTGCTTCCCCCCGTGGCGCCCAGCATGGCCGGGGTGGTGATGCCCCGCGCCACGAGGTCCTCGGCGACGGCCGCGAAGTCCTCGTAGGCTCGCGGCCGGTCCGCGCCGAGCGCGGCCTGGTGCCATTCCGGTCCGTACTCACCGCCGCCTCGGATGTTCGCGATCACGTAGGTGCCGCCGCGCTCCAGCCACGCCCGGCCCGTCACGGCGTCGTAGGAGGGGGTGAGGGAGACCTCGAAGCCGCCGTAGCCGTAAAGCAGGGCGGGGCCAGGGCCGTCGGCGGAATGGGCGGGGCCGATCACGAAGTACGGCACCCGCGTACCGTCCGGGGAGGTCGCGAAGTACTGCGCGACCGCCAGACCAGTCGTGTCGAAGCGGGCCGGAGCCTGCTTGAGGATCTCCGAGTCGGCGCCGATCCGCCCGTGGTGGAGGGTGGACGGCTGCAAGAACCCCGACACGTCCAGGAAGTACTCGTCGGAGACGTCCGGGTCCGTGTCCACGACCGTGACGGCGGACAGCGCCGGGACGTCCGCGAGCGGGCTGCGTGCCCATCCGCCTTCCGGAGTGGGAGCGAGGACCTCGATGCGGGTGCTGACGTCGTGCATCGTCTCCAGGATCAGATGGTGACGGGTCCAGCGGTGCCCGGACAGAGCCGTCCGCTCGTCCGGGGTGAACAGCACCTCCGCCGTGCGGTCGCCCGCGAGGAAGGCGTCGAAGTCGAACGCCAGCAGGGAGCCCGCCGGCTGTCCGAGCCAGTCGGACTTCAGGGTGACGATCAGATGCCGGCGATGGGCGTAGGCACTGGCGTCTTCGGGAACGTCGATCCTGACGAGCGTGTCGTCCGGGGTCAGCAGGAACATCTCGCTGCGGAAGAAGTCCAGCCACCGGGCGACGAAGTCCCGCTCGAAGCCGGGTGTGGTGTCGTGCCAGGCCCAGGCCGCCACATCTCCCGTCCCGGCCTCGAAGACCTGAGTGGCTTCCTCCAGCGGCGTGCCGCGCCGCCACTTGCGGACCGTGCGCGGATAGCCGGCTTCGGTCAGTGAGCCCGGCCCGAAGTCCGTTCCGATGAAGACGGTGTCGGTGTCGGTCCACCCGATCCGCGTCTTCGCCTCCGCCACCTGGAACCCACCGTCGACGAAGGCCCGGGTGGCGAGGTCGTACTCACGGACCACGACGGCATCACCACCGTCGCGCGACAGGCACACCAGCGCCCGGTCGTGATCGGGCCGGCGCACCCGCGCCCCCGCCCACACCCACTTCTCGTCCTCCGCCGCGGCGAGCGCGTCGACGTCGAGAAGGACCTCCCACTCAGGAGAATCCTTGCGGTACTGCTCCAGCGTCGTACGCCGCCACACACCACGCGCGTGCCCGGCGTCCCGCCAGAAGTTGTAGAGGAACGCTCCGCGACGGACGGTGTAGGGGATACGGTCCGACGCGTCCAGGACCTCCCTCAGGCTCTCCTTCAGGGAGGCGAATCCGGCGTCGGCGGCCAGTGCCGCCGCCGTCTCGGCGTTCTGCTCGGCCACCCATTCGAGCGCGGCCCCGCCCTCGATGTCTTCCAGCCACAGGTACGGATCTTCATCAATCACACACCGCATTGTGCAGGCACGGAGGGCGCACCGAAACCACATCCGCTCGCACCACGCCCGGCACGAGGGTTCACAGCCAGCCGCGGCGGGCCGCGATCACGCCGGCCTGGAAACGGTTGGCGGCGCCGAGGAGGTCGTGCAGGCGGCTGATGCGACGGCGCATGGTGCGGACGGACCAGCCGAGCTGACGGGCTATCGCCTCGTCCTTGAGGCCGCTGACCAGGAGGGTGAGTACGAGTCGGTCCTCCTCGCCGAGGGGGTCCTCCGCGGGGGCGTTGAGGGGCACGGCCTGCTTCCAGCACATCTCCCAGTAGCCGGTGAGGGCGTCCAGCAGGGTGGACGGGCGGATCACCGCGGCACGGACGTCGTCGAGGTCGAGGGAGAGCGGCATCAGGGCGAGCCTGCGGTCGGCGATGGCGAGTTTGATGCCGAGTCCGGGCAGGACACGGGCCTGTTCGCCGTGCCGGACCAGCTCGCGGATGTCGTCGAGGACGCCCGGCCATTCCAGGGCCTCGGGGGCGTAGACCGCGCGGTACCGTACGCCGCGGCCGAGCGCCGTCGCCTCCACCGGGTTGGAGGTGGTCAGGGCGTACGGCGGCCGGTCCAGGGTCATCACGTCCTCGTGGGCCTCCTGCTGAAGGCGGACGAACCAGCGGCCGAGTGCCTCGCTGCCGGTGGTGATCTCCACCTCGTCCTCGTCGGTGGCGCCGGTGCGCGCGGCGGCGAACAGCCGGGACAGTTCGCCGGCCGCCGAACGGACCCTCTCCAGCTCATTGCTCCTGGCCCGCACCAGGGCCTCGACGGCGGCCCCCGGCTCGATCGCGGCGTACCGGCGGCGGGCGCCCGCGAGTCGGCCGACCAGCCCGTGGTCGCGGAGCCGGTCCAGGGCCCTGGCGACGCGCTCGGCCGAACAGCCGAGGTCCGCGGTGAGTTCGGCGGGCGCCGCCGTCCGCCGGGTCAGGACGGCGCGGTAGACGCTCTCGTCGAACGGATCGATGCCTGCCGCGGTGAGTTGCGACGTCTCGGGAGTCATGAACGGATCGTGGCCCACTCGTGCCAGCGGCAGCAATGGGCCACGAAGATCAGTTGTGCGGCAAGTGCCCTCACCACTAGGACCTTTACGCATGGCAATGAAGTCACGAAGATCGCGTCATGCCGCTCTCGCCGCCGTTGTTCTCGCCGGCACGTTGGCGGCGACACCGGCCGCCGCCGACGCGTCCGCCCCCGACCCGTCGCAACGAGTGCTCGTCGAACTGTCCGGGAACCCCGCGGTCACCGCCGCGCCCGGTGGATCGCTGCTGTCCGCCGAGGCCGCCCGCGGCGTCGGCGCCGCCCGCCGCGCGCTCGACGCCCGGCAGGAGACCTTCCTCGGCTCGGCGAGGCACGCCGGGCTGCACCCCTCGGCGACCCGCAAACTGGGCCTGCTCATCGATGCCGTGGCGATGACGGTGCCCGCGTCCGAAGTGGGGCGGCTGTCCTCGCTGCCGGGCGTCACCGCGGTCCGCCCCGACACCCGGGTGCTGACGAAGACGGACGCGAGCGTCCCGCTGATCGGCGCACCCGGCGTCTGGCAGCGCAAGGACCCCGCCGGAAGGCACGTCACCGGCAGGGGGACCACCGTCGCGATCCTGGACAGCGGGGTGGACTACACCCACCCCGACCTGGGTGGCGGACTCGGCAAGGGCCACAAGGTCGTCGGCGGGCACGACTTCGTCAACGGCGACGAGGACCCGATGGACGACAACGGCCACGGCACCCACGTCGCCGGCATCGTCGCGGGCAGGGCCGCCGGGAAGGGCGGCGTCACCGGCGTGGCCCCCGGCGCGAATCTGCTGGCCTACAAGGTGATGGACGCCGACGGCTCCGGCTACACCTCGGACATCATCGCCGGGATCGAGGCGGCCTCCGATCCGGCCAACCCGCACCGCGCCGATGTCATCAACATGAGCCTCGGCGGCCCCGGCGACGGAACCGACCCGTTGGGCCGCGCCGCGACCGCGGCCGTACGAGCCGGTGTGGTCGTGGTTGCCGCGGCCGGCAACGACGGACCGGGCGCGGGTACGGTCAACAGTCCCGGCACGGCCGACGGTGTGGTCTCGGTCGGCGCGTCGACGAGCAATCTGCGGCTGCCCAGCGCCTATCTGGCGGGCCGGAAGCCCGAGTTGATCCAGAGTTACCGCGGGATCCTGTCCGCGAACCCGCCGGAGCGGCCCGTCACGGCGCCGCTCGTCGACGTCGGCGAGGGCACCGCCGAGGACTGGAAGCGGGTCGGCGACGTACGCGGAAAGATCGTGCGGGCGCAGCTGCTCGTCGCCGCCGACGCCCGGTACCTGACGGCGAGCGCCGTGGAGTGGGCGCAGGAGGCGGAGAAGCGTGGCGCGATCGCCGTGCTGGCCGGGCTGCCCTCCAACGACGGCCCGGTGTTCGCCGCCGGAGCACCGGGAGAGGTCCGGCCGCCGGAGGTGAACCCCGAGCCGGGAGTGGCCCAGGCGCCGGCATCGCCCGCGCGGATCGACGCCTCCGGCGACTCGCTGCGCATGGACCGCCTGGTGGTCATGGGCATCGACTCGACCCAGTACACGGAGTTGAGCGCCCGGCTCGCCGCCGGGAAGGTGTCCGTGACGCTGCGCGGCACCGACACCACCGACCGGATCGCCTCGTTCTCCTCACGCGGTCCCTCCCAGGGCTTCGGTCTGAAGCCCGATCTGGTCGCACCGGGCGTGGAGATCCGCTCCACCATGCCCAAGTCGCTGTACGGGCCCGGCCAGTACCGCATGTCGGGCACGTCGATGGCGGCCCCGCACGTCGCCGGTGCCGCGGCCCTGCTGCGCCAGCTGCACCCCGGCCGGACGCCCGCCGAGATCAAGGCCGAACTGATCGGCACCGCGAAGCCGCTGAGCGGCACCGGGCCCACGACGCAGGGCTCGGGCAGACTCGATGTGGCCGCGGCCGCCTCCGCCACGGTCAGCGCCTCACCGGCTTCGGTGTCGTTCGGGCTCGCCGATCTGTCCCGGCGTCACGTCGGCGGCACCGCGAAGGTGACGCTGCGGAACTCCGGCAAGCGCCCGGTCACGACCTCGCTGCGGACCGACGGTCCGGCCACCGTCTCGCCGAAGCGGGTCACCGTACCGCCCGGGAGGACCGCGACCGTCACGCTCTCGCTGCGCGTCGCCCGGCCCGCTGCCGACACCGGGATCAGCGGCCGCCTCACGGCGACTCCCGACCGGGGACCGGCGATCGGGGTGCCCTATCTGCTCGCCGTCCGGCATCTGGCCGTGCAGGCCGCGCCCGACCCGAGCGACGGTCACTCGACCGTGCACATCGCCGCGCCGACCCGGCTGGCCGCACCGCCGGTCGTCACCGTCACCCCGCCGCGCGGCAAGGCCGTCCAGTACGCCTCCACCCTCGATCCGGCCAACGGCTACTACCGGGCCGAGGTGACCGGCGGCGTGGCCGGTGCCTACCGGGTCTCGGTACGCGGCACCGCAGGCACCGGACAGCGGCTCACCGGCGCCGGCGCCTTCGAGGTCACCCCGGTCGACAGCCGCGGGGACCGCTGGCAGCCGGCCGGCCCCAACAGCGAGGCCGGTGCCGTCGCCCTCTCGTCGAGCCGGCCGAAGCAGGCCGTCCTCACCCAGTACCAGAAGGCCGCTCCCTGGCTGACCACCGACAACGGCGCCTCCTGGCGCCAGTTGGGCCGGCTGCCGGTCGCGGACGGCACGGGGCCGCTCGTGGTGGACGCGAGGAATCCCGACCGCTGGTGGTACGCGGTGAACAGCGTCCACGACGGCAGTCGCCGGGGCGCCGTCCTGCGCACCGATGACAACGGCCGTACCTGGCGCACACTCGACGTCCCGGACACCCGCATCGCGGCGCTCGCCGCCGATGAACGGACCCGCACCCTGGTCGCGGTCACCTCGGACGCCCTGCTGGTCAGCACGGACGCGGGCGACCACTGGACGACGTATCCGACCGGTGTCACCGGCGCCGTCACCGCCGCCGTCATCACCGGTGACACCCTCTACATGACGACGTATCACGGCGTCTGGGCCCGCTCCGGCATCGGCTCGGGCGACCCCGGCGACGCACGCCTGCTCTTCGCCCCGTCCGGCGGGACCGTCGGCGGGCCGGCCGCCGACTCCTCGGTCGTGGCGGTGTACGTCACGGGCCGGGGCGTCGTCGGTTCCCATGACGGCGGGGAGACCTGGACCACCTTGCTGCCCATGACGGAGGGCGGCCTGCGCCTGACCGTCTCGGGTGACGACCTGTACCTGAGCACGCTGTCCGGCAGCGGCCGTCTCAGCCGCGACCACGGGCACACGTGGACCGAGGTCGCCGGGCCGTCGCGCGCGGCGGTCCCGGTGGACTACGACCGCTGGGCCGACGGTTCCGTCACCGTCTCAAGTGAGCAGGACGGTCTCTACCGGGGTGCCGCGGACGGCACCGGGTACCGGCGGATCGGCGTCCAGGGACTGACCGTCAACGATCTCGCGGTCAGCGACGGCCATCTGCTCGCCGCCACCGACAGCGCGGTCTTCCGCACCGCCCTTCCCGTTGCGAACCCGGAGTGGGGCCGGTCGGGCGGCGAGGGCAGGAGGGGCGTCGGCGTCCCGCAACTCGCCGTGTCGGCCAAGGATCCGAAGGTGGTCTGGAAGGTCCGGCGCACCGCGTTCGGCGCGTTCACCGTCGAGCGCAGCGGGGACGGCGGTGCCACCTGGGAGAAGAGGGGCAGTTCGGCGGAGGTGCCGACGGCGCTGCTGGTCCACCCCGCCGACCCGAACCGGGTGATGGTCGGCTTCCGGAGCCTTCTGGGCGAGGGGCTGTTCGCCACCAGCGACGGTGGCGCGACGTGGAAGAACCTCTACCACGACCGCTCCTTCGGCACCATCGTGGGCGATCCGGCAAATCCGCTGCGCCTGTGGCTCGGCAACACCGACGGTCTCTACCGTTCGGACGACGGTGGGGTGACCGTCACCAAGGTCGCCGACGGCCCGGTGACCGCGATCGACCTCGACGGACGGCGTCTCGTCATCGGCGGCGAGAGCGTCCGCGTCAGTACCGACGGCGGCCGGACCTTCCGCACCGCGGACACCGGTGCTCTCGCGATCCATGTCTCCGACCTGCTCCGGGTGAAAGACACGTTGTACGCGGCCACCACCAGCTCCGGGGCCAGCGGCCTGCTGCAAGGCGGCCGCGGCGTACTGCGCAGCACCGACCGCGGTCTGAGCTGGCACAACATCTCCACCGGCCTGCAGAACACCGACACCACCAAACTGGCCGCGAGTCCGGACGGCCGCACGCTCTACGTCGGCACCATCGACGGCGGCGTGCACCGTCTCGACCTGCGCCACTGATCACCGCGTACGCGGGGCGCCCGGACGGAATCTCCGTCCGGGCGCCCCGCGGGCGCTTCAGCGGCGGCTTCGGCGCCTTCCGGCCGTGACGGCGCTCGCCAGGCCGGGGAAAACCAGTGATCAGGGAGCAGGGCAGTGCGGATGGAACGACATCCCGGGTCAGCTGCCGATGCTCCCCGAGCCCGGACCCAGGATCGCCGGGGTGTGACGCTTCCGGAAACGCTGCTCGAAAGCGGCGATGAACACCGACGGCGCTGTCGACGAGGAGGACTGCTCCAGCACGCCGTCGTCGTCGACGTAGAAGATTGCACGGCCGATCGCCATTTCACCGCGGGGCACGGGCACGTAGACCATCCAGCCGATGCTGAACCGGTCGGCCACCAGCTCGGACAGCGGATAACCGGTGATGTCCCAGTCCTGGGTCTCGATGTACTGCCGCACCCGGAGGATGGCCTGCTCCTGGGGCAGCTCCTGCGGCGGCATCGCGTTCGTCAGGCCGGCGACCGAGAACTGGTACAGGGCACTGTCGATGTCGCAACGGCCGTCGTCACCGAAGACATGCGCGAGCGCGTCCCGGGTGACGACTCCCTGCTCCGCGACCGAGACCAGCATCTGCGCGGCGCGCTGATGCTGATCGGCCGGCCGGTCCGCGGCGAGTTTCGCCACGATGCCGGACACCGTGCCGACGGTCCACACTCCCGGCACGGCCTGGGCACACTGCTCGGCGGACGGCGACTCGCCCCGGTACCAGCGGTCTCCTTCCCACCAGTAGCAGAACGACAGCAGACCGGTGCCGGTGCGCGGGTTCAGCACCGGATCGGCGACCCAGTCCGGCGCACCCGCGAACAGGCGTGGCAGTTCCGCCCCGTCGTTGTACGCGGCGTCCAGGGCCGGCGCGTTCCACAATCCGCCGGACAGCACCGCCCGGTCACCGGGCAGTGCGTACAGGGTGCAGCCGCTGCGCCGTGATCCCTCGAACCAGCCGAGCGCCGGCAGCATCCTGGGACCCCACTGCGATCCGACGGCGACGAACGCCGCCGAGATCGTCGCCCACCGGGCCCACATCTGCGGAAAGTCCGGGAACTCGTTCCGGGCGAGCTCCGACCAGACCTTGTCGGCTCGGTCCGCGCGTGCGGCCTCGGCGGCCTGCCGGGGGCTGCGTCTCTGCCGATCGCCGTGGCCGGTGTACGCGGCCAGCCAGACCGGCAGCGAGGCGCGGGGGTACTCGTCCAGGTCGGCCGAGTACGCCTCGGGCGGGAACAGTTGGTCATCTGGAAACGGCTCGTCACCGAAGTCGTAGTCGACCGCGATCTCACCGGAATCGATCACCCGCAGCAGCATCCGCCACCATGGCTCACCGTCGATGCGGGCCGACAGTTCACGGTGCTCCCGGACGAGCGCGACCACCGACGCCGACGGTTCGACCGGCAGGGACCTCTCGTCGTCGAAGAAGACGACCCGTGCGAAGTCGGCCGAGACGGTCATCGCGAACACCGCCTCCATCTCGGTCCAGCGGGATGGGCCTTCGACCACCAGGCGACGAGCTATGTGGTGGGCCAACTCCCGTGCTCGATCTGCTGATTCGCTCATGTGCGGGTCCCGTCTGGAGGCGGTGGTGGAGGGGAGGAGCGGACATGGCCTGCCGGCTCAGGCATCGGGTGCTGGGCTCGAACCGGGTGGTGGACGTCGCGGGTGCCGGGTGAAGACCGCTATGTCAGGGCCCATTCCCACAACGAGGTGCCCTTCCTCGCCGAGAGTCACGGCATCGACCCTGTTCACCACTACCTGCCCGACGGGCTCCCCTGTGCGCAGGTCCCACACTCCCACCGCCTCGCGGTCACCGGTCGTCACGACTACGGGCCTGCCGCCGAGGTCGGCGCACACCTCGACGCGCATGTGCCCGGCGTGTGCGACGAGGGGGTCGCCGATCCGGCTGCCGGTGGTCAGGTTCCAGGTGTACGCCGTGTCGGGGCCGTCGGAGGTGACCGCCACAGGGATCCCGTCGAGGACGGTGCACGCCGCCCGTGACGAATCGCCGGTGTGGTCGGAGTCGTCGCTGAGCAGGATGTTGGACGTCAGGTCCCAGACACGCATTGCGGGAGGTCCGCTCGTCACCACGAAGGGCACGCCGTCGACGCTGGTGCACGCGATCGTTCGATCCGTGAAGACATGGGATTCGACGGGGCTGATGAGGCGGACGACGAGCGTGCGCGAGATGAGATCCCATACCCAGACCGTGGGGTCGTGGCCGATGGTGACGGCGACGGGGCGGCCCCCGAGGCTGGTGCAGGCCACGCCGTACACCGCGGAGGTGTGGCCGGTGATGGGTTGGCCGATGGGGGTCCCGGAGGCGAGATCCCACAGCCGGAGCGTCCTGTCGTCGCCTGCGGTGACGGCGACGGGTTTCCCGCCGAGGCTCGTGCACGCCACCGCGAACACCGCACCGGTGTGGCCGAGCAGGGGGCGGCCGACGGGCGCGCCGGAAGCAAGGTCCCACAGCCGGACCGACTCGTCCCGGCTCGTGGTGACGGCGACAGGACGGCCTCCGAGGCTCGTGCACGCCGCCGCGGTCACTTGACCGGTGTGTCCGGAGCGAGGGGCGTCGCCCGTGCTTCCTGCGGTCAGGTCCCACAGCCGGACCGTGCGATCACGGCCGACGGTGACGGCGACGGGGTTCCCGTCGAGACGGGTGCACGCCACCGCGTGCACCAGATCCGTGTGCCCGAGGAGTGGCTGTCCGATGGGGGCGCCGGAAGCGAGATCCCAGATCCGGACCGCCCCGTCGCTGTGGACGGTGACGGCCACGGGGGCGCCCGCGAGGCTTGCGCACGCCACGTCGACCACGAATTCGAGCGGTGCCTCCGAGCTGTAGGTGAGCGGGCCGCCGACGCGGGCGCCGGAGGCCAGATCCCACACCCCCACCGTCCGGCTGCCGGCGGTGACGGCTACGCGACGGCCGTCGAGGTCGGTGCACGCCAGCGCCATGAGACCGCCGTAGCGGCGGATGTCGGGGTGCGAGCCGATGGGGGCGCCGGAGGCCAGGTCCCACACCCGTACCGGGCGTTCGGCACTGCCCGCGGTGACGACCACGGGTACACCGCCCAGGGTGGTGCACGCCACCGCGCCCACCGGTCCGACGTCGGCGAGAGGGCGGCCGACGGGCGTGCCGGAGGCGAGGTCCCAGCGCCAGAGGGTGCCGGCGGCGTCGGTGGTGACGGCGATGGTCGAGCCGTCGACGACGGTGCACGCCATCGCGCCGGTCGCTGCCCGGGAGTTCGTGGGGGCGTGGCCGAGTGCGGTTCCCGAGGTGAGGTCCCATACGCGAATGGTCCGGTCCATGCCGATGGTGACGGCGACGGGCGAGCCGTCGAGGCTGGTGCAGGCCACCTCTTCCACACGGCTGGAATGCCCGACGAGGGGCCGGCCGATGGGCGTACCGGCGGCGAGGTCCCACAGCCGCACCGTCTTGTCGTCTCCGGCGGTCACGGCGACAGGGGTGCCGTGGAGGGTCGTGCACGCCACTGCGAACACATCATCGGTGTGCCCGGCGAGGGAGTCCCGCAAGGCCGGCGAGAAGCCGCCTCCGGTGGCCCACCGGGGGATCCAGTTGTTGCTTTCCGTTACCCGGCGGGTCAGTTGCCGCTGCAGAGAGGTGGCGCCTGCCCGTGCGGCGTCGAGGGCGAGGATCTGGCGGCGCCGTGCCGGTGCGGCGGTCGCGTGGAGGTTGACGGAGTTGCGATAGATCGCCGCGGTGCGTCGTGCGGAGTCGGACGCGGGGTCGTACAGATGCCGGATCAGATTGCGCGGCGTGGCATGGACGAGGTACTCGGCGTCGGTGATCAGGGTGTCCAACTGCCCTGCGACCGCTGCGTGATCGGCGAGGTGGTCCCGTGTGTAGGTGTCGGCGGCGGCCCAGTTCCGCTGCCCGTCGAGCTCGGGAACGGCGTCGAGCAGTGAGTTCGTGATGGCCGGCTCGGGAGCATCGTGGACACACCATTCACGCAGGTGCTGGTCGAGGGCATCGTGGTACAGCCGATACGTGTGCGGCCCCGGTCCCTCCTTGACCCGCTCGACGAGGTAGTGCGCCGCGCTGTCGAAGATCTTCTCCAGATCGTGGGCCGTGTAGCCGGTGCCGGTCGTGTAGCCGGTGCCGAAGGGGCTGAGTGCGTTCGCCATGCGCAGCCAGGTGTCGCTGCGCGGAAGACCGTCGCCCCGGGCGAAGGCAAGAGCGGTGAGCAGGCGCCGGACGGTCCTGGTGTCGGGACCGCAGTCGTCGAGGTAGGCGTCCAGCGCCTCGCCCACGGTCTCGGGCAGTTCGTCCTCCCGAGCGGGCTCTTCCCATTCGGGATGCCGTTTGCTGCGGACGATCAGCCAGCCGGTGGTGAGCTGGGCGATCAGGAAGTTGTAGCCGGCTCTGCGCGCGACGGCCTCGCCGATGGCGCGCCGTTGATCCGGCTCGTACGCGTGGTAGCGGGCCGAGCCGGTCTGTTCACTGGTCAGGCGGTGTTCGACGTACTTGGCGATGTCGGGACGGTGCAGATAGCGGCTGTCCTCCAGGTCGATGCGGAGCGCGCTGCGGCCGAAGTAGCTCAGGATGCGGGCCCGGTCGGTATCGGTGGGTGCGGTGCGCACCCCGGCCAACACCCGGACCCGCCCGGTGTTGGCCAGTTGCCGCAGCAGGGTCGCGATCCGCAGCGCCTCCTTCGGACCGGTGGCCTCCTCCACCGCGTCCGCCAGTACCGTGACGCGCCTGGCGCGCGGGAAGTCACTCACCGCGGTCAGCAGTTCGTCGGAACTGTTCGCGGCGACACCGAGTGCGTCGGCGAGCCGGGCCACCGTCTCGGCGCGGTTGTGCTCCTTCAGATGGAGCGCCACGTCGAAGGCCCCGGTCGGGGGGTGCGGGCCGGGGGTGGGTACGGTACGGCCCAGCAGTGGGTCGGACGCGACGAGGGAATGGGCCAGGAGCGCCGATTTCCCGCTCCCCGGACCGCCCGTCACCAGCAGGATCGGGTACTCGGCGTGGTCCTTGCCCGCCAGCCAGTCGTGGATGAGGCGGCGGGCCTCGGCGCGGCCGCTGAAGAACCACTCGTCGGTGCCGGAACTGGTCTCCAGGCCGCGTGCCCGGGGGCGCCAGTGCGTGCCGTAGCTCGCCGCCAGGTCCAGCCGCCAGCGGCAGTTGTCCCGGATCCGGGGCCAGAGCGTCCGCAGGTAGGACATGGGCAGCATGTGTCCGGTGCGGTGCTCGTCGCGCATCACGACGATGCCGACCACCGCCTCCGCGCTCCGGTCGAAGACCGGTGCGCCCGAGAAGCCCAGCTCGACCGCCCAGCCCTGCGCGCCTTCCGGGTCGAGCTGCACCCATGGGCCGTTCCGGCCGCTGGCCCCTCCCAGCACACCGGTCACGTGCCGCGTTGCCGGGTCACCGTGGGGGAAGCCGTGGACCGAGAACGGATGACCGCTCAGTGCGGGAGGACATGCCAGCGGAGCCGGGGTGTACGCGACGCCCGTCTTGCGATCCGGGTCCGGTTCCTGATCCGATGCGGGATCCAGTTCGGACTCCAGCTCCAAGAGCGCCACATCGCCGGAGTCGTCCGCTGCGATCGGCACCCAGCCCACCACCGTGGCCCGCATCCGGGTGCCCGGGGATCCTGGCCGGTCGGCGAACGGGAACTCGACCTCGACCACTCCGGCAGGCGCCACCGGACTCCGGCCCGGTTCATGGCCTTCCCGGCCGGACTGCTGGTCCAGTACATGGGCGCAGGTCACCACATGCCGGGCCCCGACGAGCACGCCGGCGCCCGCCGCACCGTCGCCATGCGCACGGGGAAACCGGACCAGCCACGACGGGCGTTGCGCGAGTCGGCTTGCCCGGCTCGTCATCCGCCCGTGTCCGCGCTCGCCGCCCCGGCGGCATTCCGCCACACCACCTTCACGTTCAGGTGCGCGTTCGTACCCGCGGAAACCAACGTCGCGCCGAGCTTCCCGTCCACCGTGACCCCGAAGGTCACCTCCACCTCCTCGGGCGGCGGGTCGATGGCACGCAACTGGGCCAACGCCCCTTCGGCAGCCGACCGTACGCCGGCCAGGGCACCCTGCCAGGTGTCCGCCGCCGCCCGGACGATCCGGTCCCCGGCCCCGGCCCTGGCCAGTCCGCTGCCCCCGTTGCCACTTGCCTCGTCGGGGACTTCGACGTAGACCCGGCTGTCCGTACCAGCCGCGAACTCCACTACCTCCACGCGCGTGCACCTCCGCTGCCGAGTGTTCCACCTGGCCGCCGGTCAGGGGGAGTTATCGGGGTACGAGGCCGAAGACATGGGGTGACCTGCCGTGCCACACCGCTGCGCGCCGTCCTGCGCAGGCCGGACGCGCCTCCAGGGCCGAGGAGGCGGAAAGCGTGTATCTCACACCGACCGAGGGGAACGGGCTGGAAGCCGGCCCCGTCCATCCGCGGCATTCGATCACCGGGCCGGAGCCCGGCTACCGCTTCCGGCTGCGAAGGAGCATCGTGGAAGACAGACCTCAGGAGGCAGGCATGTCCGGTTTCCCCCTGCGGGACAGCATGGCCGTGGCCGCTGCCCTGGTCTGCCCGCCCGCCGTCGCCGGGCTGCTGGCGCCCTTCCGTACGGACCTCACCAGCACCAACACGGCACTGATCCTCGTCGTGGTCGTCGTGGCGGTCGCCGCCATCGGGAACCGAGTGGCCGGCGCGCTCGCCGCGCTTTCGGCCGCCGTCTGGTTCGACTTCTTCCTCACCGTGCCGTACGAGCGTTTCACCATCGACAAAGGCGACGACGTCCAGACGGCCGTGCTGCTCCTGGTGGTCGGCCTGCTCGTCTCGCAGCTGGCGGCGCGGGCCCGACGGCTGCGGGTGGTCGCCATCACCGACGCGGGTCACCTGGCCACGATCCACGACACCGCTCAGTTGGCGCAGTCGACGACTTCCCCCGACGCGGTGGTCGACCATGTCCGGGGCGAGCTGACCCGGCTGCTCGGGCTGAAGGGCTGCCGGTTCGAGTACGGAACGCTGCTGGGACACCCGCCGCGGCTGGAACAGGACGGCGACGTGGTCGTCGGGCGGCGCACGTGGGACATGGCGCGGCGGGGCTGGCCGCAGGAGGAGATCGAGTTGCGCGCGATCGGCAACGGCCACTACTACGGCAGGTTCATGCTCACGCCGACGCCCGGCGCGGAACCCGCCTCGTTGCAGGCGAGACTGGTGGCGGTGACCCTGGCCGACCAGGCGGGGGCGGCCATGGCGACAACCGGTACGAAGGAACACGGCTGACGGGGCGCGGCGCGTTCGGGTTCGCGGCCTGCCGCGAGATCCGGACGGCATCGCGAGGACTTCGCCGTCAGGGGGGAAGGACAGCCGGCACGGGGGCGGGCGGCGTCGCGGGCCCGCGTGCCATCGGCTCAAAGGGCCCGCGTGCCATCCGCTCAGAGACCGATGTCGCGGCCGTTGATGTCGGCAAGGGATTCGCGGCGGACCAGTAGCCGCGCGCGGCCGTCCGCGACGGCGACCACCGGCGGGCGGCCGACCGCGTTGTAACTGGATGCCATGGACAGGTGGTAGGCGCCCGCGACCGGGA
>NZ_JBHVWT010000037.1:0-58034 GCF_042882135.1 Streptomyces sp. NPDC058240
GTCGAAGTTCTTCGAGAACTCCCCGTTGTTGAACCGGTCAGCTCTGCATCCTGCAGATTGGCTAAGAATCAAGGCTTCAACAGGGGCTAAGGCAGTCTGCTGGTGGGCATGAGCGGCCACTGGTGCCCATGGTTGACCATGATCATCTCCCACTGGTTTCCCAGATTGCCCACCCGGCCCCGATGCAAAGAACCGGGGCCGGACCGCTATGCCCTTGGAGGCGACTGAGGCGGTCCGGCCCCGGCAATTTGGTCAACGAATGCCTCGTACACCGATCACGGTTTACGGTTCACTCGTCCAGGTGGATACCCGGCGCGCCACGACGGGTAAAGGGGGAGGCCCCCCGCCAGTTGCCACAGGGGGTACTGCAGCTGACGGGGCGGCCCCCTCGACCGACGGAATCCTGAGCTCCGCAGTCGAGTTCTTTAGTTTTCAAATGCCTTTGGCATAGTTCAGACTCCCAAGGCCCGCTGGATATATCCAGCGACCGGGCACCTTCGTAGGTTCAGGACCTCACGTCATGATCGACGCCAGGGGTCCGGATGCCAGTCGAAGCGGCGCATCGGCGCATCGCCGCCGACATTCGCCGCCGCATCCAGGCCGGGGAATGGGCGACCGGGGATCCACTGCCCTCGCGCACCGACATGGCCACCGAGTACGGCGTGCACCCGCAGACAATGCGGCTCTCCTACGCACTGCTGAGGCGCACCGGAGTTCTTGACGGCGAGGAGCGGAAGCGCGTCACCGTGGCGCATCCTCCTGCCATGCGCACCCTGACGGACGCGGACGCGGACTGGCCCTTCAGCAGCGAGACCACGGACACCAGGCCGCGGCCCGCCACCGAGGAACTCGCGGACCGCCTCGGCGTGCGGCCGGGCGTAATGCTGCACCACGAGACCATCGAGTGCCTCGACCCCGGCGGCCATTCCGCGATGATCGTGTCTTCGTGGTGGCACGGTCGGCGTCGAACCCACGCCGGTTGCATCGTCGAGGTCGGAACGATTTCGTTGGGGGGCGAGCAAGCTCACGCGCTTGGCCTGCTGGTGGACACCATGGCGTTCCGCCTGGTGCGCACTCGCATCGACGACGTCGGGGCTCCACTCGAAACTGCTGATCTGATTCTCCCGATGGATCGATGGCTCATCCGGCTTCGCAGCCACTGAATCCAGGGCATTTCAGCCGGGCCATCCAGCGTGGCAGGCATATGCATGAAACGACAGTGGACGTTCCTACGAACGCACGTTCGGTTTATCACTCTGGCAGCAGGGCCCGGCCCATGCCTCGATGTCAAGGACGTGGGCGCCCAGCCGGTCTTGGATGACGCCGGCGCTCACGGCGCCGACAGTGAGGGGCTTCTTGCACCAGATGCAGGCGCGGCCGGCGGACTGGTCCCACGTCAGCGTCTTCGGGTCGGGGAGCGGCCGGGAGGCTGGGCCGTCGGCTAAGGCCGTCACGGCGCCTGCTCTGCTTCCCGGACGGCGCAGGCGGCGGTGTCCGAGCAGGCCCGCGGGAACCAGGAGTACGCGGCGCCCCCCTCGGGTCGGGCCCGCTTCTCGCCGAGGTCCCGATCTTCACCGACGGTGAGAGCAGTCCTGCACCAGACGCAGGACCATCCGCGCTGCTGCTGCTCCGTCAGGTCACTGACTGGCGGTAAGTCCCTCACGGTCATGGCGTCCTTGGCTCGTCGCTGATCAGGTACGAGACCAGCGTGACGTGCGCGAAGGGGCGCAACGCTCACAGATTCGTGAGCGTTGGCAGGTCAGGCCGTGAGCGCGGCTACAGGCCGATCCAGGCGGCCATGTATCCGAGGGTGTCCGGGGTGCGGCGCGAGATGTGCACCAGGCCCTTGATGGTCTCGCGGGCTCCCGGGTGGTACCGGGTCTGCTCCGGAGCGGCGTGCCGGGCGTCGACGATGCTGCTCAGTGCGGCCTCGGTCCGGCCGGTCTCCATTTCTGAGCGCGCCTTGTCGATGAGGAAATGGGCGCGCCGCGATGTGGCCAGCGCCGTCGGCAGGGTGATCTGCCGGGCCTGGGTGAGGGCTTCGTCGTACTGGCGCATCTCGACCGCAGCCGACATCTTGTGGAGCGCGACGTTCGTCGGGCCGAAGCTGAGCCAGTGGACTTCGGAGGCATCCCCGGTCCGCTCTGCACAGTCGTGGGCTTCGGCGATGTGGGTGTCGACCATGGTCTGCTGGTCGGCGCGGGCGGCGATGACGGACGCTCCGAGGTGGAGTTGCCCGGTGACGGCCACTGCTTCCCGGGTCTGCTCGGCTGCACCGACGATGCTGTGGCCGGCGGCGACGAGGCGCTGCCCGATTGTGTACTCACCTTCCCGGAAATAGACCAGGGCGCGCATGTACTGCCGGATGGCAGCCAGGCAGGGGTCGGAGGCGCGATGGGCTGCCCAGTCCATGCGGTCGAGGGCGACACTGGATAGGTCGTAGTAGCCGAGCTTCACCGAGATGTCGTGGGCAGTGCGGTACGTCGAGGCAAGGGCCTGCCACAGTTCCGTCGACTGTGCCCGCCAGGCCGCGGTGGTGAGTTCCGCGATGGTGGCGGGCAGCAGGCGGGCCGCGTTCCGCAGATGCGTGGCTCTGACCTGGGCGCAGAGCTCTTCAGCGCTTGCGATCAGCTGCTCTGCTGGCCGGTCCGGGATGGCGTCGTCGGCCCCCAGGTCGTACAGGTCGAGCGCTTCCCGGATGGGACGCACGAGTTCGGCGAGGCGGTCCTGCTGCAGTTCGGTCACGTAGGGCTGTCCCGTCAGCACGGTGACGTCGATCCGCAAGGCCTGGGCCACAGCCGCGACGAAGTCGAGGTTGGCGGGCTTGGCGCCGCACTCGACCTGGTTGAGGAGGCTGTACGAGTACGGGATCCGGGCGGCCAGCTGTCGCTGTGTCAGCCTGGCGAGTTTCCGTTGCTCTTTGATCCGGGCGCCTGTGTGGTCGTCGTCCAGTCTGGGCATACTGGTCTCCGTTCCTGACTCGTCATCCGGAACGGTACCCGCGCGTCCGCGCGCTGGATCCCGCATCGCCCCCGATTCCACCCGGTTCGGGGGCGGTTGCATGTCCGGGCCCCGACGGGTGGGATGGGCGCATGACGTCTCGTGTCCTGTACTTGTTCGGTTCTGCTGCCCCGCCGGTCTTCGAAGCGGGCAAGGTGATTGAGGAGGCCCAGGATCGCGGTTGGGACGTCTGCCTAGGGCTCACGCCGACGGCTGCGAAGTGGCTGGGACCGCAGCTACACGAGCTGGAGGCGTTGACCGGTCATCCTGTGCGCTCCGAGTACAAGCTGCCCGGGGAGCCGGATGTGTGGCCGGCGGCGGACGCGATCCTGCTCGCGCCGGCCACCTTCAATACGGTTAACGCCTGGGCACTCGGACTGACGTCGTCATTCGTCGTCGGGGTGGTCGCCGAGGGGATTGGGAAGCGGATCCCGACCGTGGCGATGCCGTGCGTAAACGCGGCCTACGTGCAGCATCCGCAGTTCGACCAGTCAGTGGAGACTCTCCGCGGCTCCGGGGTGACGGTGCTGTACGGACCCGGCGGATTCGTGCCGAACCAGCCGGGCGAGCGGCGCCCCGAGGGCTTCCCGTGGCACCTGGCCCTGGACGCGGTCGGGGCCATTGTCAGTCCCACCTCATAGCCTGTTCTCATGTCGATCACGCCTGTTCGCTCCCCTGCCTCGGTGAACGCGGACATCCGTGCACTGTGGGCGGCTGGCCCGCTGTCGGCGGAGGGTGAGGCGGAGTATCAGCGGCTGCTGGTGGAGTGGGAAGCCGCGGTCCGGGCGGATGTCGTCGCAGCGGCCTGACCTGCGCGGCTCCGTTCGATTGTCAGTGCCGCCGCTTACGATCCGGCCGTGGCAATCGATATCCCTGAAGATCTGATCATGCTGGAACGTTCCGCCGTTGAAGAGCAGCGCAAGGCCCTCGCCAAGCCGTACACGGCGGAGGGGTGGGCGGCCTGGCGTGAGGCGGCGGCGAAGTTCCAGGCCGCGGTGACCGCGCACGCCGAAGCGACTGGCGTTTCCCGGTTCGAGCTGGAGATGGCTGTGAAGAAGGCCGTCCTCCATCCGGAGCCCTCACCCGACGAGGGCTGATGCGCGTCCGCCCCTCCCCCGGGCGCTGTTCCGGGTGAGGGGCGGTCTCGTAGCTGCGCCCAGCCATAGGCGCGAATGGGATGAGTCCGCGGTACTGGGCCGGTATGACAACGGGGCTGGGCAGCAGGTGGCCCCGCCGACGGGGTGACAGCGGGGCCACGGCCAGTGTGGCAGGGGTAAGCGAAGCTCGCGGCAGACTCTGCAGGAACTAGAATCGAACTTATGTCCGATAGTCCGTCGCGCCTGGTCATGCTGCGCTTCGCCCGCCGCATCGCCGTCCAGCAGGTCGAGCAGATCGACCGCTGGATCGCCGATGAAGAGCGCCGCGAGGCTGAGCAGAAGCGGGGCGAGGAGCGGCGGCCGCCGACGCCGGACTGGGTGATGGAGCTCAGCATCGGGCTCGGTGCCCGGCCCATCGAGGTCCACGCCGGGCACTGCTACGCCATCGGGAAACACCACCGGGCCATCAGCCGCGAGCAAGCCCTCGCCGCGCTCGCCGAGGGAATCCGACCCTGCGCGCACTGCCGGCCCGACACCGAACTCGGGGTGCTGTGAGCGGCACCTCGTCACACCCTGGAGAGATGAGCGCCCCGATAGTCGTCCACCACCCCTCACCGACCGGCGGCCGCCGAGTAGTGATCGGTGGCGTGATTGCCGGGCTCGCCCACAATGATCATGACCTCGTCGAGTTCCTGAGACGGTCCGGCCTTGAAGATGCCTGGGACCTCCTCGACGACCCTCACTGGATCGAATGGCGCGGCGGGCGCGCCCACCAGTACGAAGCGGCGTGAAGTGCCTGTTTCGGAACTCTGGGCGGCGCCGGGGTCGTAACCTGGTCTCCCATCCGCTGTACTCCGGGAAGAGCCAGCCATGCCCGAGGCTTCCGCCAGTCACCTGCGCACCCTCGCTGCCGATACTGAGGCACTCCAGCAGCGTCTACGCGATGCCCTCGCCGGACTGGACGGGCTGACGCCCAACGTGAGCTTCCAGCTCGGAGAAGCGTTTGCCTCGCTCGGGTCGGCCGCGCGGACCCTAGAAGCGGCGGCCAGCGAGGCCGCCGCAGTCTGACTCCAAGGTGGGTTCTGGGCCTTGGTCGCCCTATGCGTCCACTGCGCGCTCAGTGGCCGTGCTGCGCTCAGCGTCGAAGGCTTGGAGGGCTTGGGAGATTGCGCCGACGCTGGGATTCTTCCCCTTGTTCGCACCTTCGGCGATCCGAAGGTGCGGCTGGATCTGCCTGATGGTGAATCCTCGATCACGAAGAGCCGCAGCCTGAACAGTCAGCGTCTCCGTCATGACAGGCTTGCGCCCTCCAACTCGACCGCGCTTACGGGCGGCCTCCAGACCGTTCTTCGTCTTCTTGACGATGTCCCGGCGGCGATCCTCGGCGAGAGCCAGGGCAAGGTCGAGGATGAGGGAGCGCTCCGTGTGCTCGCCGGCGGCAATGCCTTCGAGCACCTTGACGGCGATGCCGCGCTCGAAAAGGTCGTTGAGGACGATCAGGCCCTCCAGGAGGTTGCGGCCGAGCCGGTCGACCTCCTGCACGCAGAGCATGTCGCCCTCGCGCACGTACTCGACTGCGGCCATGAGCACGGGCCGCTCTTCAGTGCTGAGCTTGCCGCTGATCTTCTCTTCGAAGACCTTGATGCAGATCGCATCCAGCGCGTCGTGCTGCCGCTGAGTGTTCTGCTTGTCGGTGCTGACTCGGACGAGGCCAACTAAGGCCACTGGACTCCCCTTTGTTCATCAAACGCTTCCGATACCTATCTGAACGGTACCAGGTAGATGAACGAGTTGCTGAACAATCGAGCGTCCAGATACGGGCGTTCGGCGCGTCAGCGCTCAGGTTCACATCCCGACCGATTGATGAACAGCTCCTACCACCTGCGAGTGGTGCGGCAGGGTTCGGCTGGGAATCCTTCCTCTGGCGAGGTGGCGATCCCCCGATCAGTCGGTCGCGAGCGTGTCCGTACCCATATCTAGACGCATGGCGGTTCGGACGTCCGCCAAGGCATCCATCACCGCTGGGAAGACGCGTTCGCACTCCTCGTCACCGTTCTCCATACCTGTGCCAGTCGCGTCTCTCAGCTTGCGCACGCTCCGGAAGTACGTGAGTGCCGGCTCAACGACTGCGCGGGGCGCAAAGACCTCAAGCTGATAGCGCAGTTCGTAGCACCTGGCAAACGTCTGGTGCGCTACGACGATGCGCTCAGCCTCCGGGAGAGAGCGGTCAAGAATGATGAGCTGCAGATCGCTGCGAACCTGCGCGAGCGTCGCCAGGTAGGCGCCATATAACTCGCGCTTGCTACGCCTCCACTCGCCGAGCGTCTCGCGTCGATCTCTGCGTGCCTCCACGAGGACCGTAGATCCCATGGCGATGGTCGCACCGAGAAATGTGGCCGCCAGCGTTGTCCACTCCATCTCAGCAAGCTATGGGAGATGCACTGTTCGAGGTAGGTCGCCTTCCCGCGGCTCGGATTCACGTCTGCGGGCGATGCCGAAGCGCGCATAGCGCCAGAATGCCCCCGCCACCCGTGATGGGCGGCGGGGGCATCAGCTTGCTCACTCGGGCTCGTCGAGGGGCGGGATGTCGGGTTCAAGGAACAGCCCGGCGTACTGCGGTTTCGGTGGCGACCCGGCAGCGGTGTCGTCCAGGCGCCGCTGTACCTGCCGCGGCGGAAATTCAGCCATCAAGTCTCCTGTACATCGAGGTTGCCGCCAGAGCGCCGAGGCCGAGGAGGCTGCGGGACTGGTCCGGCGTCGGAGTGGCGGCGCCGGTACGGCGGCACACCAGGGCATCCGGATCATCCGGCGGCACCTGGAGACTGTAGCCGTCCGGGCAGGTCTGGCCGTCGGCGCCGTCGCGGCCGTTCGTGCCGTCCTTCCCATTCGTGCCGTCCTTCCCCGCAGGACCCGGCGGGCCCGCAGGCCCGGCCGGCCCCGGGACAGTGGAGTCAGCACCAGCCTGGCCAGTCGCACCGGACGGGCCGGGCACCGGAGTAGCAGCCGGTCCTGCCGGGCCGCGGTCGCCCTTCGCGCCGGACGGTCCCGGCGGGCCAGGGATCGGTACGGGCACCTCGGCACGGGCAGGCAGATCGGCAACCGCGTCCCCAGGGTCCGGCGCGGCTGGCGTCTCGCCCTTCGCCTGGATCTGCGAGCGGAGCTTCCGCACATCCGTGGCCAGCGTGGTGACCGCGCCGCCGCGCCGGTCCGCCTCCACAGCCAGCTGGTCCGCGCGCGCCTCGGCCTTGTCGATCTGCAGGAACGCGATGGCGAGGCCGCCCCCGAGGAACAACAGCGCGGCCACTATCCAGAGGCCTCGGCGGCGCCGGTAGAACAGACGCTCTGTCCGCGTCACGGCGTGCCTCCCAACTGGGTGACCAGCAGCCGCAGACGCGCGGTCTCCGCCTTCTCCGCCGCCAAGTCACTGCGCAGTGTGGCCAGCTCGGAGCGCAGTTCTTTCCGTTCCTCCTGTAGCTGGTCGGTCAAACTGTTGAAGCCTGTCAATGCTCCGCCCTCCCGGGTCGCCCTCGATGCGCCCCGGGAGCCGTACATGGCCGCTGCCGCTGCTACCGGCGAGGCCAGTAGTGCACCCAGCGCGGTCAGCATGGCAGCGTCCACACGGTCCTCCAGTGCGCTCGTGGCAGCTCAGACGCCCTTGGCGAGGCTGGCCGAGTTCGTGACGTCACGCCACCGGGCGAGCAGGCCCTTCAGTAGCGACCCGGCGGCGGCCACACCGGCCACCCCGGCGGCCTGCCACATCGCGAGGTCGAACGGGGCGGTGAGGACGAGACCGCCGACGAACGCCTGGAGGAACGTGGCCAGCACCCGCTCGGCAAGGTCGCGGGCGTAGGTCTTGGCGCCCTTGATGACGGTCTGCGTCGAAGGCAACGGGAACTCTGGCATGGTCAGGCCTCCTTCTTCAGGGTGGCGACGTCGGCACGCAGGGCGCGGACTTCGTCGAGGATGTGGGCGAGGTAGTAGCCGGCGCCGTGCTCGACGCGGCCGGACTGGGTGCCCTTGGCGGTGGTGCCGATCTCTCCGATCGCCAACAGATTGGAGTGCAGGGCCTTCACGCGGTCGTCCGTCGTGGACACGGGCGTCTCCTTCGGCGGGGTGGGAGTGGGGGTGGTCTTGCCGGGCGACCAGCCAGCGGGGTGCTTGAGGCGCTCGGCCACATCGGCCCGCAGCTGCGACATATCGATGCCGCGGGGGTCGACCTTGTCGCTCGACCACTCGCGGTGGCCGATCACGGACTTCGCCGACCAGCCGTGAGCCCGGCACAGGGCGGCCTGGACGCGGACGATCGCGTCGTACTGGGCGGCCGGCCACGGGTCCTTGCCGTCGCCGAGGTTCTGACACTCCCACCCGTAGAAGTGCCGGTTGCCGTCGACACCGTTGCTGTTGCCGCGGGTCGGCGGAGTCGGGCGGGTGCCGTAGGACTCAGCGGTGACCTGGTCCAGCACCTTGGGATCACCGCCCCCGGCGTGGTTCGTGCGTCCCCAGCCGACCATGTGGACTCGGCCGTCCTTCGCGATCATTCCGTGGCAGAGCGGGCCGGGCAGGTCCGCGTACCCGTCGCGGACCATGGCCACCGTGGACGCGGTGCCCTTGGTCACGGTGTGGTGCACGATGCTGCCGTTGAGCGGGCCCCAGGGCCCTTTCTGGTTGCGGTTGTGGGTGCGCCAGTTGCCGACCTCGACGACGCGCACGCCCTCCGCGAGGAGGGCAGTGAGCACGGCCGTGGCGGACAAGGGTGTGGCCATGGGGCCTCCAGACATAGAAGAAGCCCCGGCCAGGTGGCACGGGGCATGCGGTTCGGGGTAGTTCAGGCGGCGGTCTCGTAGGCGAACGAAGCCCGGAGCTGATGAGTGGCCGCCCAGGTGAAGGGGTTCGTGGCCCCGCTATTGGACAGGAAACTCACGCTGGTGCTGGCAGGGAAGAAGCATGTGAACGTGCCGGCGGCCGGGGCCACTATGAGCTGGCCAGCGACACGGTTCGATCCGCCCAGCGCGTGAGCAAGGCCGACTCGTGACCCGACTGCGGATGCGGCGGTGAACGGCAGCGAGAAGGACCACACACCGGCGCCGTAGGTGGTGGTCGATCCCATGGTCAGTTCGAGGTTGACGTGGCAGGTACGGCCGATCTTCATGTACCGGCCGGTCATGGAGCCGTTCCCGAGGGCTGGGTTCGTGGTGGCCGCCGTCCATATCGGAGTCCAGCTCGTCCACGTGTCCAGCATCGAATTGATCTGGTCGCGAATCTCCTGATTCATGACGGCGGCTGACACAACCTCGCCGACCACCCAGGTTCGGGGAGCGAACGTCACGGCGTCACCACCGGCGGATCAACAGGAGGGTCGGGTTCGGGCCGATCCGGGTTCGCCGGGTCATCCGGGTGCCACCAGTTCCGCAGGTACGGCTTCGCCTGGAGCAGCATCTCCGACTCAACCGCCGCCACATCCTCGGGGAAGACCAGACCGCACCACCCATAGCCGCACTCAGTGCACCCATACCGGGGGTCGGCCGGGCTGACCACCTGCGCAGATCCACAAACGCAGTCGGCCAGCCACCGATTCTGGTTGATCCGCGCGAAGTACGCCTCATCCACCACGGCGGTCGGCAGCGGAACGCGGCGCTGCATTCGGTGTTCCATCCATCGGAACACCAGCTCGGCGGCCGGAGTGTCGGCCCACGCGTCCACGGGCTCGACAGCGGGGGGCAGGTAGAACGTTTCCGCGCGCAAGACGGACATGGCCATGCGGCCTCCTAGTAAGCGAGTCGGGTGGTGGAGCCCAGCACTCCATACGTGGCGTCGCCGAGGACCCAGACGGAGTCGCGGGCCGAGGCGCTGGTGCGGAACTGGATGACGTGGGACTGCTCGCGGATCGTCTCGGTGTAGCCCTCGACGGTGACCCGCATTGACGAGGCCGGCGCCTGGCCGGGCAGATCAGTGACAGAGAAGAAGCTGCTGATTTCCGCGTTGAGGATGGCCAAGTAGTTGGGCATCGTGAATGCCTCCACCGGCACCTCACGCAGTTCAGGGTCGGGGTTGGCATACCGGGAGACGATCCAGGAAGCCGCGTCAACGAGCGAGTTGTCGCTGGTCTTGAGGATTTCGAGCTGTTGCCCATACAGCCCGTAAGCGAGAACCGAGCTGTCCGCGCGGACCTTCTGCGTCGCTCCGCCCGGCCTGCTCGCCTCGACCTGGTTGCACAGTTTCTGATCGTCGTCAGCGAGCTGCACACCGAGGGTGTCGAGGTCGGCGTAGGCGATCGTGAAGACCTCGCTGGACGGGTCGGGGTTGTAGCGCAGGTCCCGCGACTGATAGGCGAGCCCGTACCCGTCACGTGTGGCGTACAGGCGCCCGGACTCGGCCGCCTCCACCTCCCGCATCCGTGCCACCACACCCGACCCGCCGTCGCCCTGCCCGGCGATCGGATCATGCGTGGTCCCGAGAATCGTCACTGCGCTGATACCCGCGTATTTGGCGAGCCGGATGATCCGGGCGTCAGCGTCCTCCCCAGCGAACGCGCTGGTTCCGGCCTGGTAGTGGACGGCCATCTGCGGCCCGATCCCCGTGTACAGGGTCGCGGTGAGCATGATGTGCCCGATGGAGCCCGACCACAGCCGAGTCCCCGCATACGCCCCCACGGTCAGCGTCCGCAGGCCTGCCATCCACTGCACGGCGCCTGTGGTCTTGGCTACCCCGTCGATGTATACGAGCCCCGCGAACTCGTCGTAGGCGAAGTGGTGCAGCACCCCATCGGCCAGATTCCCCGTCGAGACCGCAGCGGTCTGCCAGCTCGCCCCGTCGATCATCGTCTCGACCTGAAGCGCCCCGGACCCGTTCAGGGACCACACCATCTGCATGGTGCCCGCAGCCCCGGCCAGAGCGAAGATCACCCGACCCGGTGTGCTGGTCGAAAACCAGCACTCCATCATGTTCCAGTTGCCCGTGGACGAGTCCTGATACCCCGGTCCCATGTCTGCCGTCAGGTACTTACCCACCGACACCGACACGGGCGCGAACGTCGGCAAAGAGTCTGGTGCTGCAGCCGGCCCCATGGCCGTGCCAAAGTCGAGGGTGCCGCCCGTCCCCACCTGGGCGACGGTGAGCGGCCCCGCTGTGGTCCCGGACAGGTCGCCCGCTGACGTGGCTCCGGTCGGCTCGGTCAAGGGGTAGTACGCCAGCGGCCCGAGAATCTTGATTTCCTCGGACAGGCAGCTCATCAGTGGAGGCAGCCGGTTCAGCCGTTTGAAAAGATCCGTCGCGCTGATCGTGACCGTAGACAGCAGGCCCTCCCACTGCACCGGCCACTCATTGACGACGCCCCAGAGTCGTGGCCACACGTTGTGACCAACGAGATCAATTTCTGCGGTGTCCGCGGTCCCCCCAGTACGCGTGGCCAGCAGTTCCACTGTCGCGGTCTGCGAGGTCACCCACGCTGGGGTAGGCACGCTTCGCCTCATCGTCCACGTGTAGCCGTCGCCCGAAGTTTCCCAGCGGAGGGCGCCGCTCAGAATCCGCAGCCGCCACCACAGGTGGTCGATCCCGCTGTACGGCAGGACAGTTGGGGTGGGGTCCGTGCCACCGACCTCGGATACGCAGCTCAGTGTCCCGGCGACAGGCGAGTAAGTGAATCCCACCCGGGTACCTGCGGCCGTTCCGTTCGCCATCACGGACAGGGTGGCAGCCGTCGATCCGTTCGCCGCCGGCAGCCGTCCAGGCTTCACGATCAGTCGGGATCCGCCAAGCCGCCACTGCCGTGCGGACAGGTACCCGGCCGGCACATCGGGCACGCACGGAATGCGCGCCCGGCCATCGGACTCGGAAACACCGCCGTAGGAACCTGGCCACAGGGCCGGGTCCACTATGCCGTCGTCGAAGTCGTCGCAGAGCTGCGACATCAGCCACGGCGCCGAGCCGGTGCGAGGATTCGGAGCTGTGATGCTCACCCGGATCGGGGCGTTACGTCGCACATACGGGTAGTACGGCGACGATGGGTTGCCGGGCGTCAGCGCCCCGTCCTGATTGTCCAGGGTCAGGGTGGCCGTGCCCGGCTGCGTTTCGGACAGCTCGTCGCTCGCGCCGCGGGTAATTGTCACCCCGGACGTCACGTCGACCCGCTGCGTGATGTCCGTCCAGGTGATGGTAGCCGGGTACTGCACCAGGCCACCCCATCCCATTTCGACGAGCACACCCATCAGGCCACCCCCAAGTTGACGTTCAGCCCCTGCGTCCGCTTCAGCTGGAGAAGGACCCGCTGAATCTCGCGTCCTACCGCGACCGGGTCCATCGCTCCGTGGACATCGATTTGGATCTGCACCGGCTGCGCGCCCCCGCGTCCGCTGACCACCGCAGGCCGGCCGATGACCGGCTGAGCGGACGCGACCCGGTCCGTGACCGCACCGAGCGCACGGTCGAGGACCGGCATCCGCTCGGTCAGGCCCACGGCCAGGCCCTCGGTGGAGTACCTGCCGAGCTCCGCCATCACACGGCTGGGGCTCTTGATACCGAGGGCCTTCTTGATGGCCTTCTGCATCCCCTTGGCAATCTTGACCATCTGGTCTTCGATCGCCTTCTGCTGACTGGTCAGACCGGTCAGGAACCCCTTCCCCGCCTGCTTGCCGCTGTCGTACATGACGTCGGCGCCGGTCTTGCCGAGCTTGTCCGTTGTGGAGTTGATCGAGTACTGGAGCGAGTTGATGGACTTCAGAGTGGAATTCGACGCCCCGGCCAGTGCCGATGCGTAGGCGTAGCCCTGCTCCGGGCCCATGTTGAGGATCTGCTTGAGCATGGACTTCGCGAGCCCGCGCTGACCGAGAATCTTGATGTAGTTGGTGAACTGCTTGATCTTCGCCAGCTTCTCGGCAAGCCCGGCCTGGATGGTGCCAGCAGTGACCTTCCCCTCCTCGATACCGAGGCCGGACAGGGAAGCGTCCTCGCGTGCCCCGGCTGTCCA
Organism: Streptomyces sp. NPDC058240; assembly: GCF_042882135.1. Classification (NCBI taxonomy): domain Bacteria; kingdom Bacillati; phylum Actinomycetota; class Actinomycetes; order Kitasatosporales; family Streptomycetaceae; genus Streptomyces; species Streptomyces sp. NPDC058240. The sequence goes on from NZ_JBHVWT010000037.1 coordinate 13,060, forward strand.
GTCCGCGGCGTTCTTCTTCGCCCCCGCGATCTTCTGCGCGAGCACGTCCCGCTTCGTGGCCAGCTTCTGGAGCTTGGCAGTGTCCCGGTTGACCATCTGGACCAGCTTCGAGTCCTTGGTCGACTTGGTGCCTTCCCACGCCTTCCAGATGTCCTTGACCAGGTCTTTCGCCGTCGCGCTGATCTTGGATTTGGTGCCGGTCAGACCGATGATGATGCCCTTGCCGACATCGGCCATGAGCGCCTTCATCTTCCGAGACGGAGACGCGATCTCCAGCTCCGCGCGCACACCGGCCGTCACCGCGGCTGCCATGCGCCGCGCCGACGCCTCCACACCGGACGCCGAGCCGACCATGCCCGCAGACAGACCGCGGCCCGCATCCTGACCAGCAGCAGCCAGCGGCGAAGTCATGCCCATCGACGTGGGGTGGTTGTAGACGGTCTCCCCGCCCTTGAACTGGACCAGCTCGGGCCCGTTCTCGCCGACCCATGCCCACTCGCCCGGCGTCGGCCGGCCACCCGATGCGTACCCGCCGATCGACTTGGCGAACGACGAGGGGTTATGGCTGGACCGGTAGTCGACCATGACAGAAACGGTCTTGCTCTGGACCGTGGCAAGGGCGGCCTTCGCCTGCCGGACCTTCTCCTGAAGATCAGAGATCTGCGCCCGGATCGCCGCCTTGCGCGAGTCCGGCACCTTCGCCAGCTGAGCCTTCGCGGACGACAGCTTGGCCTGAAGGTCTTCCAGGTTGCCCTTCAGCCGCGCGGTCTTGTCCGGCGTCTTCAGGATCTGGTCCGCCAGACGGCGGGCCTGGTCCCGGGTGAGGCCCATGGCCTGCGCGGACGCGATCAGCTTCTCCCGGCCGCGCGCGTAGATCCCGTTGACCGTCGACCACGACGCACCGGACTGCCGCGCCGACGCGGTCGCCTCGTCGGTCTTGGCCGCAAGGTCGTTGAGCGCGGCTGCCGCATTCCGGGCCTTCTCCGAGTTGAGGTTGAGCTGCCCGCCCGACATGCTGAGCGCACCGGCGTTGTCCCGGGCCGCCTTCGCCGCGGCATCGATCGCCGCCTCGAACCCGATCATCCCGCCCAAGCCCTGGCGGTTCGTGTCGTTCAACGCTTGGATGCTCTGCCTCAACCCGTCCGCGGATGCCTTCTGCGCGTCGAGCTTCGCCTGCACCTGCTGAGCCTGGGCCCCGAACAGGCCCATGCTCGCGGCGGCGAGCTGCTGCTCGAACGCCTGGTCCGCCAGCGCGCTGCGGTAGCCGTCGAGCTTCTCGCGCAGCTCACCCGCGGACATGCCGTTCTTCTTCATGCCCGCGGCCAGCTTGTCGAATGCCGCCTGAGCGATCTCCGACTTGCCGCCCTTGACCAGGTCCGCGAGTGCCTTGTCGACCGCCTCCAGGTCCTGTTTCGCTTCCTTGACCGGCGTGGAGTCCATGCCGACCAGCTGCGTCAGGAACTGCTGAGTCTTGTCGAGGTTCGACGGCCGGGACAGGATACGGAGCGAGTCGGCCAGACCACCAAGGTCCTTACCGAACGCCTTCGCGACCTCCCCGGTGACCTTGCCCGTGCGGGCGAGATTCCCGAGCGACGTGGTCAGCCGGTCGACATCCGGCGGCGCCTGCTTACCGATCGACGACAGCTTGATCAACCCGAGGACCAGTAGACCGATACCGGTCGAAGCGACCGCCACACGAGCCGACCGGGACATGCCCAGGAACGCGGCCCGCAGAGTGCCCATCGCCCCAGACGCGCCGATCGCCGCCGTCCCAGCCGCCACGATCTGAGCACGCACCAGCACGAACGCACCGGCCGCCAACTGCACACCGCTGATCGCCAGCTTGATGGCACGGATCGCCACAGCAGCCTGGAACATCGTGGTGATGAACCCGGGCGGCAGCGCAGCCACGACTTTGGCGAACGCGTTGGCGAGCTGGAGCACGCCGACACCCACGTCGGATGCAGCCGTCAGAATGTTCAGGACCGCCGATGCGATGCTGCGGAACGTCTCGCCGACGAGCGGTCCCTGCGCGCGGGCGTAGTCCATGAACTGGGCGAGGCCACTGCCGACCTGCCCGTCACCGAGGGTGCGGGTCAGGTGGATCAGCCCATCGTTGGCCCGCTTCAGCGACCCGGTGGCGAAGTTGCTGAACTTGCCCATGGCCGCGTCGAATCCGGGCATTGAGATGCCACCGCCGAGCACGGTCATGAACCGGTCCAGCTCGACCGATGCGCCCTTCACCATCGGCGTCAGCTTCGGCAGCAGACCGCCCGCCACCGCCAGGCCCTTCGTGAACACCGGCATGGTGTCCTTCGCCAGGGCATCAGACCAGTCCGTGAACCCATCCTTCAACGTCGACAGTGCAGCCGACGCCTGACGCGTCGCGGCCGGCAGCTTCGCGAGCTGCCGCTGATACGCAAGCTCGGCCTTGACCGCAGCATCCGACGCCTTCCCGCCCTCAGCGACGGCGTCCTCGTACTTCTTCTGCGCTTGCGACGCCTCACCCAACGCCATCACCTGCGGCACGATTGCCGCACCGAAAGCGGCCACCGCGACCGCAGCCGCGCCAGTCTGCGCGACCAGCGGGGCCAGCGCCGCCGCGGCAGGGATCGCCGCCGACGCCAAGCCCAACTTGGCCTCCAGCTTCGCCGCCGAGTTCCCCGCGTTGTCGAGCACACGGGACAGCCGGTCACGGCCCTCCAGCGTGAACGTCATCGTCGTGGACGCCATCACTCACCTCCGGCGGTGCGAGCCAAGTCGGCCTGGTAGCGGGTGACCCACGCAATCGCGGAGGCGAGCTCTTCACGGGACAACTGATCGATGTCCCGCGGGGTGAAGTGCAGGTGGTGCGCGAGCAGCCACCGGTACGTCAGGATGCTGCCGCGGATCCCTCCGACGGCAGGTCGGCCACCGGCACCAGGGCTTTTGGGCCCGTCTCGGCCACAGCCCAGTCGACGTCAGCCGGGTCATGGGCGAGGGCCCGCATGTACCCGAGCATCTCCTCGAACCCGGCCTCGGTCTCGGTGCTCGCATCCTTGCGGAGCGTCTCGACGAGATCGAGGATCTCCTCACGCTCCAGCCGCGCCTTCAACCGGCGCTTCCACGCGGGGACATCGAACGCACTGAACCGGAGCTGCGGCTGGGCCCGCTTGCGGAAGACCCACAGCACGGCCCGCATCGCCCCGGGCCGCTGGGACTTCAACGCGCGCTCGACGTCGTCCCACTCCAGATCGGTGACCGACTCGACGGCGGCGGACTCAACGGCGGACAGGTCGTCCGTCGAGACCTCCTCGACGGTGCCGTCCTCATGGGTGTACGAAACGATCACTGCTGCTCCTAGTCGAGTCGGCGGCGCACGTCGTCCAGGACGCGCGCCATCTCGCGCTCCATGCGCGAGCGGTGAGTACGAACGGTCTTGTCCCACCACAGCGGGGGCGCGGTCTGCGTCACCCACCGGCGGCGGTTCCCGAACACGGGATGCCTGATCCGGCCTTCGTTGATGACCTGCGGCATCCTGCGCAGATCGGGCGGCAGCTGCCCCTTGTCGACCCACACCCGTGCGCCCGGGTTCCCGGATACGCGGACACTGATCCGAATCGCGTTGGCGATCGTCACGCGCAGAGGCCGTGTCGTCGGCGACGGGCCGCCACCCCTCCCAGACCGCCCCGGTGACGAGATCTGCAACCCACGGATCGCGGACTGTAGATCGTTGCGCATCGGCTCGGCCGCCCGCCGGGTCCGCCGCTGCATGGACGCCCGGATGTTCTCGTGGCCAGCCGCCCGAAGCCGCCTCTGAAGCTCCAGGAGCTGGCCGGTGCCGGTGATCTGTACAGAGCCGACAGCCATCGGGCCACCCCCTGCTACAGCGTGATGTCCGTGGACATGTAGGTGATGGACAGCGGGTTCGTGCCGTCGTACAGGCCGGTGAAGTTGAGCGTCGGCTTGATGACGTCGAAGCCCTCGACGACGGGCGGTGCGTCGTCGAACCGGATCGCCGGGAGGTTGAACGTGATGGCCTCGGGATACGTGGGGGCGATCTCGGCGCCGGTGAACGCCCACACCAGGCTGGTGGCTGCATCGCTGGTGTGGAGGTCGTCGAGGGCCGTGTCGACGTAGTCCATCTCGATGCTGCCGGTCACCTTCACCTGGTCGTTCGAGATCGGCTCGGCCTTCGTGCCACTCTGCCCGGCGTAGAACCGCTCGGTCGCCATGCCGCGCTCGAACTTGATGCTGACCTTGCGGATCCCGGACCGGTCCGCCTCGGAACCGAACACGCCGGTCTTCAGAGCCATCTGCCCGAAGTGGAACGGCGCCATCGTCGGATACGTGGCCACCGCCAGAACGGATGTCTCCTGGCAGTCCTTCGAGTCGATCTCGAACGACGCGGTCAGCATCCCGCCGACCTCACACGAGAACTCCGCCGACACGATCTTGCAACCGATGAAGTTCTTCCTGGTGACGACGCCGGTAGTGAGGGGTACGCCCTTCTGGACCGTCAGGCTCTTGCCCGCGGTGTCGACCAGGATGTGTGTCTGGAGGTACGCGTCACTAGTCGCCTGCTTGACCGGAGTAACGCTCGTCCCCATGAGGGTCTGGAGCAGCACCCCCATGCCCTTGGTGGTGACCTCCATGTCCAGGCTGCCGGATGCCTGGCGCTGCGTCACCACACGTCGACTAGAAAGCGGCAGCAGCCGACCCGCCGCGATTCCGGCGGACTGAGCGGTGGTCTTCTTGAGCTGAAGGCCCTCCTTCGTGAACTCGATGAACTTCGTCGGCGCCACGTAGGTGCCGTAGGTCGACTCGGCCGCGATTCCGATTTGCGCGCCGAGCCCAGAACCGATCGCCATGGGTCAGCCCTCCTTCGAGGTGGCGGACTTCGCCGCGGTCGTCATCTTCTTCGGGGGCAGATCGGCCTTCGGCTCCTCCACGCTCTCCCACGTCTGCGGCTGGCAGAGGTAGCCCTCGAACCTGCCGTCAGGCACCTCGACCACCTCGTCGGGCTGGATCGTCTTGCTGCCGAGCTCCGGCACGGTGACCGGCTCGGCGCCGATGTAGCGCACTCGCGCCATGGCGTAACTCCTCATGTGGGTGGGGTGATCAGATACGGGCGCGGCAGGACACGGTGAACGACAGACCGGCCAGGGCCCCGCCGTCGCTCTGCTCCTGTACGAGACCGCCAGCAGTCAGGTGCGCCCACTGGACGGTCCCGGACAGGGTCGGCGCGGTGGGTGCGTCGTTCGTGGCACGCAGCGCAACCTCGACGGCGGCCAGAAGCTCGAAGACCGTCGTTCGGCGCAGGGCCATGTCTTTGTCGCCTGCCCGGGTCTCGGCGTAGCAGGCGATGTCGAAGCTCTCGTCGCGGGTGCGCGCGCCGGCCGATGCGAAGTCCTGGGCGATGTCGATGGCCTGATCGGCGCCTGGTGACCAGCCCACGTAGATGCGGTGCCGCTCGGTGAGGTTCACCGACGGCGGGCCGTCCACGATCCTCGCGTCAGCCAAGGCAGGCTCAGCCCGCAGGATCGCGAGCAGCGCATCGACCGCGGCGGGTACTGCGGACGTGGCCATCACGCCACCCCCGGCGGGACCTTGAACGCCTCCAGGAGTTCGAGGACTCGGTTGGGGATGGCGTATCCGAAGCCGGGGATGGGCTCGGTAACCGCGTAGTCGTCGGCTCCGCCGCCACCGCGGGCGGCCCCGTACTGGGTGCGCCACAGGTGCTGAAGCAGCAGCCGCGCCGCGAGGTTGATCGTCGGGGGTACCGTGCCGCGGCCAGCCGTGTACGTGACCGTCCACAGCGTCCCGGCGAATGTGCCCGTCCGGTGCCGCACGATGCCCGGCGCCGGATCCAGGACCACGGAGGACAGACCGAGTGCGCCGCCGGCGCCCAGCGTTGGAGTGATCGAGACCAGAGCCACGGCCGGAATGTGCGTCAGGCCGATCGAAGCGCGCTTGCCCTCGATCGTCTCGGTGAACTCCCGCGTCTCCACCGGGCCTACGTACCGCTCGATCGGCGCCGTCAACGCCTCGATGTACGCCTGCAGCTCTACGTCGTCGGCCGTGGTCTCGATGTCGAGCTGGGCTTTCGCCTCGGCCAGGGTCAGCAGGGCCACAGCTGCCTCCTACTTTGTCGGCTTGGCGGGAGGCTTCCGCGGCGAAGGCTTCCTCGGCGCTGCGGTCTCCTCGTCGGCTGACGCCTCGGCGTTCTCCTCGGCCGGTTCCCCGGACTCCTCGTCGTCGGCCTCGACCGCCAGGCCGATCGCAATCAGGCTCTTGGCTTCGTCCTGCGGCAGTTCGACGGTGCCGCCCTTCGCCGGCCACGGCTCGCCGTCGCGGGTCCCTGACACATCGACCCTCATACGCACAAGCATGGGTACCTCTCCGTTCGATGAAAGGGGGCGGGGCGGCCTACTGCCGCCCCGCCCGCGGGTCAGGCAGCGTTACCGGCGAAGTACTTAATCGCGCCGGTCGTGTCGACGAGGTCACCGTCACCGCGCAGGATCGCTCGATAGGTGACGAGGTCGGAGTTGAACGCATAGTCGTCCGACCGCTCGAAGCGGATGCTCTCGACCATGCGGACGAAGTACTGCGAGAAGTCACCGAACAGCACCGACTTCGCCGCCAGTGCCACCGCAGGAACGCTCGGATCGGTATACAGCGGCTTGCCCAGCACGGTGTCCGGGTTGCCCGCAGTCAGCGCGGGCTGCCAGATGTACTGCCCGGTCGTGTCCTTGATCTTCCGGAGAATGGCCACCGAGGAGTCACGCATCATCCACGCGCAGGAACCGCTGGCACGGTACGGGCTGATGACGCTGTAGTACAGGTCGATCAGGTTGTCGGCCGTGAAAGCGCCAGTTACGCCCGTGCCCCCAGTCGCCCCGAGCGTGGACGCCGTGACGATGCCGTTCGGCTGGGAGGTGCCAGTGCCCGTGACCAGATGGGCACCGAACCCGTTGCCGAGCGCCCGGCCGGCCTGCATGGACAGGTATCCGGTGAGGTCGACACTGGTGTCGTTGAGCAGCTCGTGCGAGATCTGGAGCAGGAAGCCGTACTTGTAGGCGTCCAGCGGAACCTGCCCGAAAGTCGGGTCGTTCGGCGAGAGCGTCCCCGCCTCCGCCACCAGCGAAGCGCTCGCAGAATGTGCGGTCGTCTTCGGGATCTGGATCTGCTCGCCGGTCGCGGTACGCAGCGTGGTGGGGTTGGTCTGCATCACCCCGGAAACCTCGATGAGGTGCTGTACCAGCTGCGTGTAGAACGAGGTCTGCACCGTGTTGGCGCCCGCGGCTGCGGTGAGCTTGGACAGGGTCCGCAGGTCCGTGCGGCGCTCGCCCTCGTCAGGCTGCACATCGAAGACGCGCTTGCCTGTCTCACCCTTGAAGAATGCCCGGAGCTGGGCATCCGTGTCCTGCCCGGCGTCGCGACGGTCGGCGGTCTGCGGCTTGTCGAGCAGCCCGGCGAATGCCGCCTCGGCGTCCTTCGCGCGCTCCTCCGCCTGGTGCAGTTCCTTGGCCCGCGCGTCGATCGCGTCCAGATCGGCGTTCAGCCGCTGGTAGGTCTGCTCCTCCTCGGCGGTCAGGTCGCGCTTCTCGCCCTCGGCCGCGTCCAGGAGCTCCTTCGTCTGCTCCCACACGTTGGCGCGGCGCTCCTTGAGGCGCTGGATGTACTCGCTCATTTGCCCTCCCGGGGCATGACGACGACACCCTCAGCCGGCGGCCGGGGTGTCTGATGAATTGGATGTGCGAGGTGGGTGTCGCCCTGCCTCAGAAGGTGCGGCGCCGATACAACTCGGCGCGCCGCTGCCGCAACGCCAGCGGCGGGTGGGTTTCGCCCTGCCCGCCCTCCGGCGCAAGATCAATGATGGTGCGCTGCGGCACCAGAAAGCCCTTCAGGTCGCCCGACTCGGCCGCGGCCCGGACCTCCTCCAGCTCAGCCCCAGCGCGCTCGGCAAGCGACCGCAGGCCGGTGCTGGTGTCCAGGTACGCCGGGTCATTCACCGGCGCCACATCGACAAGCTGACCGGCGAGGAGCGTCCGCACCGGGAACCCGTCCTCGGTCATCGACCAGTCGTCGTCCAGCGTGCGGAACGCGAACGACGACTCGGCGACATCGCCGCGCTGCACCAGCTCGTACACGTCGGCGCGGGCGGCCGGCACATCCACGCTGTAGTCGAGCCCCGTGCCATCGGTGGCAAGACGCAGGGTGCCCGACCGGGACGTGCCCAGCAGCATGTTGTTGTCGTGGTTGTAGCGGGCCATCACCCGCGGCCACCCATCGCCCTCGCTCTTCGCGAAGAACCCAGGGTCGATCCGCTCGACAAACCCGCCCAGATTCCGCGACAGGGTGTTGAACTTCGCGGCGTACCCGCCGATCGTCCTGCTGTCCCCGGCCGCCCGGACCTCCACGAGGCCACGGGTGAACCGACGTTCTGTCTCGCCGTTCACGGTTTCTCGCTTCCGTCAGGGGCCGCCTTGACCAGCGGCGCGTAGTCCTGCCCCTGGCCATTCGGCAGGGGCTCCTGGTCTTCCAGGAGGCGCAGTTCGTCGATGTTGTTCAGGCCGATCACGCGGGCGATCCGGTGAGTCTGGTACCGGGTCAGGGTGTCCGTGCGCAGCATGGCGTCTGCGTTGAACCGCACGTCCTCGGCGGGCGGCCGCAGAAGCGACAAGGCCTCTTCCAGGCGGGCCAGCCACGGGCGGAGCGTCCACGTCAGCAGGTCGATGCTGTTCTGTTCGACCGTGGCGTAGGTCAGCGATCCGCCAGTCTCGCCGCCGATCTTCTCCGGCGGCACACCGTAGATCGCCGCGATCTGATTCGCCGACGCCTTGATGGTCTCCAGGAACTGGCTTTCGTTCGCCGGGACACTGATCGGCCGGTACTTCGTGCCAAGCCCCAGTGCGACGATGTCGCGCCCCTCGGCAGCCTCCTTGAACCGCGCCTTGAGAATGCCCGCGGTCTCCTTCGAGATCTCCCGGTCGGTCTCTAGCACAGCTGCCGGGGTGCTGCCGTTCGCGAACCAGTCCCGCCCGAACTGCTGCGCCAGCAGCCCGGTGTCGGTCGTCGTCGCAAAGTACGCGATCGGCGACAGCCCCAGGATCTGACCGGGCAGGGTATACGCCGGGATGTGGAACAGCTGCCCCGGGTCCAGGCGCCGGCCCTTGTAGTACCAGACCGGCACCGGGGCGAGGTTGTCCTCGACATGCACGTCGTCCGGGTGAAGCCACTCCACCTGATCCGGCCACCCGTTTACGTCGTGAGAGACGACCAGCCCGTAGGCGTTGCCTCGCAGCGTCAGCGACGTCATGCACCGGTGCAGCCAGTCGTACCGCGTCCCCACCGCAGCCGGGCGGGTGAAGATCTGCGGGGACACGATCGGCCGCCGGGACGTGCCCTCGCCCAGATACGACTTCAGCGGCATCGACGCCACGGAGTCCGACAGGAGCCGCGTAGCCGCGTACACCGGGGCCAGACGAAGTGCCCGCTCCTGCCCAGCACCCGTCAGCAGGCGGGTATCCCCTCCAGATCCCCACACATCCTGAAACGAGATCGACCGCTGTTCCTTGCGTCGGAAGGGCCACCACCAGCTCACTGAGTACCCCTCACCACACGTTGTCGACTACGTCGCCAGGATCTTCGACCTCGGCACCGAGGCCCCACTTCGCCAGGGTCACCGCCACGAGCGGGCTGATGTCCACGTTCACGCCGCGCCGGGCCCATGCCCACGCGTCACCCATAGGGCGCTTCTGGGCGCCCGCCAAAGCCGTTGCCAAGGGCGCCTGATCGATGTGCGACAGGGACTGGTCGGTGACCGCGTCGAAGAACTGGCCAGTCGCAGAAGCGATCTCGCGCATCTTCGGGCTGACGATCTCAACGCCGAGCTCTTCGGCCAGGTCTTCGATGAGCGAACCGGCCGGGCCGCCCGCGTCGACAACCCAGCAGCGCGGCTTGTGTCGCTCGTGAAGCTTCTTCGCCTTCTCCACCACCCAGCCCATGCCGGGCTGATGCGCGACGACTTCCACGTGCGTCCCGCCACGCCAGTGCCCAGCCACGGCAATCGCGGCATGCGAGCGTTCCGGAGTCGCGTCGATGGCGAACGCCACCGCGCCCTCCGGCGTGGACTCCGCGGCCGCCAGTGCCCGCCAGACATCCTCGCCGATGACCTGCCAGGCGTCCTTGCCGTCACTTGGGTAGTCGCCGACGCCAAGACGTTCACGCTCGAAGATGCCACTACCGCCCATGCTGAGGCGCTCGTTGCGCACGTGCTCCTCGCTGATCCGAATGCCCAAGGCGGGGTTCGCAGTCGCCCACGACGCCGGATCATCTGCACCTGCGTGCTCCGTACACGACGGCGCGCACTCGTCGCGGTGCGGATCCACCGACCACTCGAAGTACGCCAGCGACGGATCCGGCTCCCCGGACTCCACTGCGGCCAGGGCTCGGCCGCGCAGGCGGCCCAGTTGCACCGACGGATGGCCGATGCCCGCGGAACCCAAGTACCAGATCTGCGGGTTCGGGACCGCCGACATCGTCGGCATCAGCGCACCCATCGCGTCATCCCCAAGGATCATCGCCTCGTCGAGGACGTTGAGGTTCCCAGTGAAGCCACGGCCGCTACCGCCGCTGCGGGCCAGGAACCGAAGCACCTGCCCGGTGACGAGCTCGATTGCCTCCTCGCCCGTCGTCTTACGCACCCGAAGGACACGTTTACGCAGGTCAGGGCACCCCATAATGAGCTGCTCGATCCGGCGGAACGCAACGAGCCCGGTCTTGAACTCGTGTGCAGAGTGGAGGATCAGCTTCTCGCCGAGGAGGAACAGCCCGGCCAGTTCTCTGGCCTCGATGATCCCGCCCTTGCCGTTCTGCCTCGGCACGTTCACCGCAACCTCGAACGCTGACCACCGACCATCGGCCCGCTCGCCCAGGCCCTTGTCGAGCACGAACTGCTGCCACGGGTCCAACGTCAGGCCAGCCAACGCAGCAAGCTCCACCGCCTCCTGGCCGGACGACGACAAGCACGTCTTCGGCACCGTCAGGATGCGAGGCGTCTGCGAGCCGTACAGCGGTGTATCAGGCGCCACGGCGCCGGGCCCTTCGAGCAGCGAGGTCATCGAGCGCATCCCCCTCCGCCTGTACAGGAGCGAGGGCGCGCAGAGTCTTCATCACGGCGCCCAACTCGCGGGCCACGATCGCGCGCGACGTAGGCGCATCGTTCTCGTCGAACGTTCGGGCAAGCGTCTCTGCCAGGGCGGCCTGGCCGGGTGCGACCGAGGCCACGCCCAGCTGCTCAATCTCCGCCCGGATCTCGTCAGCAACCACGGCTCCCCCTCACCCGATCAGGGCGAGCTGCTGGCAACCGCGGGCGCCCTTGACGCTGTTACAACGGAAGTGCGCCAGCTGCACGTTGGCGCGGGTATCGTCCCCACCCTCCGAGACGGGCACCACGTGGTCGATCGTCGGAGCCTTCGGGTGCGGGACCTTCGCGGCCATGAGCACCGGGTCGCCGCAGAGCCCGCAGCAACCCCGGTCGCGCTCGACTATCTGCAGCAACGTGTACGGCTCCGACACTCCACCGCGCTTCGCGGCACGCCGACGCCGGTTCTTCTCCTGCCAGTACAAACGCTGGCGTTCCCGAGCTGCAGGCGACAGGCCGCCGCGGGGGCCTGCGCTGGGCTTGTGCTTGTTGCCGCACGCCAGCGAGCACCAGCGCTGACTCTTCCGGCATGGCTTAAACGACCGACCGCAATCAGGGGCAACACAGACGCGAGACTCCTGGAGAGCCCGCCTTCCCCGGTACGCCAGCCGAATTGCTCGGCAGCCATCGCACCGCAGCCGGTTCGGCCCACGCCCCGTCTGCTCGCCAGTGCTGCCGCAATCTGCGCACACGTAAGTACGGATCTTCATGAGGTCTCCCGGAAATGCGGAAGGCCCGAGCCGGGAGACTCGGGCCTTCCTTCCCGCCGGGATCAGCGGCGGGTGATCAACAGGGGCGCGCCACGAACGTGGCGGACAGAACGTCACATACGGTGACGCACGTGATGTAACAGAACGTAACCTTGCCAATGGTCACAAAGAGTGACGGTCAACTTTGGGTCACCCTTCAAGCTCGGCCCAAGATCGTCTTTCAGATTTGCCACGCACGCAAACGGGCGCGAAGGGCTTTTGGGTCGCCCGCTCCGCCACTCAAAGAACGGCTCCGCTCGCCCAGTTCGATCACGATCCGAGCCGTCGGCCGGCCCCTCCCGACCGCCATCGGGACCCGGTCACTCGCTGCTACTCACTGCCAGTCGCGGTGGGTTACCACTCCCGCGATGCCTGGGGCATCGCACTGCGTGACCTGCCTCGGTTCGCCCGGTACCACTTGGTCGCGACCGCCTTCATGCCCGGCTGCCTCATGTCCTCGATGCGCTGCATCACGATGTCGCGCCCTGGGTCGACGGTGACGATGCGCGCCTTGAGCCGCTTGTACTGCGCCACGGTCCGGGCGTTGGGCAGCGTGTTGATGACGTACACGTCGGTGGTCTCGATGTGCTGCTCGGCCTCGCGGATCGCAGCGAAGCGGGCGCGGTGCACCACCTTGAGCAGGGTCTCACTGTGGTTGTGGTGGTCTGCTCCGGGGCCGGCCATGGCGAGGGCCATGAGGTCTAGGTCGATGACGATGTCCTGCGGCTTGGCGTGGGCCTTGATGTAGCTGGACTTACCGGCACCGGGCGGGCCGGTGACGACGATGAGCACGGCGTCACCAACTCCGCGAGGTCTTGAGCGGCTGTGGCCCGACTCGGTTCCCTTTCGCCGAGTTGCAGCGCCTGTGCATGCTGCGGGCGTTGGCCGGGTCGAGAAGGCTGCCACCGCGGCTGAGCGGGATGACGTGGTCGAGGGTGAAGCTGAGCGGGTGCCGCGGGTCAAGTGTGGGGTCGATGTTATGGCCGCACCGCCAGCACGGGTGGCCGAGCGCCTTCACGGCGGCGACGAGTCGGCGGTAGGGGCGCCCGTTGCGGGGGTTGCCGGCCACGTGCGCCACCTCCTGCTACAGGTCTTCGCCGAGCACTTCCCGCCGGGCCGCAAGCGCCTTGCGGTTGAGGGCGTTGGTCATTCGGATCGCCACGAAGGTGAGCAGGAAGAAGGAGGCCGTAAAGAGGATCTGAGTGACGGTGCTGACGATGCTGACGTTACGAGTGGCGCCCGCGATCATCAGCATGATCACGTTGCCGGAGAGCCAGGCGAACCAGATGCGGAACTTCTCGACCCGCACGGCCTTCTGTACGTCGCTGTAGCTGGACATCGCGCCCCCAGGGATGTGCTGTGGTGGAGGCAGTGTGGCATGCACGTGCTGATGACGCGAAGGGAACGCGAAGACCCCCAAAGTGCCGTCAGGCGGCGTTAGCGACTTCGGGCAGCGGCGGTGGCTCGCCGGGGGTGATGAGCTTGCGCGTCCATTCGTCGCGTTCAGCCTTGTTCAGTTCGAAGACGCTGTAGCGAACCTGGCCGCGGCCGGACCCGTACCGCTGGATCCGCCCTTCATGGGCCCAGCGCCGGATGGTGACCCCGGGCCGGCCTGCGTAGTAGGCGGCGTCCTTCTCGCTGACGAGTCCACGGGCGGCCATGTTCACCTCCGCCGGGAACGACTGAGGGCCGCCTCGTCGGGCGGCCCTCAGCGACATGCGTGTCCAGTGAGGCAGACGATACGTTCGCCCACGTCATCACGTCAAGCTATCGCTGATTCATCTGCGATAGCTACCCGCTATCCACCAGACTGGCCTCATGACCACGGTCTTCATGGTGCAGGCGGACTCTCGGGAGGAGTGCGCCGCCGAACTGGCCCGCATGTGCGCGGCTTTCAACCTGCGGCCACTACTGCCGCCTACTCGATCCGCAGGAACGGAACGGTGGCTCGCGAGGGCCACAGCGAAAGCCCCGGCTGACGAGGTCTGGGGCCCTGTCGTGCAGTGAAGGTCTATGACGCTGAACTGTCGGTGGGTCGTGTCGCGGGTGGTGTCCGCCGTCTGCGGAGAACCATCAGGATGGCCGCAGCCCAGAGCAGCGCTCCCAGCGCCGCGCCCCCTGCACCCACTGTTCTGGCGGTCTCCCATGCCGTGCTCTCCACAAGTCGGCAGCCCGGGGCACATTCCCACGTTTGAGTACCATCTGTCCTCGCAACCCCAAGTGTGGCCAACCCGAGCAGGAACAGGGCGATGCCGGACCAGAACATCCAGCGGGCGGCTGTCTCGTACCCGCGCGAGTGAGTGTCGACCATGCGACCACAGTCCCAGCCACCCGGTCAGTCGGCAACGGTGCGGGATACGACAGGGCCCCGGACCTCATGGTCCGGGGCCGTGCCGTGCGCTAGATGTCAGGCGTCGCACGTGTAGTTGATGTCCGAGACTTCGCCGAGTACCGACTGCACTGCGGCGTCGATGGCTTGGTGGCTGCCGCTGGCCTGGTAGGCGTCGCACGCCCCGCGGTTGGCGAAGCGGACGTGCAGCTGGCCGTCGTAGGTGACGGTGGCGTGGTCGAGAAGAAGGGCGGCGAACGCGCGCCGACACCTGACGCCTCGGATCACGGCCGGCCACCATCCAGGCATGGTAGTCACAGCCCGAGCACGTGGTACGGGAACGGCTCGCTCTCCCACCGGACTCGGCTGTTGTTGATCCAGTACCAGTGGAACGGGAAGTCGTCGGCGCCCAGTTCACGTAAGGCGATAGCCCGGTGGTGCCCGTCGGCGACGTATACGTCGGTGGGGTGACGCTCGGAGATCCCGAGCTGGATGGGAACAAGGAGGCCCCACTTGGGAATCGACTCCTTGAGCTCCTCGATGATGGCCCTGTCCTTGTCGCGCCACGCGAAGCGGCGTTCGGCGTCTCGCCACTTGCGGTACTCGGTGGGACGGATCTTCTTGTCGGTGAGCATCTCGACCGGCATCCGGCCTATGTACTTGCCCATCAGGTCCCCTAGTTCGGGCTCGTGTTCCGGGTGTTGGCGATGACCCCGCGGGTGGTCGTGGTGATGCTGCGCGAGTCCTGGACAACGTCGCCGTTGTAGTGGTGGTGGTGTGTAGGCGGCGCCGCCTCGACCGTGGCCTTGACCCGACCGACGACCCGTCCGATCGCGAGGACGAGCGCGGTCGGGGCGCCGACGACGATGGCGCACACGACCGGGTCGGCGCTTCCGGATGCCACCATCACGAGCGATGCGGTCCCGCCGATGAGTGCGGTCGCGACTCCCCCGGACAGCATGAGGGCGCTGGCGTCGGTGGCTCGCTGACTCATCGGGGGCCGGCCGGGCTGGGGTACTGGCGCCGCGGTGCCGACGACGGGGAGCGGGGTGTCGTCGCGGTAGGAGGTGACGTGTTGGTCGGCGAGTGCTTCGTTGACGGCCTCGATGAGCTTCTGGGCTTGGTCGTTGGCGGACTCAGCAGGCTTGCCCAGGTTGGGCTGCCCGGCCTGGGCCTGCTGCTGGTACGGCTCGGGCAGCTGCATGACGGTGGGTCTCCTAGGCGATTCGGAAGGTGTCGGGGCGGCGGGTTTCGGTGAGCTGGCCGGCGTCGACCAGTTCGGTGATGTGCTCTGCGATCCAGGTGCGGGACCGTCCGATGCGTGGGGCGGCCTGGGTGAGGTCCGCGGTCGTGATGCGGTTCTGTCCGGCAGCTACGAGTTCGGCGAGGAGTCCTGCGATGACGCGGGCAGCACGTTCGGGGGTGGAGTAGCCGGGCCGGTTCTCGGCCAAGTCGTCGCGCAGGAAGTCGAGGAGCCGCTTCTGCTGCCGGGCGGTCAGGCTGTTGGTGGATGCGAAGGCCCAGGCCGGCGGGTAGCGGATTTCGAGGCGCGCAACGGCGGGTTCGGGGTCGTTGTCGACGGTGGTCCAGGTCCGGAAAGCGGCGGCGAGCACCTTGGCACGCGAGCCATCCGATTCGGACGGTTTCACGACGTTTGTCTCCAGTGTCAGGTTGGGGGTGTCACCGGAGGGCCGTCTCGCGCGCGCACGCGCATGACCTATAGAGATCGGCCCTCCGGAGGGGGTCTGACACCCGAAACTGACTCCTGATCAAGGAATTTGAGTGTCAGAACGGTGTCATCGCAGGTCAGAGGGGGTGTCAGCGCTGACACCCCCGGTGTCAGACCTCGGCCATTTCCGGGTACAGCAGCCTGTAGACACCCGCCTGCTCGGTTTCTGACAGGTGAATCCCGGCGTCTGACAGGTCCCCGAGGGCCTCTGACACCCAGGGTCGCGACCGTCCGATGCGCGATCCCTTGCCATAGGGCCCGAAGTCCTTCGGGCCGATGAACTCGCGCTCTTCGGCGCGGAAGTCGTCGAGCATGGCCATCAGCGAGTCCATGCCGGCCTCCGGTGTCTGCTCACGCACCTTGGCCTGCTGCTGCCCGAATGACCACGTCTCCCCCACGGGCGGGATCTCCTGCTCGGCATCCACGTCGGGGATGAACCCGTCGTCGTCGGGGTCGTCGCCGACCATGGCCTCGATCTCCCGGTCGACCTGCTTCTCGATCAGCGCCTTCTCGGCGGCTTCGGTCTCGTCCTTCGACATGACGATGGTCTCCTGTTCGGTGGTCTCATTGCTGGTCAAAGGGGCTGCTGCGTCGTATCGGGTGCGGTTGGCGTAGGCCTCGCCCGCAGCGGCCGCGGTGACGGGGTCGACGGGCGTGCGGGGCATGACGGCGAGGGTGCCGCCGATCTGGTCGTCGTCGATCAGGTAGGTGCGCAGCGGAGTCGCGTACCGCTCTTCGTCGACGCCGGGGGCCACAAGGTAGGCGTATCCGGGCTTGCGGTTCTCCCACGCTTCGGGGCGGGCGCCGGCGTCGCGGACGTCGTCGGGGAGGGCCATGTCGGCGGTGGTGGAGCCTTTGACGCCGAAGCAGATGACGCCACCGAGCTGTTCGCGGACGTCGGTCGGCATCGAGGTGGCGGACGGGCGCTGGAGGCTGATGATGACTGAGATCCCGGCGGATCGGGCCTCCATGACGAGGCCTTCCATCTCGGTGCCGTTACGGAAGAACTTCGCTGCTTCCTCGATCCACACGACCATGTACGGCATGCCCAACTGGTCGAAGGCGTCCGGCGTCCAGTTCTTGAAGCCGTTGCGGCCGAGTTCGTTGGCGCGGGCGGTGATGACCTGCGACAGGGCATCGATCATCTGGTTGCCCCCAGCCTCGGTCATCTCCACCCAGTCCAGGTACGGAAGGAATGCTGCAAACGTCTGCATTCCCTTCGACGGGTCCATGCCCCATCCGATGACGTCCCGCCGAGCGAGCGTCTCGACCATGGCGACGGAGATGCCAGTCGACTTGGCGGACCCATTCATCCCGGCAGCCAAGAAGTGGGTAGCGTTGCGCTTGGTCAGATCGTCATAGGGAAACCACAAGATGGCCTCCTGGCCGTCCTCGTAGATGCCGATGACGATGGGGTCCGTGATGCTGCCACCCGGACTGGAAGGGCCGGGCCAGACCACGCTGGTCTTCAACATGTCCTGAGGAACAATCACGAGGTCGGTGTGATCGGCTCGCTCAGGGTCGGGCTGGAGACGTGCACTCGTCGGGGCGATGCCCAACTCGACGGCGATCTCCTTGAGCCGGTTGCCGAGTTCGTCATTGGTGATGCCGTCCAGTTTGAGCGGCGCCGTGACCTTGTTCGGCTCGACCTTCGGCTGGCCGCGCAGTGCAGCCTTGGCGTTGCCGATGGACTTCACGAGGATGCCCGTCTCGACCGCGCCACCCTCCTTCTGCGGGTCGACGTTGACGCGAAGGGCCTGCCGGATGTTCCACGAACCTGCTGCCACGGCCCCGCCGATGACGAGCGTGGACGCCATGGCGGGATCGAACGGGCCCGTGACCGTGCCGATGACGAGGTACGCGGTGCCGAGCCCTGTGGACAGGGTGGCGTGGACGCGGCGCCCGACCTTGGTCCCCTCCCCCGCCCACCACGTGGCGGCGGTCAGTACGCCGGCTGCGACGGTGAGCCCGATCGCGGCGGGTACGGAGTCGCCCCAGTAGTGGTGGGCGGCGAAGGTGGCGGGGACCTCGGCGGCGACAGCCAGCCACGGCCTCATACGGGGGTGCTTGGTGGCCTTCCACAGGTCGGCCTTCGGGCTGTCAGCCACGGGATGTACTCCTGTTCTGGGCGGGGGCGGAAGGTCAGCTCAGCCGGGCGATGTGCTTGTCGGCTGTCTGCTGGATGAGGTCGGTGAGGTCGAACTCGATCGCGAGGTGGATCGGGGTGCCGCGCTCGATGTCCTTGCGGGCGCTGTAGCTTCCAGGCTCCAGGGCCAGTGCCTGGCCTTCGAGCTGCTTCGTCGCTGCGTCGAGGAGGTTGATGGCCTCCGCGATGGTGGTGGCGGTCCATGTCTGCTTCATGGGTGCGTTCCTTCGTGAGGGGTGGAGGACGGGGGTTAGCGCCAGCCGAAGGTGCGGGCGGGCTTCTGCTGCTGGCGGGCCTTGATCGAGCGGAGGTTGGACTCGAATTCGCGCTCGAACGTGCCGTACAGGGAGGCGAAGTACTTCTGCTGGGCCTTCTGCGCGGCCGACGCCTTCTTCAGCCACCGGGTGACGCGGCGGGCCCTGGCGCGGGAGCCGCCGAGGGCGCCGGCGGGGTCAGGGATGGTACGGAGGACGGCCTCCAGGTGGTCGGCGTCCATGGCCATCTCGGTGGCGAGGTTCCGGGCCCGCTTCCGGTAGTGCTCGCAGTACGCCCGGATGTCCTCGTTCGACATGAAGTCCGACCCGGGAACCTTCCCGCCACCCACCTGCTGGGCGCCCGGGGTGCCGGGCTGGCCAACGCTGTGCGGCATGGCCACCTTCTCGTTCACGGTGAGGTTGAGAGACGGATTGAAGCCGCCTCCGACACGGGTCTTGTGGGTGGTGCGGTGTGCAGCGCCGCGGGTGGCTCGCTCCTGCTGCGCGCGAGGGAAGGACGGCTCGCCTACCGGGCGGGGGCCGGGTCCGTAAGAGGTGCTGTCGTTCGCCGGGGTCGTCATAGCTGGGGTCTCCTCAGGTCAGTTGTTGTCGGTGCGGTCAGTCATGGAACGGCGTGCGGTGTCGGCTGCGAGGCGCTTAGCTGCGGGATGGAACGGGGCACTGTCGCCACGCTTCCGGCGGGGCGGAACAGGCTTCGGGCGGGGCCGGGTCGCAGCAGGGGGGAGATGGGCGCCACGCTGCACAGATGCGTTCTTGCCGACGGTGTTGACGGAGCCGTTCGTGCGGGCTGCGGCGACGCGTCGTTCGGCCGCGTTCCGCATGCGCAGAACCTCCGCCGATTCACCCGGCAGGGCGCCGTCGACATCGAGCTTGGCGCGCTTCCAGATGGACTCCGTGATGGTCCGCTCGCCGAGGTCCGCAGCCAGCCTCTTGGCGTGCTTGTGGACCTCGGGGAACTCTGCCGCGCGGGCCGCATCCAGCGCGGCAGCGACGTCCCGTGCGGCGTTCTCGCGGTGAGCCTGGTGCTCGGCTTCCGCCTTCTCTGCCGCGGCCTGTTCGGCGGCCTGCTTCCTGCCGGCCTTCGCTGCGGCCTTCCGCTCCCGACGGGTCGGCACCCCGTCGCGCTTCCGGATCCGGCCGTGCTCGTGGAGATCCCACACGCCGGGGCCAGCCAGGGACGCGAACGCGGTGCCAATCGCGGTGGCCGGGTCGAACGCAGCGAGACCATGCCAGAGGTTGATTCCGGCGGCGATGAACGCGAACACCCAGGCGACCGTGCGGTAGTGCCAGTGCGGGCGCTGGGCGGCGACTGCAGCCGCGGCCCCCTTGGTGACGACGAGGGCGGCACCTTCGAGCATCAGCGGTGCGATCACCAGCCACCAGGCATTGGGGTCCCAGAACGCGGCAATCTGAACCGGCAGGGCAACAACTGCGCACACGGCATAGAACATGACCGCGTACAGCCGCCACCTGTCAGCAGCCTTGACGATCTCCTCCGCCGTGGCGGCGTCAGCCTCCTGCTGCTCCTGCTCGGCCTGCCGCGCAGCCGCCTGCGCCCGGTCGGCTTCTTCCCGCTTCCGGTTGGACTCGGCAATCCGGGCGTCGCGGGCGGCCTGCTCTTCGGCTGCGCGTGCCTCGGCTTTGTCGTTGGCAAGCTTGAGCTTGCGGGCTTCCTCGCCCGCCTTGATCTTCAGGGCCTCGGCTTCGGATTCGGCCTTGATGCGGCGTTCCTCAGCGTCGGCGTAGGCCCGAGCGCGGATGGCATCAGCTTCAGCCTGGGCAACAAGGTCAACGTCAGGTGCGGCTGGCTCGGGCTGGGGGGCAGGCTCGACGACCGGCTGCTCCGTCGGCTGGACGTGGAATGCGCTCCGCCAGTCCCGGATGACGGGTACGGCGGTTCGGCTGTGGCCGTTCACCTGGGGCGGGCTGGTCGTCACGGTAGCCGGTGTCCTTTCAGGTTAGGCGTTGGTGGGGGTGGGCTGGTTGCGGAGCCAGTTCTCGATGTCGCGGGCGAGACCGCCGTCGTCGGTGGGGTCGTCCGGTTCGGTGTCGTCGTCGCCGTCATCGGGGTCACCGCCGCAGCACTCGCACTCGACGCCCGCCCAGATCCGCCCGGACTGCCACAACCCGTGGGCGGAAGTGCCGACCAGGTCAAGGACCCAGCTGGGGCCGGCGAACAGGAGCGCGGGAAGTAAGGCACCGACCGGGAAGCCGGGCGCTCCGGTGACGACGAGGACAGCGACGAGGGCGATGAAGCCGGCGCCGCGCCACTGGTGGTGGTTGCGGGCGAGAAGCACCTCGCGCGGGCGGAGGGCGAGGCCGTGCCAGAGACAGATCAGGTCGGCGACGGGGCGGGGAATCATCGGGGCTCCTCTCGCGGGCAGGATGAGGGTCAGAGCTGGTTGGGTTCGAGGGAGAAGAAGAGGACGCTGGCATTCGCCAGGTTCGGGTTCTGCTTCACGTGCTCCGCCCGAATTGCCTGGAACGCGTCGTGCCGGGTCCAGCCGGGCTCGGGCGTCATGTAGCCGGACCAGTCGGCGACGATGTAGCCGCCCGACGGAGCGGGCTTCTGCACAGTGAGGACGAAGTGGTACTCGCGGGGCTGCTCGGCGGTGGTCATGTCGGGTGGTGTCCTTTCGGGTCAGGCTGCGAGGGCGAGGGCAGCAATCAGGAGTGCGGTGATGTGCGCGGTCTGATCGACATGCGCCGCACCGCCGTGCTCGACGAACTCGGGCTGACCGGTGCGCTCCATCCAGCGGAGGACCATCCAGCGGCGGTCAATGGCGCTGTGAGTCGAGCCGATCCAGAGCAACGCGACCGCGGCGGCCGGGATGGCCAGGTGCAGGTCGAGGACCAGGACGCCGAGGGCGAGGGCGATGGCTGAGACCAAGACGTGCGTCCCGGCGTGCGCCAAATTCGCGCCCCATCCATGGTGGTGGCGGCCCGGGTTCGGATCCTTGTCGCCTTCGGTCCAGCCCGCTTTCCGTGAGGCCTGGCGGTCAGGCTGAAACGGGTAGTCGGATAACAGGTGTGCGACGTACAGCAGGACGAACAGGGTGGGGAACATGTCGGCTCCTGGTCAGAGGGTGCGGGTGACGAGCCGAGCAATGCGCACCTCGGGGACGGAGACGCTGTATCCGTCGGCGAGCTGGACGTCGATCCAGTCACCCGCCCCCTCGTAGGACTCGACGCGGACGGGAATGTCGGTGCCGATCAGGTCTGTGACGGTGCCGGCGGGGGCGTTCTCGCCCTTGCGGTAGGTCGCCCCATCGACGGTGACGAGCTCGAAGAGCACCTCCTGCGGCGTGGTCTCGGTGGTCTCGGTGGTCTCGGTCTGCGTGGTCATGGCGGTCCCTCTCGTCGTCGGGGTGATGGGCACGTTCAGGCAGCGGCCGGGTACTGGATGCCGCGGATCTCGTCCATGAGGCGGGGCTCGCCGGGCGTGGTCTGGTCGAGGTCGATCGCGGCGAGGATCACGGCCGTCATCTGGGCGTGGTCGCCCACCGACCAGGCGGCCCGGAACTCGCTGAGGAGCGAGACGGCCAGCCGGTCGGTGTCGACGTCGGCGGTGACCTGCTCGGCCTGGGCGACGGTGATCCGGGCCCGGCGGTGGGCGGCGAGGTCGGACACGGTCGCGTCGTCGCCACTGGACAGGGCGGCGAGGTCAGCGGTGGTCATCAGGTACGGAGACATGGTGGTGCCCTTCGAGTGGGTGAGTGAGTTGAAATGGGGTGGTTCGGGTAGTACGAGGCTCAGCGGGTGGCGAGCACTGCCCGTGCCGCAGCAGCGAACCGGTTCGTGGCGGCGACCGCAGATTCCCGCCGAAGCTCCAACAGCGGCATGGCGGTGGCGCCGCGCATGTCGTAGGTCGCGGCGACCGCGTCGTCGGCAGCCTCGGCCAATGCGGGGGCAAGGATCGTGAGAGTCATGTGCGGGGCCGTGATTGCCGACCGAGTGACGTGAGACTCGGCCCGCAGTGCGGCAATCTCCTGCTCGGAAGCGCCCGTGAGGCGGGCCTCCTCGCGGACCCACATCGCCCGGCGGTGGTCGGCAATCGCGGTCATCAGGTCGGTCACGGCCTGGAGGGTGTCCCGCCGGGTCTGCTCACTCCGCGCCTCGGCACGAACCTCACGGGCCTGGCGCTGCTGCAGAACGGTGCTGAGCGCGACACCCACCAGGGCTGAGGCGGCGGCGATGATGCTGGCCCACATGGTCTGTCCTCCGAGTGAAGTGAGGTGGAGTACCGCGCCCCTGCCGGGCTGGGGGTGGTCACCGGCAAGGGCGCGGCGGTAAGGGGGTTAGCGGGTACGGGCCGCTTCGAGCTTCTTGCGGAGCGTGCGGGCCTTCTCGGCATCCCGCGCGGCTTCGGTTGCGCGCTTGATAGCGCGGACCGCCTCGCGGTCGGCGGGGCACAGATCGCTGGACCGGAACATGGTCACCAGTCCCCGAAGGTGCAGACCGGGCCGCATTCGCCGCGGACGTGGGGCCCGTTGGCGGCGAAGTGGGCGCTGATGGAGCGTCGCCCCTCCTCGTCGAGGCGGGCCTCGTGCCGCACGTTCCAAGTGACGGGTTCGGCGCCGGCCTTGAGCTCGTCGCAGCGGGGACAGCCGTCGACCTTCTTGCCGAAGTTCGGCTTGTGCGAGTGCTTGGTCGTCATGCCGCCACCTCGGCAGACGCGGCGGTGAGGCGCGGGGCCTCGCTCACGTCCAGGGTGGAATCGTCGCGGCGAACGGTCCGCACGTAGGACGCGGCCTCGTGGGCGAGCTCGTCGGTGGCAGTCATTCCTCAGCCTTCGCTGTGGCGGCCATCGCCCGAATCTGGGCGGCGAACGCCTCAAGGCTGTCGGCGAACCTATCGGCCTGCCCCGGGCTCATTTCGAAGCCCTCGCCACCGTCGTCGACGAAGACGAACGCGCTGCGCCTGGCCGGGTCACTGGACACCGGATCGACGCCGAGGCGGGCGAACGAGAAGAGTTCGTCATCCCTGCCGATGCGCGGCACGTTCAGGTTGGCGTAGTCGCCTCCGTGCCAGACGTCCTCGAGGTACCCCTCGGGCGAGGCAACGTGGTCCACGGTGCACCAGGCGGGGCACTCGATGTAGACCCGGGTGCCGGACACGGTGGCCGGCACGATGCGGATAGAAGGGACGGTGGGGGCGTTGGCGCCCACTGCGGCATGCATGACACCATGCGTCATGACTGACTCCTTGGTTGCATCAAGGTGATCGGTCAGGCCCTGTCCCGGTGTGTGGAAGCCCGGGATGGGGCCACTTGCGTTCTTCACCGAAGGGGCTGGTGGAAGACAGCTCCGTGGTGGATGTCCACCACCATAGACGCAGTCATGGACGGATGGCAATCCACCATGCGAAGATTTCGTCATGCCCCACGGAATCCATAACGTTCCAGCGAAGACCTTCAGACCCGATCCCGCGCTGTACGCCAAGGCCATGAAGGGCATCCGCTCCACAGACTCGACTATGAATGACCACCTCAACGCGTTCCTGAGGTGGCTCACGCACGAGACGAACGAGCTGCCCGAGCGGCCTCCGGCGTCCTTGTTCACCGACTCGTAGGCCCCGGCCCACACCATCACGATCACCTTTTGCGAGGGTTGAGGGCGGGTACATTCCCGCCGTGTGACTGCAGGACACCGTGGGGCAGCGGTGTGACGGCAGCCTGAGAGCTGATCACTCACAGCTCACTCACATGCACAGCGGGGAGATCTCATGTCCGAGCAGGGACCGACCGAGGCGTTCATTGCCGAGCTGAAGCGGTGGCGCGATGTCCGCGGCCTCTCCCAGTCCGCGCTCGCATCCGCCGTCGGCTACACACCGTCATACGTGTCCAAGGTCGAGGGCGGACAACAGCGCCCCTCGGCCACCTTCGCCGAGGGCGCCGACAAAGCCTTACGGGCAGGCGGCGCACTTCGGCGCGCGTTCCACGAGCTTGATGCCCAGGGGCGCGAGGCACCTACCCCTCGTTCACCGGGCGCTGGCGAGCCGCACACATCGAGCCTCACCGTCGAGCACGAGGACACCTCCCTGCACTTCGACGGTCGCACCTACCGGGCCACGCAGCGGCGCCGGCTGTACAACGACGGCTCCGACCCGATCACCCGCTACCTGATCCGGATTTCCGTCGACCGCTACCCAGGTAGCCCGGATCGCTCCAACCAGCACTACCGCGAACACCCGCTCACCTGGGAGGAAATCAACCTCTCCGCCAGCATCGACGGCGAAGAGATGAAGTGGCGGGTGCAGCACGACCGGGACGCGTTCAAGGAACTGTGGCTGCTGTTCGAGAACGACCACGGCCGCTACCCGCTGTACCCGGGCGAGTCGGTGTGGCTCGAGTACAGCTACACCGTTGGGGCTGACAAGTGGGGCACCTGGTTCCAGCGGGCGGTCCGGCTACCCACACAGCGTCTCGGCGTCCGGCTCGACTTCCCGGCCGAGCTGGACCCCGTCGTCTGGGGCACTGAGACGACCATGACCGCCGCGGCGTTCCCGTTCCGCAATCCGATCCGTTCCAGCACCGAAGACGGCCGGCGCGTGTTTTCCTGGAGCACAGACGAACCACCACTTCACGCGCGATACCGCCTTGAGTGGACTTTCCGCGCCCAAAAGACCAAGGAGCCCAATCTGACCAGAACCGCTGACACGGCCAGCGCCCGCATGCAGGCGATCGGAATCGTCCAAGAAGGCGATCCGATCCTCACCGCCGCGGCATTTCCGTTCTCACTCCCGGACGAGGCAGAGGATGCCCGCCGAGTCGTCGCCGAACTGCACTCGGCAGCTGACCGGGCGGCCGGCGTACACAACTTCGGCAAGGGCATGGGCATCGCAGCGCCGCAGATCGGCATCAACCGCGCGGCTGCGATCGTGCGCACCCCGGAGGGTGAGGCGATCACGTTGCTAAACCCGAGGATCATCGAGGAGTCCGGCGACTTCGACGAGCAATACGAGGGGTGCCTGAGCTTCTTCGACGTCCGCGGCATGGTGCCGCGCCCGATGTCAATCAGCGTCGAGCACACAGACATCGACGGCCAGCAGCGGATCACCATCTTCGAGCGCGGCCACGCACGGCTCGTCGCCCACGAAGTCGACCACCTGCACGGCCTGTTGTACCGCTCGAAGATGCGGCCCGGAATCAAGCCCATCCCTGTGTCAGAGTACCGAGGCACAGGACAGACGTGGCAGTACGGGACGGCGCGCGAGGAGAACCGGCGCGGCACCTGACCGCCAACGCACGACAGCGCCCCCGGCCAAGGTCGGGGGCGCTTCGTTATGCCGCGAGCTTCCGAGCCCGATCAGGACGATCGCGTACCGGCTGCCGCACGGTGATGCAGGACTCATGGATCGAGGGCCTGGACCCGGACGGGCTGGAGACCGTCATCGGCACGCTGGCGGAGCGGGTCGAGCAGCTGCGGACGGTCCACGCCCAGCTGGTGAAGGCGCGGGCCGAGTACCGCTGAGAGCTTGCATGGTGAAGCCCCAGTCCTCTGGCTGGGGCTTCACCATGTCCCCCAGATGCGGCGGGTGACCTCCTGCGCGACGGTAGAGGGAGCACTGACCTCACTCCCCTTTGGAGAGCCATGATCGTCAAGATGCTGCACGAAAAGGGCCTGAAGTCCGAGCACGCCTACTGCGCCGGCTTCCTCGCGATCGGCTTGTCCGTCGCCTCGTGGTTCGGGTCGATCACGGTCGAGCGCCTTGGGGTGGCTCGTGCGGATCACTGGGGCATTTACGTGGGCGAGTGGGCACCGACGTTCTTCGCCGTGGGCCTGGCCCTCGCAAACTACGAGCACCCCGAGGTCGACATCGACGCCGAGGCGGAGCAGCTGCACCCCGTCACTGACTGACCCATGCCCCGCTGCGGCCTTGCCGTGTCCTGCACAGGCGTCGCCGAGTTGTCCTGGGCATGGACTCCTATCCCCCGGTCACCGGCTCGTACCCGTCCGCCCCGCGGCTTCCGCTGCTGACCGCGGACGAGGCGCGGGAGGCGGTGCGGCTACTGCGGCACTTCGCCGACGACAGCGCGGAGGGACGGGCGGGCGGGGACCTGGCGGCGGATCTCGCCCGCCGGTTGCCTGCGGAGTAGCTCTGAGCACAGCAAAGCGCCCCCGCCCGACTGGGAGGGGGCGCTCCGTCATGCCGCGATCGACCGTTCGGCGAGCGGCAGGTCCATCAACTCGCTGTGTCCGTACTGCTCGCCGCATCCGGGGCATCGGCAGCCGGGGGTGTCGAGGGTGACGCGGAGGGTCTGGCCGCAGGGGCAGGCGACGGGCACGGTGCGCGGCCGCCGCTCCCCCGACACCTGGGCCTCGCACTGGCGGTGGATCAGCGACACCTCGCGCGCGCATTCGTCGATGGCGGGGTGGTTGGCCGCGGCCCATTCGAGGTTGAACCTGAGCGTCCGGACGGCGTGGTCGACGCGCTGCTGCAGCGTCCCTGCCTCGCAGACCTCGGCCCGCCCGTGTTCGCGCCAGTCCCGCACCCAGGTTTCCAGTGGGCCGAGGACGGGGCCGCCCGCAGTCATCAGGTTCAGCACGCCCAGGCGGAGCGGTACGGGGGCTGTACGGCTCCCGGAGACCGCCGGGCCACCATTCCCTAACCTGGGGGCCAGTTGGGCGCTCAGGCGGGCATACAGACCCTTTGGCCCGGCCAGGGCCCGCAGTTGGCCGTCGATGCGATCGGTGCAGGGGCAGCAGGCGTACCGGCCGAGCTCGTCGGCGTACAGGCCGCGGTGGCAGATGAGGCATTCGGTCGACTCGTTCACGGCGGGCTCCTTGCGGGCGTGCGGTGGGACGGGGTGGGGTGGCCGGCCGGATGGGGTCCGGCCGGCCGGTGGTGCGGTGGGTCAGGTGGTCTTGCGGTCGCGGTGAGCGTCGGCGCGGTCGCGGTGGACGCGCCCGTCGGGGAGGCGGCTGCCGCGGGTGTCGTAGCAGAGGGCGCCGGGGACGCTGCCGCAGCGTGGGCAGCTGACCATGAGGGCGGGGTGGTGGATGGTGGGCTCGCGATACGTCATGGGGGTCTCCTACGTGAGCAGTTGGGTGGGTCAGGTGGTGGGCTGCTGCGGCTAGTCGAGGGCGTTGCTGTTGAGGACTTCGAGCGGGATACGACCGGTCATGTCTTCCTCCGTCGTGCTGCTCGTCGCGTGGCTCGGTTGGGTTGGGGTGTGGGTGCGTCGTCGGGTATGACCTGTTCGCCGCTGGTGCGGAGTTCGGTCTCCCACCGGGCCCCAAGGCGGCCGGCGCGCTCGCCTCGGGGACTGAACGACGGGGAGGTCATCGGGTTGTCTCCTCGGTGGCGTGGTCGGGGCAGAGGTCGCGGCCGGCGCGGCGGCGCCAGCCCTGCTTGCGGAGGTGGGCGCGGAGTTCCCGGTGGTGGGCGACGGGCAGAGGCCAGAAGCGCTCGGCGTTGCACTGCTCGCCGTCGACTTGGGTGTCGCACCGGATCGTGTGAATCACCCCGGCGCTCATCGGCTCGGCTCCTCGGCGGTGTCGACCTCGGGGTGGGTGAAGCCGACGGGCTTGCCGAGCTCCCGGGCGTATGCGATCTCGGCGCGGGTGCTGTCCCCGATGTAGTCGCCGACGACGAGCACCTCGTCGGCGAGGCGGATCTTCGCCCGGTGCAGGTTGTCAAGCTGGGCCTTGAGGGCTTCGGCTTCGGCCGGGTCCGCCCACAGGGGGTGGGGTTCCTTCATGTTGCAGCCGGGCTTGACGACGATGTACCCGACCGCGGTGAGTTCACAGTCGGCGTCGACCATGGCGTCCATGAACCGGGTGCTGCCGCAGATCACGACGATCGTCGGGATCTTGAGGCGGGCCTTGGCGTCGGCGAGCTTCTCAGTGGGGGTAAGCAACTGCGGGTACGACATGTGGATCTCCTTCGGGGTGTGTGGTGGAGTGGTCTGGCGCCCGCCCCGGCTATGACCCGGGGCGGGCGTCCGGCGTGTCACGGGGTGGGGCTGTCGAGGACGAGCTGCCCGGCGGCCTCGACGGCTGCTCGACGGGTGGCTGCGGCGGTCTCGCGGTGGTGATCGCGGTCGTAATGCAGATGGCAGCCCTGACACATGGCCCGCAGGTTCTCCGGTGCGCAGTTCTCGGGGGTGTGGTCGAGGTGCGCGACGGTGAGGATCACCTGCGAGCCAGTGCCGTAGGCGAGACCGCCGTGCAAGTTCGGGCAGCGGCCGGCGTGAGTGCCGCGCCCGCATTCGCCTGCGCACTCGCAGCGTCGGTCGGCGCGGCCGAAGCGAATGCTCGCGGAGATCTCTGGCCAGTTAGCTGGGTACCGGTTGCGGTTCTCGGGACGGATCGGCATCAGTGGCCGTCCTCGTTCTGCATGGCGTCGTAGCAGCCGACGCACATGTCGACGACACCTCCGTCCTCGGCCCCCATGTCGACGGTCACGAGGGTGTTCTCGTCGTCGCAGGTGCACGGGTCCGGGGTGTCAGCCTGGCTTGGGCGGCCGTCGGCTTCGTCGAGCTCGATGGCGTTCATGTCGGGGCGGTAGGTCATGGCGTTCTCCTTCGTGGTGGTCACAGGGACCAGAGGGTGGGTTGGTGGTGGACGAGCGGGAGTTCGGTCTGTCCGGGCATCGGCGCCTCGACGGCGGGCGACCCCGTGCGGGTGGCTGTGCGCCCGCGTGACGGCCTCGGAGGGGTGCCCGCGTCGCCCGTGCCGTCGGAGGGGCTCACGCGGCCGGAGACGGGCGCGGGGGCGGGGTCGGGGGTCACCGTGTGCCGCCCTTCGTGCAGCCGCCGCATTCGCACCGCGGGCCGTCTACGCCGGCCCGGTGCCGTTCGAGCGCCGCCGCCCACGCACCGGCGGCTTCAGTCCGGATCGGTCCGGGCGGTGAGGTCCCGTCAGGCCAGGCACCGGGCCGGGATCGCGGGATGACGGGCGGCGGCTCGGGCTCTGCGGCGACCCGCTGTTTCGGGGTGCGCCCGGTGAGGGACCGGATGTAGTCAAGGAGGTCACCATCGGCGCGCATTGCGGCGATGTCCTCGGGGGCGGCGCTCACGTCGCGGCCATGTCGAGGAAGGACGCATAGTGCAGAGCGGCCGCAGTGGTGATCGTTCCCGTCGGTCCCCCGCGGTGCTTGCCGACGATAAAGTCCGCCTCGCCAGCCCTCGCGGATTCCTTGTCGTGGGCGTCCTCGCGGTGCAGGAGGATGACCATGTCGGCGTCCTGCTCGATCGCCCCGGACTCGCGAAGGTCAGATACCTGCGGCCTCTTGTCGGTGCGCTGCTCGGGTCCGCGGTTGAGCTGGGCCAGGACGACGACAGTGATCCCGAACTCCTTGGCCATGAGCTTGAGTCCGCGGGTGAGCTTGGAGACTTCGGCCTGCCGGTTCTCCGCCTTGGGCGCCTGCATGAGCTGGAGGTA
Source organism: Streptomyces sp. NPDC058240 (assembly GCF_042882135.1). Lineage (NCBI taxonomy): Bacteria > Bacillati > Actinomycetota > Actinomycetes > Kitasatosporales > Streptomycetaceae > Streptomyces > Streptomyces sp. NPDC058240. The sequence continues at coordinate 42,863 of NZ_JBHVWT010000037.1, forward strand.
GTCGACGATGATGAGGCGCAGCCCGACGGTGCGGATCATGTGGCGAACCCGGCCGCGGAGGATCGGCAGCGACAGCGTCGAGCAGTCGTTGAGGTAGAGCGGGGCTGCGGCAATCTTCGGTGTTACCCGTGCCGCGCGGGCCATTCCGGCGTCGTCGACGATGCCCTGCTTGATGTGGTGCAGCGGGATGCGGGCTTCAGCAGCGAGGACGCTGTTGGCGAGCTCGGCCTCACCCATCTCCAGAGACTCGAACAGGGTCGGGATGCCGTGCTTGATTCCGGCAGCCCGTGCGAGGCCGAGACCGAGCGTGCTCTTTCCGATGGCTGGGCGGGCTGCAACAACGACCAGCTGGCCGGGGGCAAATCCTCCACTGAACAGGCCGTCCATGTCGATGAAGCCGGTGGGGATGCGGTCTTCGTTCGTCGGCTTGGTGATGGCGCGTTCGAGGGCGCCGCCGATGATGTCGCCGACGAGCGACGGGGTGCTGGCCTCGTCGTTGCGGACGAGGTTGTCGAGGGCGTCCTGCGCGGCGGCGATATCCGTCTCGGGGTTGAAGCCGGCGGACCGGGCGCGGGCGCTGATGTCGGCGCCGAGGGCAAGGTAGCGACGGGCGATGGACGCTTCGGTGATCTGCGCGGCGTAGTACGCGGCGGCGGAGTGCGACGTCTGGGCTTCGTCGTAGAGGCGGGCGAGTTGGTCGAGGGCGAGCGGCACGATCGGCATGTAGCCGGTGGCCCGCCAGGCCTGGAGCTGCCGGTCGACGGCCTGCCACCGGATCTCGCTGTTGCTGAGGGTCTGCCGGATTTCGTCGACGGCGCTCCACACCCACCGGTAGCGGTCGTCCTGAATGTCGGCGGGGTCGAACTCGGAGGCGAGCTCGTCAATGAGGTCGGGGCGGGCCATGACGGATGCGGCGATGATCCGCTCGGCTTCGAATGCGGACGGGCCGCCGGGCTGCTGCTCGTCGAGGGGCGCTGCCCACAGGTCGGTGGTCATGCGGTGATCTCCTGGGCCTTGGTGCGGGCGTCCTCGTAGCGCTGCCGGGCGGTGATGAAACCGGCTTCAGTGCCGCCACGGTCGGGATGGGCGGCGGCCATGGCGGCTCGCAGGGAGGCGAGGTCAGGCTTGGTGGCCTGCTCCAGCTCGGGCGGGCTCAGGTAGAGGTGGAAGTCCGGGGCCCACCAGCCTCGGGTCCGGGAGTAGATCTCGCCGTCGGCCTCAATGCGCTGCCGGTCGACGAACCCAGTCGACGTGGTCAATCCGTCTTCGCGGCGCACGTAATAGATCCGCTTCGGCGTCTTCCTCGTGATCCGGAACCGGACAACTCGCGGCGGTTCGTAGAACCGGGAGTCGTCGGCGACGCTGCTGTCGACGGCGTATAGGAACTCGACCGTCTCAATGGCGTTCACGCGGCCTCACCCCGGCGCCGGTCGTGGCCTTCGAGGAGGAGGACAGACCCGCGGCACATCTCGCCGAGCCGGGATGCGACCCGGGGGCCGGTGACGGGGATGAGGTCGCCGGGCAGCACGTCACTGGTGACGATCACCGGCAGGCGGTTGATGTACCGCTCGTCGAAGATCTCGAACAGGCGCTCCTGCGTCCACTCGGTGACCTTCGCCGCGGCGAGGTCGTCGATGTACAGGAGATCGCAGCGCTGGAGTTCCCGCGACAGGGTGAGGCGTTCGTCGTCGGGGGCATCGGGGCGCAGCGCGTCAAACAGAGCGGTCGACCGGAACGTGCGGACCAGCGGCGAGCCCTGCCACGGGCGGGCCGGGCCGTAGGCGGCGACCAGCCACCGGCGGCAGATCTCCCACGCGGCGTGGGTCTTCCCGACACCGATCGAGCCGGTGAGGAACAGGCTGTTGCCGGTCCAGCCGCCGATCCAGTCAGTGACGGCCTTGTCGGTGTCCGCGTCCAGGGTGATCGGCCGGCGGTAGATGACCGGGGTGCGGTCGGCAAACCGGGTGAGGGCGTCCTGGGCGCGGGCCTGAAGCCATTCGGCCCGCGGGTCGATCTCGTTGGGGTCAGAACTGGAGTGCACGCTTCTTCTCCTCTTCGGTCATGTTTCGGGGGGCGGTAGGGGCGGGGCCACCCCAACTGGTGGTCGGGGTGGGCAGTTCGTCGTCATACCGTTCACCGTTGAGCCAGGTCGTGGGGTGCGGAATGAACCGCGTCTCGGTCCGGCAGTGGGCCCAGTGGTCGCGGTGCTTTTGCACGGCGGCGATGAGGGTGTCGGCCTTGACGCCGTTTTTCACCGCGGCAGCAAAGGCGAGGCGGGCCTTGCCCTTGCCTTCCTTCCGCGGGTAGATCGCCCAGAAGGCGTCGAAGTCGGTGTCCTGTTGCTGCTTCGCGGTGGGCTGGGCCGACGGGGCGGGCGAGCCGAAGAGCGACTTGGTGCCGGTCTCGCTCTCGTGGGCCGGAGGCTCACAAGAGTCTTTTGGTTCATCTGTTGGTTCAGGTAGTTGGTTTGGGTGACGTGGACGTCGCCCCTCCTGCGACGTGGACGTCACCCCATCCGCGACGTCGGCGTCACCGGTGACGTCCACGTCACCCCTGACGTCCACGTCACCCGTCAAACCGGACTCGACAGGGTCTGAGCTGGGCTTCTTCTTACCGCCGCGCCGACGGGATGACGCCAACGTCACCCGTGACGCCAGCGTCACCTCATCCTTGCCAGCCCGACCGTCCGGAACGGTGCGCTCGACAGCCAGGTCGTAGACCTCCGGGCGCTTCCCCTCGGGCAGGTGATTGGCCTTGCTCTGGTCGCCGTACCGGATCAGCCCGAGCTTGCGGAGCTCGACAAGGTCCCGTTGAACAGACCGTTCCGACTTGCAGGCGTAGCCGGCCAGTCGAGCAACAGAGGGATAGGTGCCGCGCCCCTTCTTGTCGGCATGCCGAGCGAGTCCGCTCAGCGTGGCGACCAGCTGAGACGGCATTGGCGGGGCGAATTCAAGCGCCCAGTCCATGGCCTCTTTGCTCACGGGATCTTCTTTCCTGCGGTGTGGATAGGTCTGCCGGTCACGGCCCGCGGGCCGCGGTAAGGTCAGGTGGGGGTGCGCTGGAGGGTGGTGCCGGTGTTCCGCAGGCGGCGGTCGGCGTCCGTGTTGGCCTGGCGGCACGGGTCGCAGATCTTGGTGTGCTCCCGGATGTGCCTCTGATATCCGGGCCGGGTGCCGCACCTGGCTGCCTTCAGCGCGTTCTGTTCAGCGGCCTGCCGTTCGTAGGCATCGGATGCCGCCTGACACTCGGCGTCGATGGGCTCCCCGGCGAAGAGGTGCCGGTAGTACGCCTTTGTTGTCCCGCAGGCGGCCACGAGCGGCTCCGTTTCGGCCTGCCGTTCCTTGGCTGCAGCCCTGGCCTGCTGTCGGCGTCGATTGCGGCGTTCCTTCTCCGTGGTGCCACCCCAGATGCCTGCCTCTTGGCTGGCGTCGAGGGCCCACTGGAGGCAGGCGTCCTTGACGGGGCAGCGGCGGCAGACGGCCTTGGCTTCCTCGACCTGGGTGGCGTGATGCCCGGTCTCTCTGGCGGGAAAGAACAGCTCCGGGTCCTCGTCGCGGCAAGCGGCGTGCTCGCGCCACTGGTCGCCGCGGTCGACGGTGTTCGGCGTCTGTTTGGCGAGGGTGGCGAAGTTGCTGGTCACTGGTCCTCCTTGTTGGTGGAGGTGGTCATGGGGGCTGAGTGGGCGCACGGAACCAGGCCCATGCGGTCGCCGGATTTCGCGTCGGCGGGCCTCTCGGCGTGCTTCGAGAGTACCCCAGGGTGACCGGTCACCAGTAGGTCAATAGACAGTCGATCCGTGGCGTGGGGGTGCCCGGTCATCAGGCGGTCAGCTACTCTGTCGACATGACGACGAAGGGAACCCCCGGCCGCGTGGTCCGAATCGACGACGAGACCTGGGCTGCATACGGGGAACTGTGCGAGGCGGAGGGAACCTCCCGCGCCGATGACCTGCGCCGTCACGCCCACGCCCGAGTTGCCGCATGGCGCAAGGAGCAGGGCATCGAGCCGCCGGCCCCGAAGCGCAAGGTCGTGGTGCGTCGCAAGAAGCCGGCCGCCGACAACGACTGACGTCACGTCCCCTCCCTTCCTGCCCCGCGTTGCCGCGGGGCTTTGTCGTGCGTTCAGGCGGCCTGGGCCGTCTCGGGGCGGGGGTGGAGTTCCTGCTGCGTCGCTTTGCGGTACCTGCCGATGGCGGCCTGCAGGTTGTCCTTCGTGACGCCGAGGCGTTCCGCGGCCTGCTGCCGGGTGTGCCCCAATCGCTCAAGTTCGAGGCCGTTCTCCGCCAGTTCGATGAACCGCGGCGTAGCTTCGACAGCGGGGGTGAAGTTGGGGTTGTCGAAGTCGTCGGCGTCCCAGTACGCGAATCCGACCCATCCCTTGCGCGCTGCCCGGGTGCGGGTCGGCTTTGCCAGGTGAGCGGGAACTCCGTGTTCTTCGGGGCGCTGATCGACGAGCTGGGTGTACAGGGCCCGCACCGCCTCCGCAGTGGACAGGCGAACGATGTCGTTGCCCTCTCCGCGCAGAAGGTAGGCGGTGTAGCCCTGCCCGGTGCCGAGCCGTTCGTCGAGGGCCTTCGCCGGCCAGCCTTCAGCGACCAGCACTTGGAGGCGGCGCCTGGTACCGAGCCGAGGAATGAGGGCGCCGTTGCGTGATGGGCCGCTGTTCTCGGGGACAGGTACGGCGAAGATGCGGGCGGCGGTGCTGTGCATGACCGGCTTCTTGGTGCGGATGATCTGGTAGATGTGCGAGGGCGAGAGCCTGGCGGCAGTGCGGATTTCGTTGTCGGTCAGCCCGGCCGCGCGAAGCCGCCAGATGCGGGCGATGACCTTGTCGGCGGGAACGAACCCGCTGCGGCCAGTGGCTCGGAGGTACTTCCATTTGCGTGCCGATGCGGTGGCCGCGCTGGTGCATTCGGGCCGGTGACATCCGCGGCGGTAACACTGAGGGGTGCCGTGCTCCGGCGTCGGTCCGGGCTGGCGAACTCGGGGGGCGGCGGTGGTCATGCGGCGGCGCTCCCCTGCGCTCGGGCTGTGCGCTCGGCGGCGATGGTGCGCCCCTTGCCGGTGAGGGCCCAGACGGCCAGGCGATGCCCGTGGGTGGCGGGCGAGGTGGAGGGGACGGCCCGGCCGGTGTGGGCGATGATCCCGCCGGTGCGCAGGCTGTTAATCGCGGCGCCAAGGAAGCCGTGACCCATCTCGGGGAGGACGTCCCGCAAGTCGTTGCAACTAAAGTCGGTGTGGTGCTGGCCGAAGGTGAGGACCGCCTGCTCGACGAGGAACTGGTCCCAGCTGGACTGATCGGCTATCTCCTCAAGGAGGAAATCCTTCTCGGCGGCGGCGTGGCGCTCGGCGACCGTGAGGCGACGGGTCATGACGGGTTCTCCTCATCGACGAAGAGGCTGGCCTGGGGGTCGTTGTTGCCGCGCGCTTCCCACTGGCGGCGGTAGCGCTCGACTTCTCCTGAGCACTCCTGGCGGGCGTGGAACACGGCGGAGTGCTCAGGCAGGTCGGGGCGCCACAGGTTCGGCCCGGGGAAACGGGCTGCCTTCTGGCGGGCGTTGACGTACTCGCCGCAGCCGAGGCAGTGGCCGGGCGCGATATCCATGAGCACACTGGCTCGGGCCGCATCACTGTCGGCAATCCGCTCGGCAATCTCGTGTCGGCACGGGGGAAGCTCTCCGCAGGCCGAGCAGATGCAGTAATGCTCGGGCAAGACTTCCCAGGAGTGGTTGTATGGGCCGACCAGGTGCAGTTCCGCCTTCGGCTGGCCGTCCCGGGTGAGCACGAAGACGAAAGGGCGGCCGTCCCAGGTGGCCTTCTCGGGGCGCTCGCCGCGCGGGTAACGCTCCCAGCGGGCCAATGCCTCCTTGAAGTTCTCCTCGTGCTTCTCTCCCCACAGGTCGATGGGGCGTTCGGTCAGCTCGACGACGCGGTAGGGCTGCCGGTCCCAGATAACGAGGACGCCGGGTTCGAGCTGCACGTAGTTGGCGAGGGACCGCTTGTCGTCGATGCGCTGCTGTTGGCGCCGCATTGCCGACCTCGGCTCGCCGATGCGGTGGTTTACGGGGCCTCGGGGCGGGTGGACGCCACCGTGCTTCGTGGTCTGGCGCGGGTACCAGCGGGTCATGACGTGTTCCTTTCCGTGTGGTGTGCTTGAGGCCGGGGCCGCCCTGTTTCGGTCAGGGCGGCCCGACCACGGGGTGGGTCAGTCGACGAGCTCGCCCTCGATGGGGTCGTCGTCTTCGTCCGGGTCGATCTCGCCGAGCGCACCCGTCGTCACCGCCGGGGTGTCGAGACGCTCGATCACGCCGGCCCGCTTCTCTGCCGAGGTGGGCACCCACTTGCCGAGGCGCCGGGCCGCGGTCTTCAGCCACATGGCCTCTTCGTCGGTGCGCCACGGGCTGTACTCGCCGTCGGCCCCGTCGGACTTGGCCTTGGCGCGGGCGATGTGGTCGCGGTTGAGGACGACGACCTTGCTGATTGCTCCGCCCTGCATGACGGCGTAGGCGTAGGCGCCGATGAGCGGGCCTCGGTCCCCGAACCAGTCGACCTTGTGGAACGGCTGCTTCATCGCGCCGGGCCAGCGGGGTGGACGTTGCTCGTCGAGAGCGCCGGGCGTCCAGGCGAACTCGTCGTTCTGCCGGACCACTTCGACGACGACGGACTGTGCGGCGCCTGCGTTGTAGATGAGCTCGACGATGCCCTGGTAGCCGACGATGCCTTGGACCTCAAGCTGGCCCCTGCGCTTGATCGGGCGCAGGTAGAACTGTTCGGTGCCGGGCTCCAGCCCGAGGCGGGCGGCGGTCATGAGGGCGCTCATGAGGGAGCCGGGGTTGTTCTGTGCCGCGGCGGTGAGCTTGTCGTTCTGGCGCAGGACGCCGACGGCGAGGCGGGCGAACGTGTCGACCTTGATGTGGCTGGCGGCTACGACGGCGAGCTCCGGCTTGTACTGCTCGATGACGTTGGCCGGCGTCTGCTCTTGGCGGGCGAGGGCGTTGCTGATCTGGCTCATGCGCTGGTTCCCCTGTAGGGCTGGAGGGCGAGGGTGGTGCCGTCGTCCTTGACGGTTCGGTAGGCGATGCGGCGGTCGCCGTGGACGGCGCGGTAGCCGGTGCCGATGGCGTCGAGGATCTGGCTGCGGGCCCGTGCGAGTTCGGTGTCGGCGTCGCGGTAGGCCTGCTGGGCGATGTCGTAGTCAGCGGCGTACTCGGCGCTGATCTCGACGTCGCGGTCTTCGCGGCCGGCGGGCTGGACGCGGATGGTCTGGTAGGTGGCGTCGGCCCCGTCGATCGGCGGCCGGTTGCCCTGGCGGACGTCGTCGAGGAAGCGCTCCGCCGCCCCGCGCATGACCTCCGCGTCCGTCTCGTCGTACTCGACGACGTACTCGCGGTAGTCGTGGCCCGAGACCAGCAGCGCCACGTGGCAGACGTCCAGCCCGAGGGTGTCGAGCTGCCACTGCACCTGGCACCGGTAGTAGATCGGGATCTCGTCGCTGCCCGCCGGACCCCATCCGTCGCCGAACGGGGACGTCTTGACCTCGACGAGCCGGTCCTGGGCGATCCGGTCCGGGGTGGCGCGCTGCCACTCCCGGTCGCGGTGCCGCCACGTGCCGGTGGTGCGGAGTTCGATCTCGGGGTGCTCGTCGGCGAACTTCTGGGCGACGGCGTCTTCGAGCCGGTTGCCCCACTCGACAGCGGGGTTCGTCTCGAACGGCGGGGTGGGCAGTCCGGCCTTCTTGTGCCAGAGGCTGAAGCGGCTGGCCCACGGCGACAGGCCCATGACTACGGCGATCTCGGTGGCGGTGATGCACAGGCCGGCGCGGGCCTGCTCCCACTCCTCCGTGCCGGGGATGTATTGGCCGAGGAGGATGCCGGTCGGAGGGTTGAAGGCGGTCATGCCGCACCAGCAATCCGCTGCAGCTGGGCGATGCCGTTGACGTCGTTCTTCGCGGCGTAGAGGGCGGCGACCAGCTCCGGGTACACGCTGCTGAGAATCGCGAGGTTGACGATGTCGGCCGCGTCCATGGCTTCCATGAGCCGCTGAGTGAACGAGCCGGGCTGGGCACCTCCGTCAGCGCCGTAGTGCCACAGGACGTGGCGGGCGGTGTCCTCGGTGATGGCGGGTGTCTGGGTGCTCATGTGCCATGCCTTTCGGGGTGTGGAGGCCCGCCCCACTCGGGGAGGTCGGGGCGGGCCCGGCGGCGGAGCTGGGGGGTGGTGATCAGGCCGCGGGCTGCTCGACGGTCCGCTTCTCGGCGAGCCTCTTGAGGTGGGCCTCGTAGTCGTCGGACCACTTCTGCGGGTCGTGTCCGGCCGCCTTGGCGATGTCCCACGCGTTCTCGCTGAAGTCCCCCGCGTCCAACTCCTCGCCCAGCTCGGCGACGGTCTGCGCGGCAAGTCGAGGATCGGCCTGGTGGAGGGCGGCGAGGAACCGGTACGCGGACCAGGCATTCACCCCGGCGGTGGCGTAGGAAGCGATAGCCCCGGCGTCCTTGCTGGGTGCGCCGAGCAGGTCGCTGGTCGACCGGAGTGTCTGCTGAAGCAGGCTTTCCACCATGTCGGGGATGGTGGACGCGGCCTCGTAGCGGGGCTTCTCCTCGGCGGGCATGTCCGCATCCATGTCGGCGACCTCATCGCTGTCCGCGAAGATGCTCGGCCAGAGTTCGAGGGCCTGCTCGAACGTCTCGTCCTCGCACGGGCCAACGCCCGTGTAGCGCTTCGGCGCCTGAGCGCCGATGAAGTCCTTGCCGAACACCATGAACGCCTTGTGGTCCGTGGTGATACGGACTCGAAGAGCGTCTCCGGCGTCAGCCCAGCGGGCGAGCATCCTGGAGTCCACGATGGGGAACGCGTAGATGGTGGGGATGTTCGCCGCCACGCCTCGCAGCAGGGCCCGCCAGTCGGGGAATTCCAGATTGTCCGTCACCGGCACCCGCATCTCGGTGCGCGGGGTGACGAAGACCAACCGCCCGGTCTCGGCGCCGATCGTGACCGTGAGGTTCCCCTCCTGAGCGTCGAGCCACTCACGCAGCGGCTTCAGCCAGGCAGCAGGGATGGTGCGGGCGAAGGTCTCGCCGTTCTTGTCGTCGTGGTTGAGGCGGTAGCGGGAGGCGGCGATGGTGTACCGGTCGGAGGCGACGGCGTACAGGTGGGTGGCATCGACGTCGAGCCGGATGCCGTGCAGCACCTCGACGTACTCGTCGCCGATGTGGCCGCGGACCTTGTCGATGAGTCGGCCGAGCTGGTGGGCGTTGATGGTGACGGACATGCGTGTCTCCTGGGAGGCTGGTGGGTGTCCCCGCCGACTTGTCCTCGGCGGGGCTTCTGCGTGGGCGCCGGGCCGACGACCGGTGGCATCCGCCGGCCCGGCGGGTCAGGCAGCGAACTCGGCACACATGGCGTCGGGTCCGGGCCGGAGCAAGACAGGGCTTTCGCCGCCGCGTGCCAGGTAGTGGGCTGTGTCGCTGCGCGGGCAGATGACGCGGCCGTCCGGGAAGCGGGCCCAGTCGGGGTTCTCGTCGACCTGGGCGAGAGCCAGGGTGGGGGTGTCGTCCCAGCACCAGACCTCGTTGGCCTCGTCGAAGACTTGGCCGCATGTGTCGCAGCGGGCGATATGGAACGTCCGGGTCTCGACGGCCATCACGCCACCTCCGTGTCGCACGCCCGGTGGGCGCCCATGTCGTCGAGCTGGCGTTCGCGGGTGGCGAGCTTGGTCTGCAACTCGGCGATCTCGGCGTCACGCTGGTGCAGCTGGGCGAGGAGGTGCGGGATGTCCTCGCGGGCGTGGGCTGTGAAGTCGGCGTCCCGGTAGTCCTGGACGCTGCCGCCAAATACGGCGAGCCGCTCCTCGGTGGCCGCCTGCACGATGCCCGGGTCGCCAGGCTGTGCGGCCCACGGCCCAGGTGTGGCAGCGGCCGCGCGGGCCTCGATCTCGGCGAGGCGAGTGGTCGGCTCAGGCATTGCGGTTCCCCCTGATGCCGGCCGCCTTCCGGTGGCTGCATTTGCCGAGGAAGCAGGGCTGGGCGTCCTGCCGCCACTGCTCCTTGCTGAGGAGGCGAACCCGCCATCCCTGTCGGGTCTGCCGGTCACGGTCCCGCGTCCGGGGCGTGAAGTCCTGGTGCGCGGCCTCTTCGGTCGCTGCGGCGTGCCCGACCATCGAGCCGTAGACGCAGCCCCGGCCGTCGGTCAGAACCCAAAAGCATTCGGCGAGCCGAACCGGGGCGGCCTGGCCCTCGATCTGAACCATCAGCTCAGGCATTGCGGGCTCCCTTGAGGCTCTTGATGAAGGCGCGGAAGCCGGACTGCTCCAGCGGGCTGGGTGCGAGGACCCGGCCGGGCGCCTGCGGGATGGTCTGGGCGGCGATGCGTGCACCGAACGCGGCCGGCGTCTCGACGTAGCCCGAGCGCACGGTGTCGGCGTAGTCGGGGTCGACCGCAGCCCGGTACTGGTCGGCCGTCGGGCGGGGCGTCAGCGGGATCAGCGGTCCGTGGTCGCGGTACACCGTCGGCAGCGGCAACGCGGTCTGGCAGTCGGCCCGGTCCGAGCGGCACGCCAGCAGCGGCTCGCCGTCCGCCCAGCCGCCCGTCCAGATCCACTCGACACCAAGGACATCGGCGAGCGGGACGTCCAGGTCGAAGGTGACGCCGTCGTGCAGGTAGGGGGTCATGACGCGTCACCGGGCTCAGCCTTGAGGCGGGCGATCTCCGCGCGGGCCGCCTCCAGGTCGTCGGCCGCCGTGCGCTGTTGATCGGCTCGCGCTGCGATCTCGTCACGCCAGGCAGTCACTGCCTGGGCGAACCGGTCAGCGATCTTCAGCTGCTCGTCGATGCTGAGCTCCGAGTCGAGCTGGAAGGTGATATAGCCAGGCGCGTGTTCGCCGTCCGGCTCCACGTAGAACACCGGAGCCACGGACGTGTTGCCCCGGAAATGGGCCTTCATCCCCAGGAAGAAGGTGGCGGTGTAGTAGCTCATGCGGTCCCCCTGCGGGTCTTGTGGTGGTGGAGGTCGACGAGCGGCGGGACGGTGCTGCCCGGGTCGGCGTCGTAGAGGAGGTGCCGGTACTCGGCGGCGAGGCCGGCGGCGAGGCGCTCGGCCTTCAGGGCGGTCATCTGGTCGGCGGCGGCCACCCAGTCGGTGGTCGGCACGTCCACGCGGGCCAGGTCGGTGGCGGTCATGAGGCACCGCCCGGGTTCGCGGTCGGGGCGGTCGGCTCGGCAGCCATCGCGCGGATCGCCCGCAGGACCATGTCGGCGCCCTTCCGGGCCTCACCCTTGAGCGGAGCGATGGCGGTCTCCACGTCGTGGCCGAGGACTGTCAGGAGCTCGGCACGGGAGGGGCGGGTGGTCAGCTCGCTCCGCAGGAAGACGGCCCGGCCCGCACTGTGCTTCGTCAGCCGCTTCTGCTCGGCCAGCTCGGCGCGGACACGGTCCAGCTCGGCCAGCAGGTCGGTGGCGTACTGCGCCGATGCCTCCAGCCAGCGGGCGACCGGGTTAGCGACGCCGACGATGCTGTCCGGGTCGTACTCGGTGCGACCGATGGCAAGCGCGTCGCCCGAGCGCATCGTCGAGTACTTCTCGCCCTCACGCTGGTCTCGGAACTCCAGGTCGCCGTAGACCACGTAGCCCATCTCGGGGTCGAGGAGTTCATCGCCCCGGTGGTCGGTCGGCTTGGCGGCGCGCAGCACGTACTGGCGGCCGGAGTGGTCAGTGACGAGCTGCGGGCCACCAGCGTGACGCGATCCGATCCAGCGCCAGGGAGGTGCGGGAACGGCGTCCAGGTCGGTGCGGATCTCGGCCTCGCGCTCCGGCGACAGGGGGGCACTCACGCCGCCACCGCCTTCAGGTCTTCGGTGCGGGCTGCGTGCAGCGCCTCACGGTGCTGCTCCATCGCCGCCTCGCGGGATTCCGCGCGCTTCGAGGACTTGTTGATGACGAAGCCGCCGATCAGCAAGCCGTCGTGCTGCTCGCTGGGGCTGTCGTCGAAGATGACCGTGTCGTAGTGGCGGGGCGCGATGCGGACTGTTGACACGGTGAGCGACAGGCCGTCGCCCTTCACCGGCGTCTGCCGGACGATCTGAGGGAACGTGTTGCGTGAGAACATGGTGGGGGTCCACCTCTCTGTCTTCGGGATGTATGGGTGGATCTGAGGTCGCACCGGACTGGCGAGTTACGGGGCGGCCTCTTTTGCTGCGGTCAGGCAGCGGCGGGGACCTGCGAGGTGACCGGGCGCTTACGAGGGCGGCCGCCTCCCCGCCGGATCGGCTCGGCGTGTACGCGGGTGGCCTCGTAGTACAGGTCCATGTCGCGGCGGCTGACGATGATGCGGCCGCCTTCGTGGTCCCTGCTGACGCCGATCAGGCCGGCTGCGATGCGGCGTCGCAGCGTCTTCACGCTGAGGCGCAGCACGAAGGCGGCTTCCGGAACGGTGAAGTAGGGGGCGTTCAGGTCGTCGGGCTTGATGGGCTTATCGGGGGCCCTGGTGGCAGGCACTTCGGTTCCCTTCGGTTAGTCCTCAGTGGGGGCGAGGAGCTCGTCGTCGGTAGCGTTCAGAGCGGCACGGAGGCGGACGTATTTGCCCGGTCTCATGCGCTTGCGGGTGCCGGTTTCGAGCTTTCGCAGGTAACTGGCGGTGCAGCCGATTTCGTCGGCTAGTTGCTGGACTTCGATCCCCGCGTGCATGCGTTTGGTGCATATGGCCGCCCCGTCCACTTCGAAAGTGGTTGGGGGTTGGTGCATGCCTTGAAGTTACCCATAGATGCCCACGCTGTCTACCCACAGCTGCCCACCAGGCGCCCATCGCGGGACACGTGTTACCCATACATGCCCCTTGAGCTGGGGTTACGTAAGAGTCACTTCAGGCCCAATCCGCCCCTAGTCCTGGCTGGTCCTAGCGGGTCCTGCCAAGATGGGCGCATGGCACCCCGTGACCTCGATCGCCTCGCGAAGGTGGCGCAGAAGCGCCGCCACGACCTCGGCCTTGCCCTGAACGACAAGAACGCCAAGGACGCCGGCACGTCCAAAGGGACGTGGCAGCGGGTCGAGCGGGGGGAGGCCATCCGGACCACGAACTACGTCAAGATCGACGCCCTGCTGATGTGGGCACCCGGCAGTTCCATTGCCGTACTCGAAGGCAAGGAGCCAGTACCTATCGCGCCGCTGGAGTCCGCACCCGGAGTCGTCGTATCGCACCTCTCGCCAGAGCTCCTCGACGAGGAGGCGCGCGACGTCGTCCAGTTGGCCGCCATCGCGACAACCAGCGGCCTCACGGCCGACGAGATCCGAGCACTGTCCGACCGGGTGGTTCGAGACCTCAAATCACGCGGTCTCATCTGAGCGAACTTCACCCGAATGCCGTACAACCATTTGCTTTTACGGCTCTGTTACCAACTTTCCCTATGCCATCTTGAGCACAAGTGGCCCCAACTGGGCATGTTCGTGGCAGAGTCGAAGCACGTCCTTGGAGGCTCCGTCAATCCCGGACAGTAGGGGGAGCCATGCTGTATGGAGACGCATTCATAGCCGACTACGGGCCGACGTTCATCGGACAGGCGCTCAAAGTCGACAACAGGATCGTCTGTGTAGTCCCCCGCCAACTGTCAGCCCAAGGCGCGGGTCGGTCCGCGATGCGGGAACTGGTCGAGGGACTCGGTGGAAGCTGTGGCGAATGCCGTAACTGCCCTGTCGGCAGGAACGACTGACACCATGGGGTGCGTGGGAATGTCCTGGCGGTAGGGGTACCTGCCGGACACCCCGCGCCCACCGCACCAAAGGGGTTCTCATGCGCCGGGTCCATCAACACGTCCACGTCGAGTGGCGGGGCAGCACCTGCCGCGTCAAGTGGTGGAGCGGTGACCTCCACGAGAACGGCCGCAAGCGGTACGAGTCCAAAGGCGGCTTCACCGACGAGGAAGAGGCCACCCAGCACGGCCTCGACAAGCTCTATGAGATCCGGCACGGCACCCACGTCAGCAACCGCGACGGCGCCACCCTCATGTCGGACTGGCTGGACGACTGGCTGGACTCCCTCGACCACGCCCACCTCACGGAGAAGGGCTACAGGTCGAAGGTTGAGAAGCACATCCGCCCCTACTTCAAGCGTATGACCGTCGCTGACATCGACGTCATCGCGTACCGGGCGTTCCGGAAGCACGTGAACAGCGTCGTCGGGCCAGGCACGGCAAAGAACGTGATGATGGTGCTGGGCATGGTCCTGGACGACGCTGTCCCCCGCCTGATCAAGGTCTCGCCGGTCGAGCGGAACCGGAAGCGCGGCAAGTACACGAAGAAGGCTAAGGAGCGCAAGAAGGACCTCGCGCCGGAGGTTGTCGAGCGGCTAGCCCTGAACTCAGAGATCTTCTTCGGGTACTCCGGCTACGTCTTCGTCTGGACCATGGCGATGACGGGCATGCGGCCGGCCGAACTGTTCGCGCTGACGCGGGAGTACTGCTACCCCGCCTGGCCGGCTTCCGATCCGCGCACGGATCCCGATGAGGTCGAGCGGTACGACGAGGACGTGGAGCGGTACGGCAAGGGTGAGGGGCTGATGCCCGCCATCCGTGTGGAGCGGCAGGTGCAGCACAAGGACGGGAAGCTGCAGTTCTTCGCGCCGAAGTACGGCAGTTACCGCGCCCTGGTCATACCGCCCTTCCTCGCCGAAATGCTAGAGAAGCTGCTCGAATCGCACGACAGCAAGTGGGTCTTCCCTGCCAAGTGGGGAGGAAGTCTTGGGTCGGTGGCATTCGACACCGCCTACTGGCGGCCGATTGCGGACGGCGCAGATGCCCGGCAGGGCCCGGGGGTACGCAAGCCGCGGCCTGCCATTCCCACGGTGCCGACCTTCAAGGGCAAGCGCCTCTACCTCATCCGCCACGGCCACAAAGCCTGGCTGGACGAAGACGGACACAGCGAGTTCGCGGTGGAGACGCGTATGGGGCACGAAGTCCGCGGTATGGGCGGGGTGTACGGGAGCATGACGGTGGCAATGGAGCGTGCCATCATGAAGTCGCTGCAGGGGCGCTACGACGGTCTGCTGGAACGGCTGAGGAAGGCCAAGAGCTAGATCAACTCCCAGTCGTTTCCCAAACCACCCCAGCGGCCCGATGAATTGGCTGGTCAGGAAGCTGTAGACCGCCAGCTGTCGAAGTTCTTCGAGAACTCCCCGTTGTTGAACCGGTC